>CAZKZS010000368.1:0-5056 GCA_964557285.1 uncultured Anaerolineae bacterium | reverse complement strand
GCCTTCCACCTGATTACCCATGCGTTTTTCAAAGCCCTGCTGTTTATGAGTTCCGGCGCGGTGATTCATGCGATGGAACACGGTGAACATCATGCTCATGGTCATCATACGGATGACCATGCCGGCGGCGAAGATACAGTAGACCCACACGGCCATGACCTTACACACGGCCATGCTCACGACCATCATACGCTGCCTGTTGGGGCATATGGTCAGCTTCATGCCTTTGAAGGCGAACCGATTCCCGAATGGACGCCTGAAATGATTCCCGATGGGCTGGTGCTGGATTATGTGGCCGACCCCAACAACATGCGTCACATGGGCGGGTTGTTCAGCCGGATTCCGGTTACGGCGCTGGCATTTGCGGCGGGTGGATTGAGCCTTGCAGGTTTTCCCCTGTTAACGGCGGGTTTCTGGTCAAAAGATGAAATTCTGGCCGATGCGCTGCTGGTGGGGCTGGGCGACGGTAATTTTTACTGGCTGCATGTGCTGGTGTTTGTCTCGCTGGTGATTGCTGCAACCTTCACCGCATTTTATACCGGACGCCTGTGGCTGATGACCTTCTGGGGTCAACCGCGCAGTGCCGCCGCCGAACATGCGACTCTGATGGCGGGTGGGGTGGATGACCACAAACTGGCTGAAGTGCCGTATTACCAGCGCTGGCAAAAAGTGCTTCAGGATGATGAATATGTGGAGAGCCACCTGAAGGGTAAATCGCGGGTACAGAAATTTTTTGCAGTCTACCGTGATTCCTTCCCGATGCAGCTTCCCCTGGTTATTTTGAGCTTTTTTGCCCTCTTTGCGGGTTTTGTGGGAATACACCCGGATTTCTGGGTGCTGCAAGTCTTTACGGGTGGGAATAACTACTTTAAAAACTTCCTTGCGCCCACGATTGTGGAAAAAATTGAAGTGCCGGAATTTAGCATTGTGCCGGTGCTGTTCTCGTTTGCAGCCGCGTTGGTTGGTCTGACGGGAGCATGGTTTGTCTACGGCGCACAGCCGATGAAAGCCGGACAAAAAGATCCGGTGCATAACCTGATTGGGGACAGCGCCTGGACAGCCCTCCAGAACCGTTTTTATCTGGATACGTTTTTCCTGCGGGCGCTGTATGTGCCGTTTGAATGGTTCGGGCGTGTCGTGACCTATCGCTGGATTGACAAGGAAACCATTGACGAACTGCTGGTCATGATTGCTGACAGCGCGGTCTGGATTGGTGAGGCGGTCAAACGGTTCAACTACGTGGTCATCGACGGGGTAGGCGACGGCATCCCCCGGCTGATTGGCGAATTTGGCAGTTGGTTCCGCAATATCCAAAGCGGGCGCGTACAACAATATATGCTATTTGTGGCGGCGGCAGCCCTTTTGCTCGGAACGCTGCTGGTGGCACTGGCTCTATAAGGGGAAAACATGCTGGAAATTGCTGGTACAGAAGTAAATCTGTTAACAATCCTGGTATTTTTGCCGCTTATTGGGGCAGCCGTTATTTCCGTGCTGCCGCGCCGAAGCCCTCTGCTGGCGCGGTATATGGCGCTGGGCTTCAGCCTGGTCACGGCGGTGATGGCGGTGGTCATTTTCATCGAAACATGGAAACAAGACCTTGCCCCCGGCGAATTTGCCTACGAAAACCAGATCAACTGGTTCTCGTTAATTGGCTCGTCCTGGCACGTCGGCGTAGATGGCATTTCCGCCTCCATGATTTTGCTGACCGGACTGCTGACTCCACTGGCGGTTTTAATTGCCTTTGAACACGATGAACATCCGTTTGCTGTCATGGCGCTGTTCCTATTCATGGAAACCGGAATGCTCGGCGTTTTTGCGGCGCTGGATATGCTGATCTTTTTCCTGTTTTACGAACTTGGCCTGGTCCCGATGTTTTTTATCATTTACATCTGGGGCGGCGAAAACCGCGACTATGCAGCCCGCAAGTTTTTTATCTATACCATGGCGGCTTCGCTGGGGCTGCTGCTTTCCATTCAGTTGATTGCCTTTGTGGTTGGGAGCGAAACCGACCAGACCCTGACCTTTGATATGCGAACCTGGCTGGATGTCTGGCCGGAACTCAGCACAGACAGCACCGTTCTGGGCTTTTCCACGCAGACGGTTAAATGGCTGGCGCTGCTGACCTTTGCGGTGGCGTTTGGCCTGAAAATTCCCATCTGGCCTTTCCATACCTGGCTGCCAGATGCCCACACAGAAGCGCCAACTGCAGGGTCGATGCTGCTGGCGGGGGTACTGTTAAAGCTGGGCGCGTATGGTTTCCTGCGGCTGGCGATTCCCCTGTTCCCGTTAGAATGGGTACAAATTCGCACGCTGCGGGTGCTTGGGGTGGAATTTCAAGCGGTGGAAGTGCTGGCGCTGTTTGCCATGATTAGCATTGTGTTTGGCGCGTTTACGGCATGGGCGCAGGACGATTTCAAAAAACTGGTCGCTTACAGTTCCGTGAACCACATGGGATTTGTGGCGATGGGACTGGCCGTATTTGCGGCGGTGTACGGGGTACAGTTTGCGCTCTCGCAGAATCAGCCCGATCTGGTGCTGGATACACTGGAACATGCTGTTGCAGAAGAAGATGTAGCGGCTTATCTGCTGCCGGAAGAAATCGGCGGGCGCAGCGCGGACTCCCTCATTGAAGCCTCAAGCACCAAATCAGTGATTGCTTACCGTAAGCTGATGGATATTGAAGATGTCACCGTCACCTGCGGCGGCACGGAAGTTCAGGCTTCTCAAATTAACCCGCAGATGGTGAATTCGTGTGAAATCAGCAGTTTCCCACGGCTGGACAAAGAACGGCATCATGCGACAGTTGCAGCCAACGGCGCGGTTATGCAGATGTTTAATCATGGACTGAGCGCGGCTGGTATGTTTTTGCTGGTCGGGGCGCTGTATCACAAAGCCCACACCCGCGATTTGCGACGTTTTGGCGGGTTGTGGCACACCATTCCGGTTTACGGGGCGATTCTCGTCTTTATGAGTATGGCGAGTCTGGGGCTGCCCGGTTTGAATGGCTTTGTGGGTGAATATCTGGTGGTGGCAGGGTCGTTTCCGGTCAAGGGCTTTGAACTGTATGTGCTGATTAGCATGGTGGGTCTGCTCATTACGGGCGCGTATATCCTGAAAAGCCTGCAAAAAGTGCTGCACGGTCCGGTTAACCCGGAATGGCAGCATTACCATGAACATCATCACAGCCTTGAAATTTCGTTCCGTGAACTGCTGGCCGTAACACCGTTATTGATTTTAATTGTGATGACTGGCCTCTATCCCAACTGGATTTTGCCCGTCATCAACGACTCCGTTTCTGCTATGTTTGCTGCCGTGATAGGGGGTTAAAGCATGGAATCAGGAATTCTTACGGGGATTGTTGCTGTCCCAACCTTTGCGGCGCTGATTATCCTGTTCCTGAGAAAAGACCAGAAACAGGAAGCCCGTGTCATTGCGGCAGCAGCAACGTTAGTGAGCCTGCTGCTCAGCGCATTTGTGTTTTTTTCCTTTGACGTGGAAGAAGCCAATGCGATTAATTCTGCCAACCGAACCGATAC
Source organism: uncultured Anaerolineae bacterium (assembly GCA_964557285.1). GTDB lineage: Bacteria > Chloroflexota > Anaerolineae > Aggregatilineales > J027 > SB15. The sequence goes on along the minus strand of CAZKZS010000368.1, from coordinate 1,520 downwards.
TCAGGGCGATTTATACTTCGCCTTCGAGGACAAAATTAACTGGATTGAGGAATTGGGCATCAGCTATCACGTCGGGGTAGACGGCGTGGCGGCAGCTATGATTTTCCTCACCGGACTGGCCTCCTTTGCAGGGGTATTAATTTCCTGGCGGATTGACGACCGCCCGCGTGAATTTATGGCCTTTTTCTTGCTGCTGGTGGCCGGCGTCTACGGCGTGTTTGTCTCAGTGGACGTATTTTTGCTGTTTTTCTTCTACGAACTCGCCATCTTCCCTATGTACTTCCTGATTGCAGGCTGGGGATGGGTAGAACTGCGCGAATACGCCGCTATGAAGTTGACCCTCTACATTTTGATTGGCTCGATTGTGGCACTGGTCGGGGTGCTGGCAATGTACTTCCGGGCGGCGGAATTTAACGGCTTCTACAGCTTCGACTTTCAGGATATGTACCATGCCGCCAAAAGTGGTGCTTTTGATGAGGCGGGGTACCTGGGCATTGATGGCCTGACCCTGGCACGGTTCTGGTTCCCGACGGTGTTTATCGGCATGGCGGTGCTGGCAGGGTTGTTCCCCTTCCACAACTGGTCGCCGGATGGACATGTAGCTGCCCCAACAGCCGTATCCATGATTCACGCGGGCGTGCTGATGAAACTGGGCGCGTTTGCGGCCATGCGGTTGGGCGTTCAACTGCTGCCGGATGGAGCGCGGGTGCATCTGCCGTGGATTGTGTTCCTGGCGCTAACCAACGTCATCTGGGGTGCGTTTATCGCTTTCCGGCAACGCGACTTTAAATATGTCATTGGCTTTTCATCCGTGTCGCACATGGGGCTGGTTTCGCTTGGCATGGCAACCATGAATATCACCGGATTGACGGGCGCGGGCATCCAGATGTTCAGTCATGGCGTGATGACTGCACTTTTCTTTACCTGCGTCGGCCTGGTATATGAACAGGCGCACACCCGCGACCTACCCAGCCTGGGCGGATTTATCTACAAAATGCCACTGGTCGGGCTGGCCTTTATTCTCGGCGGTCTGGTCAGCATGGGGATGCCCGGTCTGAGTGGGTTTGTGGCTGAATTTCCGATTTTAATCGGTGTGTGGCAGGGTGTACCGGAAGGGGTGGCGCAGGCCGCGCAGGGCGATGTTCCGTATTTGCTTCAGCACGCAATTGCAAGCAATGGCGGCAGCTACTATACCTACATTGTCATCGTGGCTGTGCTTGGCATCATCCTGACGGCAGCCTATGTGCTGCGTGTCGTCGGACAGGTGTTCTTCGGCAAATTTGACGAGAATCGTTTCCCCGGCGTTCAGGACATTTCCGTTCTGGATCGGGTTGCTATCCTGTCGTTGGCGGTGTGGCTGGTGCTGATTGGCATTTTCCCCTCCATGATGTCCGATGTTATCGAGAGTGGGATGCAGCCTGTGGTTGATTTACTCACAACAAGATTGGGAGGCTAGGCGATGATTTTTAATACAGATGTCACCGCCAACTTTTGGGCGGTTGCGCCGGAAATCGCCCTGG
>CAZKZS010000367.1:0-5074 GCA_964557285.1 uncultured Anaerolineae bacterium | reverse complement strand
TGCTGCCTTTGCCAAAGGTGATTTCGACCCCGACGCGGACGTTCAGTTTGCTGACAATACGCTGCACAATCGTATGTCCATACCCTGAGCCTTCCTGATCAACCGTGTGCAAACGGGTGAACATCTCAAACAGGCGCGAGAGATCGGCTTCCTGAATCCCGATGCCGTTGTCCTCAATTTCATACCGCACTTCATCGCCCTGCACACTGCCGCGAATTTGAATCCGGGGGGTGGGGTTATTTTCGCCTTTGTATTTGATGGCATTGTTAATAAAGTTGGCAAATACTTCTTCAATCCAGGGTGCATGTCCCATCGCAGGTGGGATGTTGTCCGCCAGGATGATTTGCACGTTTTCCTTTTCTATCGGGTCGGCAAACCGAATCATGGTCGATTTGAGCAGGGAGGCCACATCCACTTTTTCAACGGTTTCTTCCGCATTACGCAGTTTTGCCAGCATCAACAGTTGGCTGACCATGCGAGTCATATATTCCGCCGATTCTCGTACCCGACTGGCGTATTTTTGGGCTTTTTCAAGGTCGGTTTTTAAAAAGTATTCCATCAATTCCACGAATCCTAGAATCCCACTCAAGGGTGCTTTCAGGTCGTGGGCAATTGTGTAACTGTAGGCATCCAGTTCTCGGTTCACGGCTTCCAGTTCGGCGGCATAATTGCGTAACTTGGCTTCGGTTTCCATACGGTAAGCAATATCGGCGGCAGTTCCCATTAAAAAGGCTTCTTCGGCTTTTTTGTGGTAGGTGGTATCCTGTGCCATCCCATACAGCCGAATCACCCGATTCCGCGAATCCTGAATAGGATAAAGATAACTTCGCAGCCAGCGCACTTCGCCCGTTTTGGTCACAATCCGAAAATCCTGTGTGCCAGCGTATCCGGCCAGCGCATCCTGTACCTGCTGAGAAGCGATGCCCACATCATCGGGGTGTACCAGCGATTCCAGGTCAGGCAGGAGGTCCTTTTCTTCGGGCAGGTAGCCCGTGATGCGTTCAAAGGCTTCTGATATGCCTTCGCTGGTTAAGTTGCCCTGAGCATCGACGCGGTAGCTGTAGGTGTAATCGGAGATAAAACTGGTCAGGGCGCGGGCGCGTTCTTCATCTTTTTTTTGGGCCGTCATGTCCTGAAAAACCAGAATCAGCGCGTCACTGCCGTGATACAACGTTGGCTGGCTGCTGACTCGTGCATAGGTAAGGCTGCCATCCGGCTGAGTCAAAATGAGTTCGGAGTCATCAAAAGTTTGCAGGGCTTTTAATACCGTGTCCGCATCATAAGCAGCTTCAAACGCGGCATTAGTGTATAAAACCGTTTTGTCTGAAGGCTGGATAATCAACAGTGGCACGGGGACTGCCGCAATGATATTTTCATGAAGGAGAGGATTCATATCTGCACCCTGAGTTTGTAATCAACTTAATACTATGAGTATATAGCTTCTGGAGCAACTTCCCTATGCCTGAATATAAAATTGACCTTGATTGCTAGTCCCTATTCAGTGGTTGACGGTATACCGTAGGGGCAGGAACAAGCGAACGCAGTGAGCGATGCCTGCCCAAACGGGCGGGAATCGGGCGTACCGCCCTTGTCCCCGCCCCTACATTCCTCTTTTCCGCCCTTGAACCACTCAATGGAGGGGACAAGAGGGTGAGGATGGTAGTATTTGCCTCATTTGCACGACTAGCAATCAAGATAAAATTAATTTTCTGTGAAAAACGGTTACATTTTTAATTCTGAAGCGATAATTGGAAATAGAAGCAAAGCTACTGTGGAGGTCTTAAAGGATGTTTCGATTATTCTGGGCTGTGTTACTCATTTTGATTCTGGTGCCAGGCGCTTTGGCTCAGGAAGCGGAGGCTGATTTTCCACCCGTTTTGATTGATTTAACGGGAACGCTGGAAGCGATTAATGTGGAAGCAGGCACGATTACCGTCAGTGGGGTCACGGTGCAGGTTGATTTTGCCAGCCTGCCCGACGATCTGGTGCTTGGCATGAGAATCACGGTCAGTGGGGAACTGCTGGACGATGGTACGATTGTGGCGGATATAGTGGTTGTCGCGCCCGAAGATGACGAGGAAGAAGAAACACCTTCAGGCTGCGGCTATCAGGATGAAACTACGGAAGCAACTCCTGAAGTTGCTGATGATGAGAAGTGCCATCCGGTGCTGGAAATTCTTTCCGAAGCGTTTGAAGTTCCGTATGAAGACCTGGAAGCCCTGCGCGACGATAGATATGGCATCGGTGAAATCGCCCGTGCCTACCTGCTGGCAGAAGCCGCCGGAGTCGATGTACAGGAAATCATTGACCTGCGGAATTCGGGTCTGGGATGGGGACAGATTAAAAAGGAATACCCCGATGTCCATCCTAGCGACCTTGCGCCTGGCAGTGTCATCGGCAATGGCAGAGGCCAGTCTATCCGCGATGATGACGACAGTACAGAATCATCGAATCAGCCCGGTGGCCGCCCCGGTAACAGCAACGGTAACGGGAATGGAAATGCCAATGGCAACGCGAACGGGAACGGAAACGGGAATGCCAATGGTAACGGGAACGGTAATGGCAACGGGAATAATGGGAATGGTAACGGCGGCGGCAACGGCAATGGGAATGGAAATGGCAATGGTGGTGGTCGAGGGGGCAAAAACGGGTAATCCTGCCCGACCTGCATGATGTTTCCGCTTTCCACAGGCTAGGCTTAGGAAAAAACAGGAGCAAAGGTCTGTGGAAGCGGAAAACAATATTCCTGAATGGCTGCCGGAACGGTTAGAACGGGCGCGGCACACGGCAGTCCGAGAGCTGCTGAGTCAGTTTGGCTTTGAAGATGAAGCCGCCTTCAAACAGGCATTTACTGAGCAGCAGGCGGCTATCCAGCAGTTGACCCTGGAACGGGATGCTGCCCTTCAGCGTGCAACGGAAGCCGAACATGCACGTCATCAACTACGATTAGAAATGGCGTTTCAGCAGGCGGCAGCTCCCTATGAGTTTTTTCATCTGGATGAAGCGCGGGCGCTGGCCGATTTAAGCGGCGTACAGGTTGATGAACAGGGCGGGGTCATCGGCATGAGGGAAGCCCTTGAAGCGCTGGTTGAAAAACGTCCCCATCTGATTCGGCGTCCGTTTTCCCCTTCTCTGGATGCCGCCATTGGACGCGAGAATCGGGCAGCCGAAGAAAAATCGTTTTCACCGGAAGAAGTGGATTCCATCAAACGCCGTTTTCGGATGCTGCGCTGAGATACAGGGTAGGTGTTAAGGTTGCGGGGCAACCACCACCTGCCCTATACCTTCCATTTGGTTAAAAGAGGACTTTCATAATAGTAGACTGCTATCGACCTGCTCCCAGTGGATAGTGTCGTCGACCTGTTCCAGAAAATCTGCCGCGCTTGGAAGATCGCCAACATAGCGCACTCTCACCTGTCTCAATTGCATGACCATAGACGCTAAAAAGCGCACAAAACGGCTGGTCTGAACCACCACCCCCCAACCAATCTGAGGATGCGTGAGATGAGATAGGGTTTGCACAATATCTCGCGGGTTGACACTCACATTTGTTACCTGAGTGGTATTTACAATGACATGAATCCTTGAAGCGGCAGTTTCAAGGATTTGAGTCATTTCATCGTTATATTTACTTAACTCACGTAGAGTCACCTCTCCACAGAAATCCGAGTAAATGATCTGGTTAGGAATATACCAGTTTATCGTATAAGGCATCGTCTGTTTGCTCTATGTAACTGTACTTTTTATCCTAAACCTTTTCGGCGGTTTTGGGGCTAAAGACTTCATGAAATTAGGCAGATATGCAGGATTTTGTTTTCGCATGGCGCTAGGCTGAAAGTACGTTTACGCCAACGGCAGACGGCGGGAGAAACCAGCAAGAGAAGGAGGCATCAAATTGGCAGCCATAGAAGTTACCGCTTCTTTAGTTCGCCCTCTGCATGGGGCAGTCGTGCGCCGTTTTATCGCGGGCGCATCGGTTAGCGTGGGGCAGGCCGTGTTTATCGCGTCGGATGGGCTAGTTGAGCCTGCCGATGCCAGCGCACAGGACTCGGCGCAAGCACGCGGAATCGTGGTCGGTGTCGGGGTAGCAGGTCAGACCAGCGCTTCGAGTGGGCAGGCGGTGGATGTGGTTACACATGGGCCTGTTGTGATTGGGAGCAGCAGTATGAATGAAGGGGAGGTCATCTATATCAGCCCTACCGCAGGGGCAATTGACCAGACCGCGCCGGCTGCTCAGGGCGACTATAAATTTATCATCGGCTGGGCAGAATCCAACACAGTGATTTACGTGCAGCCCCAGGTCATTGTTCCGACGGCCAACAGCTAAAGGAGAAGCGAACCATGTTAGGAGTCAATGATTTAAAACAGTTTGCTTTGCCGCGCGGCTGGGACGCGGGCGAATTGGCGAAATATGCCCTTGCCGATGGTGTGACCTATGAGCAGTTGGTGGATAACATTGTCGCGGGGCTGGTGGTCGCCAATGACAGCCTGATGAATGACCCAATTCTGGGCAGCTTAATCAGTTTGACCACGGAAGCTGCCATCGAATACCGGGATGGAACGATGGGCAGCATGGAAGAACGCACCGAACATGCCAAAGCCGACATCCGTCGTGGTGCGACCACCGGCCATACCCTGCCTCTCAAATCCTATGTTCTCAAATTCCGTTTCTAGCTCAACATTATAGCCGCAAATTTACTCTACCCTTTAGTAAAAGTATATTTTTAGATCCATCTCAAATGCAGTAGGTGTTATGGAGAAAATTAATTGTAAGCCTCATGGAAAGTGACATTCGTCATGCAATCTTCAGCCATTCTTCAGGCAGCAGTGGGTAAATAGCCAAGTAAACGGAAAATAACGTGGGAAAATGAAAGTAGTGCATGGCGATAGTTCCCTAACATTTTCAGAAAAACTTTTGTGAGATTAATATGCTTAAACCGAACTTGAAAAACATCCTTCGTTTGGCTTACATCTGCTTGTTCCTTTTCATTTTAGGGTTTATCACCCTTATACCTTCCACCTCAAGCTCCACACTGGCACAATCTAACTGGACGACTTATGAAGATAACGACCC
>CAZKZS010000366.1:1068-5118 GCA_964557285.1 uncultured Anaerolineae bacterium | reverse complement strand
AATGCAGTTAATCTCGCCCGCGCCTACACGAGCCGTCCGGAAGTGATTTCTTTTGAAGGGGCGTTTCATGGGCGCACGCTTCTGGCGCTGGCGATGACCAGCAAATACGGCCTCTTTAAAAAATTGTTTGGGCCGTTTGCATCGGAAATTTACCGGATTCCCGCGCCGAATGTCTACCGACGCCCGCCGGGGATGAGTGAAGAAGAATACATCGAATGGCTGTGCCAGACGCTGGATCATGCGCTGATTGCCCAGGTTGACCCGTCGGCGGTGGCAGCGATTATTATCGAACCCGTGCAGGGAGAGGCCGGTTTTATCCCGATTCCGCCCGCGTTTCTTTCCCGTATCCGCGACCTTTGTACGCAGTACGGCATCGTCATGATAACTGATGAAGTGCAGTGTGGTATGGGGCGCACGGGCAAACTGTTTGCCATTGAACATTACGGGATTGTGCCGGATGTGCTGGTCACGGCCAAATCCCTGGGCGCGGGGATGCCCATCGCGGCGACGGTAGGCCGCGCTGAAATTATGGACGCGATTCACCCTGGCGGGGTCGGCGGCACTTACGGCGGGAGTCCGGTAGCGTGTGCGGCAGCGATTGAAGCGGTGAACATGATTAACACACCGGAATTTTTGAGCCGTGCAGCCCGCGTCGGCAAAATCATCCGGGAAACGCTGCTCCAATGGAAGGAAAAATATGCGCTGGTAGGAGATGTGCGCGGGCTGGGCGCGATGATGCTAGTCGAGTTTGTCAAAGACCACGAGACAAAAGAACCCGCCGCCACCGAAACCCTTGAAATTATCAAATATGCCTACCAGCACGGCCTGATTCTGGTTCGTGCCGGACTGTACAGCAATTGTATTCGTCTGCTGCCACCCCTGAACCTGCCGGACGACATGCTGCTGGAAGGGCTGGCGGTGCTGGAATCGGCGGTTGCCCGGGTTTCCTCATGAAAAAAATCCTGCTGGCGGCTGGCAGTTTTTTGTTTGTGGTTGTGCTGCTGGAAATTGGGCTGCGGGTCACAGTGGGGCGGGTGTTTCCGCCCCGTTTTTTTGAGCCGCATCCCGACTTTGGACATTTTCACCGCCCGAACGTCGAAGGCTGGCAGCGTACCAGCGAGTATGAAAGTTACGTATCCATCAATAAAAAAGGGCTGCGTGACCGTGATTTCCCCTATGAAAAGCCGGAAGGAACTTATCGGATTCTGGTGCTGGGCGATTCGTTCACCGAAGGATTGCAGGTGGAGAGTGAAGAAACATTCCCCAAACAGCTAGAATGCCTGCTGAATGAACAGACGGAAACTCCGGTAGAAGTGATTAACGCGGGGGTATCCCACTATGGAACAGATCGGGTGCTGCTGTTTCTGGAAAACGAAGGGCTAAAGTATCATCCCGACTTGATTATCTATGCACTTTACGCCAATGATATTACTGATAATGTGGAAAGTGGGCTGTTTAGCCTGGAAAATGGCCGTTTGGTGCGGCATTCGGTTCAACAATCGGAGTGGGAGCAGGTACGTGGCTTTTTATATGATACTTCCTATATTTACCGTGTGGCGTTGGCTGCCTATTTGAATCTTCGGCAGCAGACCGACCCCACTTTAATTAAAACGGAATGGGGGTTGGTGCTGCCTATTTATCGCGCCGCCCTATACCCACGAGAAGTAGCAGCCTGGGAATTAAGTACCGCGCTCTTAAACCGGCTGGCGGAAAACCCAAATGTGATGGTCGTTTACCTGCCCGAAATTTTCCAGACCGAAGACCGGCTGTGGGCAAAAGTGGAAAACAGCCAGGAATCGCTGGTGCGGGATGCCCCGAATATGAAATTAGCGGACATCATGCCTGCAAACCTCACTTTTATTGATTTGTCGCCGGAGTTTCGGGAAGTGGGGCAGGAGGCTCATCTGTACTATACCAGCGACGGACACTTTAACGCTGCGGGACATGCGCTCACTGCCCGTCTGCTTGCGCCTGTAATTTTGACAAAAATGGGACAGTGAACGTAAGATTTCTAAAAATGAAGGAATAGCCAATGGAAGTAGCAACCCTGGCGGGGGGATGTTTCTGGTGTCTGGAAGCGGTCTATGACCAGCTTCAAGGTGTGACGGATGTGGTGTCCGGTTATTCGGGCGGGCAGGTCGAGAATCCCAGCTATCAGCAGGTGTGCGGTGGCACTACCGGACATGCCGAAGTGGTGCAGGTGACGTTTGATAATACGGTTATCAGTTTTGGGCAGCTTCTGGATGTGTTTTTTACCATCCACGACCCCACCACGTTGAATCGGCAGGGGAATGACATTGGCACGCAGTACCGTTCCACCATTTTTTATCACTCGCCGGAGCAAAAAGCCACCGCCGAACAAAAAATTGCGGAACTGAGCCAGCAGAAACTTTGGCCGAATCCGATTGTCACCGAAGTGACCGCCTTTGAAAAATTTTATCCCGCCGAGGATTACCATCAGGAATACTTCGCACGCAACCCCAATCAAGGCTACTGCCAGTTTGTGGTTGCGCCGAAGGTGGCAAAATTCCGCAAGCTGTATATGCAGCAGTTGAAAAAATAGGATTACCGCATAATTTCCTTAAACACCTGCAAAAATCGGTGTGCCAGAGAAGGGTTCTGCTCAAAGTTTTCTGGTGTAAAAGGTTCGGTTAAATACTGGCTGTAACCGGGAATATCTTCCGGCTTCACGGTTTGCAGGTTCACAAACGCCATTTGCCAGTCGGGGAAGGTGCGTTCGGTGACCTTCCGCCTGGCAATGGTCATGACCTGACGATGACGCGGGTCATCCTGAATCGTCTTATACAGGGACATGACCACTTCTTCATCGCCCTCAAGTACCTGTAAAAAGTTGCCGCCCTTATAGAGCAGCATTCCAGTAATGCCCAGATGGGCATTTTTCTCTCGTGCCTGTTTTAACAGATCAATCAGTTCCTGTTCAGTCAGCGGAGTTATGGCAGAACTGGCATAAATCAGATGAATCACGCTGTCTCCTGATAAATTTACTCAGACAAGTATGCCTAGCTTATCGCCTCTTTAAAAATTTTCAAGAAGCGAAGGGCGCCGGAAGGGTTCTGCGTATTCAATGGTTTATTCAGAAAGTCGCTGTAGCCGGGAACATCTTTCAGCTGGTTTACGTTCACGAATGCCATTTGCCAGTCATGAAACCCCCGTTCACTAACCGGATATTTGGCAACCGTGATGACGTGATGATGACGCGAGTCAAGCTGGATTTTTTCATACAGTGCCATCACCTGTTCTTCTTCGCCTTCCATCACCTGGAGGAAACTGCCGCTTTTGTATAACAACATGCCAGTAATGCCCCGTTGGGCGTTCTGTTCGCGTGACTGATTTAACAGGTCAATCAATTCATCTTCTGTCCACTTGCGCGTAGACGTACTTACATACACAAGGTTAATTAAACCCATGTTCTCACTTACCTACATCATCCCTATTTCTAATAGTATTCCAACGGCTCGTGGCGAACATCTGCCGACAGGGGAGTTTTTTACCTGGCCTGCTGACCAGGTACAATTCCATCATTTGACGGAGATGGATATGGTTGATGCCATTTTTTATCATGGACTACTGCTCACACAGGATAAAAATCTGCCCCGTGCGGAGGCAGTCGCTGTTCAAAACGGCAAAATTCTGGCGGTGGGGTCAAATGAGGAAATCCTCTCCCTTGCTCACGCGGATACCCAAAAAATTGACCTGGCCGGATGCACTCTGATTCCGGGGTTTAACGATGCTCATGTGCATGTGTGGAAGGTGGGACACCTGCTCACGTCCATGCTGGATGTGCGGGGCGTCAGCAGCATCCCCGAATTGCAGCAAAAAATAACCACGTTCAGCGCAAAGCTGCGGGAGGGGCAGTGGTTTATGGGGCGGGGTTACAACGAAGCGCAGATGACGGAAGGCCGTCACCCCACTCGCCACGATTTAGACGCGGTTTTGCCTGACCGCCCCGCCTATCTGATTCGCACCTGCGCCCATATTGCCGTTGTGAACAGCAAAGCCCTGGAAATCGCAGGGGTGACAGCCGATACT
>CAZKZS010000366.1:0-1058 GCA_964557285.1 uncultured Anaerolineae bacterium | reverse complement strand
GCAGAATTGACCGCGATGAACACGGTTTCCCGACTGGCGTTTTCCATGAAACCGCGTTAGGGCTGGTGTTTAACCACATTCCTGAACCCACTGCCGACGATTACGCCGCCATGATTACGGCTGCGACCCGTCATCAGCTTTCTTACGGCATCACCAGCGCCACCGACCCCGGAGTCATGCCAAATTTACTGGAGGTTTATCAAAAAATGGATGAGGAGAAAAAGCTGGTCAGCCGCCTGAATGTGATGAAAATCCGGCGGCCTGATGGCGGAACGGAAACGCTGCCCCTGCCCTCAAAATATTATTCCGACCATCTGCGCGTGGATTCGGTCAAATTTTTTGCGGACGGGGGCTTAAGTGGGGCAACCGCCGCCCTGAGTATTCCCTACCGCCATAAAAATGATACGGGAGTGCCGCGTTTTGAACTGGAGGAACTGTATGCGTTGGCATTAGAAGCACATCAGGCGGGCTTACGCATCGGGATTCATGCCATTGGCGATGTGGCAATAGAGCAGGTGTTAAACGTGTATGAAAAGATGCCGGAGCAGCGACACCGAATCGAACATTTTGGCCTGCCGACTCCCGATCATCTGCGCCGCGCCCGTGCTGCCGGAGTCATCGTTGTGCCACAAACGATTTTTCTTTACGAACTGGGCGGCAATTTCCGCAAATACCTTCCCGATTTACTGCTATCCGGTACGTATCCGGTGCGCGCGATGCTGGATGCGGGGCTGGACGTGGCGCTTTCGTCCGATGCACCCGTCGTAAAAAATGATAATCCCCTGCTGGGGATGCAGGCGGCTATTTTGCGAAAGGATGTGACAGGAGAACAGGTTGCGCCCGCCCAGGCCATCACTGCGGAAGAAGCCCTGTATATGTATACGATGGGAGGTGCAATTGCCAGTGGCGATGACGCTAATCGGGGCAGCCTGACCTCCGGCAAATGGGCAGATTTTGCTGTGTTAAGCGGCAGTCCCCTGGATACCCCGCCCGAATCCCTGACCGATTTACGGGTCGAAATGACTGTAGTCGGTGGGGAGGTGGTGTATGAGAGGTGA
>CAZKZS010000365.1:0-5125 GCA_964557285.1 uncultured Anaerolineae bacterium | reverse complement strand
GAATCGGGTTGATTACAGGTGAGTATCCGCCGATGGAAGGGGGAATCGCGGATTACACTCAGATTTTAGGGCGTGAAATGGTCGCGTTGGGGCATGAGGTGTTTGTCCTGACTCATCCCGATGCAGCTACGTATCCAGATGACATTCATGTGACCGCCGAAATCCGCAACTGGAATCGGGCGGTGTTTGGGAAAATTACGGGGTGGGCAGATAAACATGGGCTGGAGGTGGTCAATTTGCAGTTCCAGACCGCCGCTTATGACATGGCCGCGCTGATTCATTTTTTGCCTTCCCTGTTCCATAAAATTCCTTTTATCACCACCTTTCACGATTTACGGTTTCCGTATCTGTTTCCAAAGGCGGGGCGGCTGCGAAACTGGATTGTGTTGGAGATGGCACGACGCAGCGCGGGCGTGATTGTCACCAATCGCGGGGATGAAAAAACCCTGCGCGAACGTTTCCCACACCTGAAAATCGCACAGATTCCTCTGGGAGCAACGGTTAAAGTCGTAAAATCTGACCGCCGCGACGAAATTCGGCTGCGGCTGGGAGTTGACCAACATACGCTGGTGGTGGCTCATTTTGGGTTTGTGAACGCGGTCAAGGGGGTAGATACGCTGTTTAAAGCTGCCAAAACCGCCATCGACCATAACATCCCAATCCAACTGCTGATGCTTGGCGGGCGGACGGGTTCAAGCGACACCACCAATCTAGCGTATGTGCAGGAAATGGACAAACTTGCCCAGGATTTATACATTCATCCTTACTGGACGGGTTTTCTTTCCGATTCCGAAGTCGGGGCGTATTTCGCGGCGGCAGATGTGGTCGCGCTGCCATTTAAAGATGGGGTGTCGCTGCGCCGGACTTCGTTACAGGCGGCGCTGTCTTACGGCTGTGCGATTATCACCACGCCGCCGCAGGATAGCACGCTGCCCGAATTTGAGGACGGGGTACATCTGCTCTATGTGCCGGTTGATGATAAATTGGCGCTGGCCGATGCTTTTGAACGGCTGTGGAAAAACCCGGAGTTGCGCCGCACTTTAGGCCAGAACGCCGAATCCGCTGCCCAGCAGTTCCGATGGGAAAATATCGCGCAGCGCACCGTTGAATTTTTCACCACGATCAAACACACCGAACGCAAACGAATCACCAGTACAATAAGTGAGCAGTTTTAATGAAAATGCTTAATGAAATTCCAGAAACTTTCCTTGCGCCCTGTGGCATCAACTGTCTGGCATGTTACGTTCATTTGAGGGAGAAAAAACCCTGTCAGGGATGCCGGGGGCAGGATGAAAGTAAGCCGGAACACTGCCGGAAATGTAAAATTAAAACCTGTGCTGCCGCGCATGAGGTGGATTTTTGCGGTGATTGTGCGGATTTTCCCTGTGTCCTGATTAAACGGCTTGACCGCAGCTACCGGACAAGATACCAGATGAGTTTGATTGAAAATGCGCGTCAGTTAAAAACAAGGGGTGCAGAAGCATTTTTGCTGGCGGAAAAAGAACGATGGACATGCCAGCACTGCGGGGGCATTGTTTCGCTGCATGACCGGATTTGTTCTGGCTGTGGACGGGGAATTTAGCGGGGACACGGCACTGCCGTGTCCCTACCACATTCGCCTATATATTACGTGACGATGGCATCCATCCAGGGGATGTGTTCTTCGTAATGGCCGAAGGTATTGCCTGCAATGTGACTGAACAAGGTTCTATCGCCGCCTTCCGGCTCAAAATAGGAACTGGGACGGTACAAATCTTCCTGAGTCGCGGCCTGAATATGGTCAACCAGACGCTGGTGAATCTCCTGATGGGTTTTTAACACGTCCTCAAGCGATTTGTCCTTGTGCTGCTGCTGAATCACCGCGTTGATTTCATCAAAATCCCATCGTTTCCACATGGCCGCGTCAATGCCCATGCGTTCACGGCGAGATTGCCTTTCCAGCAGCGCTAATACCCCGTCCTCCCACACCGCCAGATGCATCAGGTGGTCTTTGACGGTCCAACCTGCTGCATCGGTGGGTTGGGTCATCTGGGTTTCGCTCAATGTACCAATATACGTATTCAGGTCGCGCCAGCCTGTATCTATAGCGGCCAGCAGTTCGGATTTACTCATTGGTTCGGTCATTACCCTGCCTTTCTCACTGGAAAAAGTATAGCACGCCTGTTCGATTATTCAACTGATTCGCGCACTGCCCGAATATTGGCCTGGGGGGTGGTGGTCATCATCACGCAGCCCGTGGAGAGAATCAACCGTCGGCCTTCTGCCTGTTGAATCGCGTCCAACGCCTGCTCACGCACCTGTTCCGGCGTACCATGATGCACAAAATCCCAGCGCCCCAACCCACCGCAGACCGCCCCGTTAAATTTTTCCTTCCCCGCTTCCAGGGTTGGGGAGGTTTCGCGGTCATGCCAGTTGATACTTTGCACAGGGTAATCCGCTATCAGGTCAAACATTGGCGACATGCCGTGTAAATGCAGCATGTTAAACTGCCAGGGCAGGTTATTTAAAAGTTGCAAGTCAAACGGGCGTCCCAGAGTGCGATATTCGTCCTCCGTCAGCAGGGCAAAGGACGCATGTTGGATTGCGTAAAAAATGCCATCCACAGCCGTATTTTTTAACACCTCCAGATAACGCTGCGTGTTTTCGGTGATGATTTTTAATCCGGTTTTGACGGCTTCTGGCGCTTCTTGGATGTGTTTCAGCAGCACATCTCCCCCCGCCAGATTTTTTGCCTGTGCCAATGGGCTAAATATCGTATGCAGAAAAGGCACATCGGTTTCCAGACCCGCTTTGACCAGCCGCAAGGTTTCCAGTTGTTCTCCCAATGCACCCCGGGTAGGGTCAAGGGGAGGGAGATTTTCCCAATCCTCCGGCGCATGAATCACACGCTGGGTATATTCGCGTGTGCCTTCGATACTGCCCACCCATCGATCCTGTATGCCATAATCTCGAATCGCGTAACTGCTGGCGGGGGTCACTTTCACAAAATCCCAGTCCCACTGCTGCTGAAAGGTGAGGATTGCCCGCGCTAAATCGGCGGGGCGCTGGTCGTCGCCCGGCCAGTGACGCCACAGCGCCACCGGAACACGGTCTATTTTTTCGCCCGCAATGGTTTTTATTAAACGTTCACGTTTGTGCATAGGAAATTACCCCATTATATCCCGTATGAGTCTGATTATCTCTGCGCTGCAAGGGTAAAACTGAATCGGCTGCCCTGACCGGCAATACCCGTACTTTCGACGCCGACCGTGCCGCCCAGTTTTTCGACAATCCGCTTGACAATCGACAACCCCAACCCATGCCCGCCTGGACGGGTTTGATTAAGGCGGGTGAAGGCCACAAACAGCCGTTTCTGATCTTCGGCGGTGATGCCGTCACCGTTATCGCGCACCCAGAAACGCACAAAACCTCCCTCCAGCGTAGCGCCAAGTTCAACGGAGGGGGGTGAGCCGCCGTATTTAATGGCATTGGTGATGTAATTTGCCCAGACTTCCTCAATCCAGGGTGCGTATCCAAGCGCAGCAGGCCAGCGCTGCGGCTTGATAAGGGTTACGTGGTTATCCTGTATCAGATAGGCCAGGCGTTTTTCCACCTGATGGATTACCTCTGCCATGTCAATTGGGTGGGGAATGACTTCTTTTTGCCGTACCCGTGACAGCAGCAGCAGTTCATCTACAATCCGACCCGCCTTCCGCGTCGCCTGTTCCAGCGATCCGGCCATTTTAAGCGCATTTTCATACCCCTGCGCTTTAATTTCGGCCTGCACAATTTCGCTGTAGCCCAGAATAACCGACAGAGGATTTTTCAGGTCATGGGCAACCGTATGGGCAAAGGCATCCAGTTCGGCAATGAGGGTTTCGCGCTCCTCAATTTCGCGCTGAAGGGCAACATTTTTAAGCTGGTAAATTTCCGCTTTATGTTTTGCCTGTTCGGTTTCGTGAATGACCTGTAAATTGTGCAGCCGACTGCTGTTTTTTTCGTTCAGCACTTCTTCCCGGATGTTATGAAACTGCTTGTAGTGTGCCAGCGCTCTGGTGGTGTCGCCGACCTGCTCATAAACCCCCGCTAGCGCTTCATGGATTTCAAAAATGACGGGCAGTGCCTGAAGGGTTTCCGCAACGGCCAGGCCCTGCATCAGGTATTTAAAAGCAAGGGCGGTTTCCTGTTTGGCAGCACAGCCCCGCCCCATATCGAGCAGGATAGCAGCTTCAAAAAGTTTATATCCGCGTTCCTGTGCCTGTTGAAGCGCCTGTTCAAAATAAAAAAATGCCTGGGAATAGTCGCCGGAAGCGGCGTAGATTTTCCCAATATGATGGGTGGCTTCGGTTTCCGCCCGTTTGTATCCCGCTACCCGATTCACATCCAGGCTTTGTAATTCATAGGCCAGCGCCTGAACATAATCACCCATCAGATAACAGGCTTTGCCCAGGCTGTCCAGAGTCTGCGCTTCACCGGCTTTTGAACCGATTTTCCGGTGCATTTGCAGGCTTTTCAAAAGCTGGGGCAGGGCGTCGGAAAATTCACCCACATGAATCTGATAATAGGCGACATCATTGAGCAGGCTGGCCTGTAATTCCTCATCCCCACTTCTTTCGACCAGCCGGAGGGCTTCATAGCCCAGTTCGAGCGCGTGCGGATAGTCGCCCAGATAAAAACTGATGCTTGCGAGATGATTGGTCACAAAAGCAAGCTGCTTCAGGTTGCCACTGGTTTGCAGCAGTCCCCGCGCTTCAAGTGCCAGCCAGAACGCTGTTTGATAATTGGACACCTCCCATTCCAGCGCGGAAAGAATAGACAGGCTGCGTGCCAGACCGTCCGTGTAGGGCGGGTCAGTTTCAGAGGCCAGTTCCCGTGCCTGAATACAAAAGTCGCGGCTGCGGGCGGGGTCAAGATGATGAAGCTGCCAGGCCAGTTCGTTCAGCAGGTCGATTTTTTCACATGGGTCAGTGACGCCGGCAAACCGGGCTTCAAGCGCGTCACTCAAATTAGGCACAATGAATATCTCATCCATTTTGTCTATGTTCTTAATTATACCATATTGCTTCCCTTCTCTACTCGTGGTCAAGGGCGGACAGGAAGATGAATGTAGGGGCGGGGACGAGGGCGGTACGCCCGATTCCCGCCC
>CAZKZS010000364.1:0-5136 GCA_964557285.1 uncultured Anaerolineae bacterium | reverse complement strand
GGCTTCCGTGCGCTCAAGATGCAGCAGATAAAAATTGTTACCTGAGACAATGCCTACCGGACGCGGCAGCAGCGTTGAGAGCGATTCCCGAAGAAAATCATCCATCGTTTCATACTGGTCAAAATCGAGCAGGGCGGTGATTGCTCCGGTTGTGGGGTCAATTGCATAATAATTTATCACGTTGATAGCAAAGGTCAGAATTTCGGCCATCACGATCATCCGGGACTCGTGCCAGACCACTTCCCGAATATTCACAAAACGGGCGGCTGAGGATAACCACGCTGGCATGGCCGCTTTTAAATCATCAACGGTGATAAACTGGAAAAGTTCCCCTGTCACCAGGTCGATTTTCCACAGCCCAACTTTTTCCTCCGTAAAACTTACCGGAGCAAAAACAAACTGTGTGCCGTCCGGTGACACTGCCGCCAGCGAAATAGGGCTAATGTCCACCAGACCAAACGAGCGAAATTGGGAAAGGTCAGCCACCAATTCGGGGGTCGTGCTGTCTGATGTTAGCTTATAGAGGCCAATTTTAACGTTCCCTTCCAAACGGATGAAATACAGGTCGCCGTTTACCGGATTCCAGATGGGCGCGTAATCAATGGTAAAAGGAAGATGGTGAGCAAGGGCTTCGGTATAGCTGCCGGACACCCCATCATCGGTGAGGTTGGTCACTTCACCCGTTGCAACATCCATTAACCAGAGGTCACTTTCCTGCCGCCCCTCATAATAATCTTCATAAAAAGCCACTTTTTTCCCATCGGGCGACCAGACGAAAATACGGGCAGGTGCGGTGCGAATGGTGTACTGGAACGGCTGCGGATAACAAACGATGTCCTGTTCAACCAGATAATAAAAACAGAGCAGGTTGTCCTCCTGACGGGTATCTGTCGGACGGCGAAGGTTGGCAAAGGCCAGCAGAGTCGTACCATCCGGTGAAAGCAGATGCGGCGTTACCTGTCCCAGTAAACGGGTGGGGTTTCCAGTATCGTATTCAGGATAAGTGTCAATAATAGCGTCGATAAGTACCGGGCGAATTTCCTGAATTTCAGGAGCGTCTACTGCAAGCATACTTGAAAAAACCAGGACAATAGCCAGAAAGAATCGCATGATAGTTTCCTGAGAAATAAAAAGAGCCAGCTTGTGGGCTGACTCTCATTTTTATTCGCCTGTGTTTTTGACTTCGCCTTCATCCTCAACCGGAATATAGTAGCTGCCGCCTTCCCGTTTGGTGAAGAAAATCCCGTTGTCGTCGGCTTCTACCGCCACCACATCCCCGCGTACAAACTCTTTTTTGAGCAGTTTGACGCTTAGAGGACTCTCGACATGACGCTGCAAGGCACGGCGCAGAGGGCGCGCCCCAAATTCGCGGTCATACCCTTCTTTTGCCAGCCAGTCGCGGGCGGAGTCGGTAAGTTCAACCACCAACCCCTGCTCACCCAGTTGTTCGGCAATTGACTGCATCTGCAAATCCACAATCCGGCGTACTGCATCCATCGAAAGCGCATTGAAGATGATAATCTCATCAATCCGGTTCAAAAATTCTGGCCGGAAGGTGCGCCGCATGGCTTCTTCAATTTTACGATGGTCGGCTACAGCGTCGAAGTTATCGCTGTCCACAAAGCCCAAAGCACCGCCTTTTTTGGCAAATTCCGTTCCCAGGTTGCTGGTCATGATGATGACCGTGTTGCGGAAATCTACCGTGCGTCCCTGCCCATCTGTCAGCTTACCTTCATCCAGAATTTGCAGCAGCGCGTTCCAGACTTCAGGGTGCGCTTTTTCAATTTCATCGAACAGAATCACACGGTACGGACGGCGGCGAATGGCTTCCGTCAGTTGACCGCCCTGCTCGTAGCCCACATATCCGGGAGGCGCGCCAAACAAACGGCTGACCGTATGCTGTTCGCGGTATTCGCTCATGTCGATACGAACCAGCGCTTCCTCATCGTCGAACATAAATTCGGCCAGCGCTTTTGCCAGTTCGGTTTTCCCGACGCCACTACTGCCCAGGAAAATAAACGAACCAATGGGGCGGCGTGGGTCTTTCAGGCCGGAACGGGCGCGGCGAATCGCATCCGACAGCACTTCAATCGCTTCATCCTGCCCAATGATACGCTGTTTGAGGATGTCCTCCATCCGTAGCAGGCGTTCGGCTTCATCTTCCATCAACTGAGTCATGGGGATGCCCGTCCACTGGGCTACAACTTCGCCAATGTCGTTTTCATCCACCACCTCATCCAGGGTATTTTCCTGCTGCCAGAGTTCACGGCGCTGTTCGTAGTCATCTTCCAGACGGGCAAGCTGCATTTTTAAGTTGGCAGCACGTTCATAGTCCTGACTTAATCCGGCCTGTTCCATTTCAATGGTCAGCCGTTCGATTTCCCGCTTTAGATGTTTTAAATCTTCCGGCATGGAATACAGCGCAACCCGCAGTTTTGCGGCGGCCTCATCCATCAAGTCAATGGCTTTGTCGGGAAGCTGCCGGTCAGGAATGTATCGATGGCTCAATTTGGCGGCAGCAATCAACGCCTGTTCGCTGAAGGTGACTTTGTGATGTGCCTCATAGCGGTCACGCAGCCCCTTGAGCATTTTAATGGTTTCCTCAACCGTTGGCTCATCCACAAAAACGGGCGCAAAACGTCGATCCAGGGCCGAGTCCTTTTCAATGTATTCGCGGTATTCATCCAGTGTGGTCGCGCCCACACAGTTGAGTTCGCCGCGTGCCAGCGCCGGTTTCATCATGTTGCTGGCATCCAGCGCACCGGACGCCGCCCCTGCCCCTACCACCTGATGCAGTTCATCAATAAACAGGATGATTTCGCCTGCGCTGCGCTGAATTTCTTCAATCGTGGCTTTCAGGCGTTCTTCAAATTCTCCCCGGAAGCGGCTACCTGCCACCATGCCGCCCAAATCCAGGCTGACCACCGACTTACCTATCAGAATTTCCGGCACGTCACCACTGGCGATTTTTTGCGCCAGCCCTTCGACAATGGCGGTTTTCCCGACGCCGGCCTCTCCAATAAGCACGGGGTTGTTTTTGGTGCGGCGGGAGAGAATTTGAATCACCCGCAAAATCTCTTCATCACGGCCAATCACCGGATCAAGTTTGCCTGCACGGGCAAGCTGGGTTAAATCCCGCGAGTATTTTTCCAGCATCCGGTAGCGGCTTTCAGCCATCGGATCGGTTACTCGCTGTCCGCCGCGAATATCCTTAATAGCGGTTTCTACCCGTTCGCGGGTGACACCCCCTTCAGTCAGAATACGGGCAACGGCTGTCCGGCGTTCGCTCAGAATCGCCAGGAAAATATGCTCGGTGGAAATATACTCGTCACGCAGACGATTGGCTTCTTCATTGGCAAGGTCAATAATCCGTTTAACACGCGGTGTAATAAACACCTGCCCCGTTCCCGCGCTATCATAAACGGCGGAACGGGGGGTGCTGCGAAGCACTTCTTCAATCTTGTAACGCAGCGTATCCACATTCACGCTGATTTTTTCCAGAATTTGACCCACCAGCCCATCCGGTTGTTCAATCAGCGCCAGCAGGATATGTTCCGTGTCTACCTGATTATGACCGTAGCGTTGTAGAATCTCATACGCACGGGCAGCAGCGTCCTGTGCGCGTTCAGTAAATCGCTCGAATCTCATCATCACCCTGAATCTCGATATGACTTGCTCTTATCTTAAACTGAAACCATTAGATTTTTATCGGCAGCCCTGTTAACTTTATGATAGAAAATCTTCATGGCATCCACCGGAAATCTTCC
The DNA here is from genome assembly GCA_964557285.1 of uncultured Anaerolineae bacterium. GTDB lineage: Bacteria > Chloroflexota > Anaerolineae > Aggregatilineales > J027 > SB15. The sequence continues at coordinate 1,369 of CAZKZS010000364.1, read as the reverse complement.
AACATTTTATCCAGCGCCTGGGCGAACAGGTCAAACACAAATTCATTGTCCTGCGTTTTTTCGGACTCCCGCGCTTTAACTACCTTTTCAATCTCAAACAGGGTATTACGGGGTTCTTCCCCCGGAATGGAGATATTCCGATTCAGGAATAAGCCTCCGATAATCAGCGGGAGATAAACTTTACCAAAATCCAGCGGCCCGCCGCCGCGTATCAGATTCACGATAGTATCTGCGTACTCCTGCTTTTCATCATCAGTGCCAAAATCTTCATTCAGGTTTTTGATGAGGATGTCTAAGGTAAACAGGATAGCATCTTTGAGCAGGGAAAAATACAAAATTTCAGTGGCAACTTTCAGAGGATGCTCCCGCAGGCGTTCTTCCTGAAACAGCACCCGCACCAGATGTTTATACCAGTCCGGCCAGTGGGGGCGGGGTTCTAATTCGTTGGGGTGTCTGATATGCGGCTTGCACAGAACATAAGCCAGCGATTTTGTAATATAAATCGCTTCTGCTGTTTTAAGGGCATATCCCGCCTCTTGGTAATGTTTAAGCGTGGTTTCCAGCAGGGGTTTAAACGTTCTTTCTACAGTAAAGGCTCGTTTCATAAGTTCGTAGTGCGCCCGCACACGCGGTTCGAGCAGGTATTCATCCAGATGGTCATGCATAGTCCACAGACTCGTCCAGCCTGCTTTAAACTCTACCAGTTCGGTGAGTTTGGGTTGGGATACCTCAAAAGTCGCCGCAATCTGATGTCGTTTGCTCTGGAAGTGCCAGCGCAGCCGGACAAGCTGCATCATCTGTTCGCGGGTGGTTTCGGGCAGGGTTTTAAAATCATAGGCCCCGCCGCCTTCTGGCAGCCGGATTAAATTAAAACGAGCGCTTCTCACAAGCGACTGGGCGCTGACGTTTAAGCCCAGGACGTAATTACCGGGTTCAGTTTTGGGGGAACATGATGCGGCCAGAGTCACATACCCCGCTTCAGCAGGTTTTAACCCCACCAGCAGGCGGTTGCTTTTGCTAAAAAACATATTTTTTTTGTTGGCTTTATCCTGTTCTGGTAGTTTCAACTCGACGGTGACATCAATATTCATATCTGTAATGTTCTGGATGAACAGAAGAATCTCAAAATTTTGCCCTGCCGCGATAGTATTCGGGCGTGTCGTCAGCGCACATTGAATAAAGTCGATGTTGGCACGCTGTCCCCGTGTTACTCCCCCTAATATATCCGGGTAATTTACGTCATTTGAACGAGCCATGCTGTTTTCCTAAAATCAATGTCTTCTTCCCTTATTATAGTGCCTTCGTACTATTCGCGCGGCATCAGACTAGACAATTTTGCACGATGCGCTATACTGATAACGAGCAATAG
>CAZKZS010000363.1:0-5149 GCA_964557285.1 uncultured Anaerolineae bacterium | reverse complement strand
TCTGCAACGCGGGTACAGTCCGGTGAGCCGGAAAATATCCGCAGTGTGCTGGAAGTCATCAGCAGCTACTTCTAAAAATCTTCGTGGGGCGGGTGTGATGCCCGCCCCCTATACAGGCCCAAAATATGTCCTACGAATATGCTGGCAATCTGCACATCCACACGCCCTATTCTGATGGCACAGACTATCATAACCTGATCGCTAACGCCGCCCGACAAGCAGGACTTGATTTTATCGTCGTCACTGACCACAACATCCTGATTAAAGGAGTGGAAGGGTATTACGGAAGCGAAGAAGAAAAATATGTACTTTTGCTCACGGGGGAAGAAATCCATGACCGCAGCCGCCTACCACAGGTCAATCATCTGCTGGTCTATGGGATAGATGAGGAGATTTGTCCTCTCGCCGACGACCCACAATATCTGATTGATACGGTCAACGCTAAAAAAGGACTCACGTTTATTGCTCATCCTTACGATAAAGATGTGGTCTGGATGAGTGATGATTTTACGATAGCGATTCCCTGGACAGAGTGGCAGGTTAAAAATTATACCGGCCTTGAAATCTGGAATTATATGTCCACCTTCAAGGAGGTGATGGGTAGTGTGCGTCAGGGAATGCAGGCGCTGTTCCGCCCAGATGAATTTGTCATTGGGCCGCCGCCAGAAGCACTTGCCCGATGGGACGAACTGCTGACCGCCGGACAAAAAATCATTGGTATTGGCAATTCCGATGCCCATGGCACGTATTTTCATCTGGGGCCGGTTTCTCACCGTGTTTTTGCCTATGATTTTCTTTTCAACTGTGTGAATACCCATATCCTGCCCAAAGTGCCGTTTTCGGGTAATCTGGACCTGGACCGCCAGTTGATTTTTGCCACACTCAAAGCTGGCCGTGCCTTCATCGGCTATGAGATTCCAGGCGAAACACGCGGCTTTCGGTTTTTAGCCCAGGGAAATTATGGGACGGCTGAAATGGGCGATACCTTAAGAATCGGGACAGGTGTCACAATGCAAATTCGCACCCCTGCCCGCGCCCGAATCCAAATTATCCACGAAGGCAAAGTCGTCCGCGAAGATGTAAATACGGACGCCCTTACTTATACAGCTACCGAACGGGGAGCGTATCGGGTCGAAGCGTGGAAAGAATATATGGGCAAAGAACGCTGCTGGATTCTCAGCAATCCTATTTACCTCATACGCTAAATCCTCCCTTTCTGCTATAATATTAGAACGTGTGTTCACTAGCATCGGGGCTTTTACATGCCAGATTTTAAACTCCTTGCGGATTATAGACCGATGGGCGACCAGCCCACTGCCATTCAAACGCTCCTTGACGGGATTCATAAGGGATATAAACATCAGATTTTACTGGGAGCAACCGGAACGGGGAAAACGTTCACCATCGCTAAAGTCATTGAGCAGTTGAATCGTCCTACGCTGGTGATGGCGCATAACAAAACGCTGGCTGCTCAGCTTTATTCGGAATTTAAAGAGTTTTTCCCCCAGAACGCGGTTGAATATTTTGTCAGCTACTACGATTACTATCAGCCGGAAGCCTACGTTCCGCAGCGTGATTTATACATCGAAAAAGAAACCGATATTAACCAGGACATTGACCGTCTGCGCTTAGCCGCCACCGCCGCCCTGATGAGCCGCCGCGATGTAATCATTGTGGCTTCTGTGTCTTGTATTTATGGCATTGGCAGCCCGTATGCCTGGGGGCGAGTCATTTTTGAACTTAACGTCGGGCAGGAAATGCGGCGGGATGTGATGCTTCGGCATTTTGTAGCGATTCAATATACCCGTAACGATACCGTTCTTGAACGTGGAACGTTTCGGGTGCGGGGAGACACCCTGGAAATCCAGCCCGCCTACGCTGAAACCGCCTTCCGTATTCGCATGTTTGGGGATGAAATCGAAGCGCTGGTCGAATTTGACCCGTTGACGGGGGAAATTCTGGCAGAACACGACCACATCACTATTTTTCCGGCCAAACATTTCATCACAGAAACCGAAACGCTGAAAGATGCTATTCATGACATTGAGCTTGAACTGGAAGAACAGTCAAAAATCTTTAAGCAGCAGGGCAAGCTGTTAGAAGCGCAGCGTTTAGACCAGCGTGTGCGCTATGATGTAGAAATGCTGCGCGAGGTCGGATTCACGAGTGGTATTGAAAATTATTCTCGTCACCTTGACCGTCGTCCGGCGGGCAGCCCTCCCTGGACATTGATTGATTATTTCCCCAAAGATTACCTTCTAGTGCTGGATGAGAGTCATATGACCGTTCCGCAGATTCGCGGTATGTACGGCGGCGACCGGTCACGCAAAACGACTCTGGTTGAATATGGATTCCGCCTGCCAAGCGCGTTGGATAACCGCCCCCTCAGCTTTGAGGAATTTGAGGAACGGATGGGGACAACGGTTTACATGAGCGCGACTCCCGGCCCCTATGAAGATGCCCATGTTCAGCAGGTGGCGCAGCAGGTGATTCGCCCCACCGGAATTCTTGACCCCGAAGTGGAAATTCGCCCCGTTGAAGGCCAGATTGACGACCTGCTCTCAGAAATCCAGAAGCGCGTTCATAAAGGCCAGCGTGTGCTGGTCACGACCCTGACGCAAAAAATGGCGGAAGATTTGTCGCAGTATCTGATTGAAATGAGTATCCGTGCGACTTATCTTCATGCGGAAGTGGATACGATTGAACGTGTTGAAATCCTGCGCGATTTACGGCTTGGCGTGTACGATGTGCTGGTCGGGATTAACCTGCTGCGTGAAGGCTTAGACCTGCCGGAAGTCTCGCTGGTAGCGATTCTGGATGCGGATAAAGAAGGGTTTTTGCGCTCAACACGTTCCCTCATTCAGACCCTGGGACGGGCGGCGCGGCATGTGGAAGGGCGGGTCATCATGTACGCCAACAAAATCACCGACTCCATGCAGGAAGCCATCGACGAAACCAACCGCCGCCGTCAGATTCAAATGGAATATAACCAGCAGCACGGCATTGAACCGCGCAGCATCGTGAAGGAAATCCGCGACCTGACCAATCGGGTGCGTCTGATGCAGGCGGAAAGAGAAGAGGATAAGGTGCTGGATGCGCTGGCGACTCCAGCCAAACTCTCAAAAGATCAACTCCGCCAGATGATTACGGACCTTGAATTCCAGATGAAACAGGCTGCCAGGAATCTCGAATTTGAGAAGGCCGCCGCCTTCCGCGATCAGGTGGTGGAGCTGCGGCAGATTATGGCACTTAAGGAAGATGTTCTCGTTGAGCCTTCTATCGCCGTTGTAAAACAGGCAACCCGAAAATAAGTGCCTGAATCGTGCTAAGATAGGGGTAAGGAGAGTCGGTTATGGCGAAAGAGAACCCACAGCGTCCAAATGTCGAGTTCTATGAGGATGTAAAAAATCTCCGCAAACCGCTTGCCGGTCACGACCCCCTGAATCTGCATCTGATGGTGCAGCCGGGTGAACTGTATGAAACGCTGGACGACGGCAAAATTCACTGTTATGCCTGTGGGCATCACTGCAAAATTTCCTCTGGCGGGCGGGGTATCTGCCAGGTGCGGTATAACCTGAACGGCACACTGTATGTTCCCTGGGGGTACGTTGCGGCGCTGCAATGCGACCCTACGGAAAAAAAGCCCTTTTACCACCTGTACCCTGGTTCAGATACCCTCACCTTCGGCATGTTAGGATGTGATTTGCACTGTTCCTACTGTTTTACGGGCGACACTCCGGTGGTGACGAATCGGGGGGTCGTGCGCTTTGATGAACTTTTTGATTCAGCAGAACGGGTAGACCTGAAACCGGATGTCGAAATCGCTTCTATTGATGGTTTGCAGGCGGTCGCGGAATCCGGCCAGTGGCAAAATGTCCGTGCGATTTTTAGGCATCCTTACAAAGGCAAATTAGCCGTTATCAAGCCCTACTACCTGCCTGAAATCAAATGCACGGCTGACCACCGGATATATGTAACGGATAATCCTTCCCGTTTACCAGAGCCTATCAAAGCCAGCGATTTGACTTTAGATCACCATCTGGTCATTCCACGCACAGCAGCCTTTTCTTTAACCGACGTTGCAAATTTGTCCCATAGCGGTGATTTTATTTACGCTGAAATCATCGAAACGGAGCATTATTTCCTTGTGCCTGTGCAATCCATCGAGTTTGTAGAGTACGACGGGGATGTGTTCAACATGGAAGTAGAGGTTGAACACAATTATCTTGCAGGATTCTTTCTCGTAAAAAATTGCCAGAACTGGGATATTTCGCAGGCGCTGCGGGATACCAATGCAGGCCGCCCCCCGACCCAGGTTTCCCCGCAGCAAATGGTACAGATGGCAAAACTTAACGGGGCAAAATGTGTCGCTAGCTCCTATAACGAGCCGTTAATCACGTCTGAATGGGCAGTGAGCATTTTTAAGGAAGCCAAAGCCGCCGGATTCACCTGCATGTACATTTCCAACGGCAACGCCACCCGTGAAGTGCTGGAATATATCCGCCCCTACACCGACGGGTACAAAATTGACCTCAAAACCATGAACCCCAAAAACTACCGCCAGTTGGGGGCGGTGCTGGATAATGTGCTGGACGGAATCCGCATGGCGCATGAATTGGGCTTCTGGGTCGAAATTGTGACCCTGGTCATTCCCGGATTCAATGATTCGGTAGAGGAATTAAAAGAAGCGGCGCAGTTTATTCGTTCCCTCTCGCCGGACATCCCCTGGCATGTGACTGCGTTTCACAAAGACTACAAAATGACCGAACCGGACAACACCGATACCCAGACCCTGATTCGTGCCGCCGAAATTGGCTATGAAATGGGGTTAAATTACGTGTACGCGGGCAACCAGCCGGGGCGGGTTGAGGAATATGAGCATACGTTTTGCCCCAATTGCAAGAAAAAGTTGATTGACCGCATCGGATACGTGATTCGAGATTACCAGATTACCCCCGAAGGCCGCTGCCCGCGCTGCAACACCAAAATTGCCGGACTCTGGCCGAAAGATAAAGCGGAAGTCCGCCTCGGTTCGCTGGAAGACCTCTATTTCCGTAGGCCGCGTCCGGTACGCTGGCCGCGCTAAGATTTTTCGGGAGTGTCAAAAAGTATGTTCCCTCACCCCCAGCCCGCGTTCGCGTCCCACTGC
>CAZKZS010000362.1:0-5165 GCA_964557285.1 uncultured Anaerolineae bacterium | reverse complement strand
GGGTAGCAAAACAAATTCAGACCCTCCTACCGACTCTGAGTCCTGAAACGATTGATGAACACTGGCAGGGGGAACGTCCTTTGCCGGAGGCCGTTCATTATCTGATAACTCATCGGGACGAATTTGCCCCACGTTGTTAAGTGGCTGCTCCCCGCCTACAATAGGGAAAAATGGGGAGCAGATTGATGGATTTTACCGAAGAACACCAGGGTGACATTACCCTACATATCCTTTCCAAAGGCACACGCGAAGCGATTGATGCGTGGTTTGATGCCTATCAGCGTTTCCTCCAAACTCACGACGACCCCTTCCGTATCCTGATGGATTTTTCCAGTCCGGAGGTCGGATTTTCTCCTTATATTCGCCATACCGGACAAAAAGTGATTCATCTTTCCATGGATCGGCGCGGGCGGGTTGCGGTGATTCTGGCGACCACCTGGGGTAGGCAACTGGTGCGACTGCTGCTGGTCGCTTACCGGGATTTACAGGTGGAATACAAAATTTTTGATGACCGGAACGCCGCCTTGAAGTGGCTGCGCGAGTGAGCCATTACGGAGTTTTGTCGCCGGGGTGGGTGCTGTCAGTATTTTCACGCATCAGGGGGTTGGTCAGGTCACTTTCGTACAGATCATCATCACCTTCTTTGAGGAGATGTGTCGCAGAAACGTAGGTTTCGGAATTTCGGCGGCGGGCATATCGGGAAGTAAAAGCCGTTGGCAGGTAACGCGGCTGGTAAATGGGAGCGCCCATTTCGGGCAGTCCCAGCGCCTCAGCCAGCGCGATTTGAAATTCTGAGCCGGATTTATAACGCTGGGCGGGCATTTTGGTCAGCACGCGCATCAATACCCCATCAATGGCAGGTGGCAGCGCGGGATTATACTTACGCGGCGGGGACGGAAATTTATTGACGTGCATGACTGCCAGTTCAATCGGCTTTTTGGCTTCAAATGGACGCCGACCGGCCAGCATCTCATACACCACGACCCCAAGCGAATATAAATCGCTGCGGGCGGAGGCTTCCGCCGATGAACTCACCTGTTCCGGCGAAATATAATAGGGCGACCCAAAGGCTTTTCCTTCTGTACCTTCGGCCATTCGCAGCGCCAGCCCAAAGTCGGTCAGGTAAACGTGGCCTTTCTGGTCAACCATGATGTTGGAGGGTTTGATGTCGCGGTGAATCACCCCCAGCGCATGAGCGTAATCCAGCGCGGAAGTCACGCAGGCCGTAATCGTCAGCGCCGCGTGATATTCCATCGGCTGCCCTTGCTGTTTAAGTTCATGCAAAACATCAGCCAGCGTCGGGCCATCCACATACTCAATCACCAGATAGGGCATATCTTCGTAGATACCCTTATGGTAGATGCCGACGATATTCGGGTGGCGGAGTTGGGCAATCGTGCGGGCTTCGCGCTCTAATCGTTCGGTAAATACATGCTCTTTACGGGCGTCTACACCAATGACTTTAATCGCTACACGGCGGTCAAGTTCCAGGTCGCGGGCGCGGTACACCTGTGCCATGCCCCCAACGGCGATGAGTTCTTCCACTGCGTATTGATTAATCCGTTTACCGACCAGTGAAATGCCCATAAGAACACCCCTTTTGCCCCTAGTGTATCAGACAAAAACAAAAATGCTGCAAAAATTTGTTGTTAAAATATGCTATGGAGGACAATCATGAAAATACGCTTCTTCATTATAGTGCTGGTGCTGCTGGTTGCAATTGTGTCTGTACAGGCTGCCTCTCAATCCTACCTTCAGCAGCAGTTGGACTTGATTACCCTACCCCCCGGATTTGAAATTTCCATTTTTGCGCAGAATGTTCCCGGCGCCCGTTCGCTGGAATGGACACCCAACAATACTCTGTTTGTTGGCACACGGCAGGCAGGCGTCGTTTATGCCCTGCGGGACGATAATTCCGATGGAGTCGCCGACGGCGTGCTGACCATTGACAGCGGCCTGTATCAGCCAAACGGGGTCGCTTTTAAGGATGGGGCGCTGTATGTGGCCGAAATCACCCGCATTTTGCGCTATGACAACATTGAACAAAATCTCAACAATCCGCCGCAGCCCGTCGTCGTGCTGGGTAATCTGCCAGACGCACATCACGGCTGGAAATTTTTACGTTTTGGGCCGGATGGCATGTTGTACTCGCAAATTGGCGCTCCGTGTAACATCTGTAGTTCCGATGACCCCCGGTATGCGACTATTTTCCGCTTTAACCCGGATGGCACAGGCTTTGAAATTTACGCCAGTGGGGTGCGGAATACCGTCGGGTTTGACTGGCATCCTGAAACCGGAGAACTCTGGTTTACAGACAATGGCCGTGACGAAATGGGCGATGATGTTCCGGTGGACGAACTCAACACCGCGCCAAAAAAAGGGATGCACTTTGGATTCCCGTTTTGTCATGAAGGGGATGTTCCTGACCCGCAATTTGGCAGGCTGGCAGGCTGTGAAGAATTTACGCCGCCCGCCCTCAAGTTAGGGCCGCATGTGGCCGCGCTGGGAATGCGATTCTACACCGGAGAACAGTTCCCGGAGGAATACCTCAATCAGATTTTTATTGCTGAGCATGGCTCATGGAATCGCAGTGTGCCTATCGGTTATCGAATCACCCTGGCACGGATGAACGACGACGGTACGCTGTCGTATGAAGTGTTTGCCGAAGGCTGGCTGCAAGGTCGCAATGCCTGGGGGCGGCCTGTGGATATTGAACAGCTTCCCGATGGCTCGATTCTCGTATCGGACGACTACGCGGGCGCAATTTATCGGATTCAATACGTCGGCGAGTGATTTTCCCTTATAATCAAGGGAAGCAAAAAGGACACCTGCCATGCAGCTCACCAGCAAAGATTTTGCCGAAGGACAGATTCTTCCGTTGAAATATTCCGTCGATGGGCTGGCCTATTCCCCACCCCTGATATGGCAGGATGTTCCGACTGGCACTAAAAGCCTTGCCCTGATTCTGGAAGCACCCGAAAAACCGGACGGTATTCGGGTTCACTGGCTGGTATACAATTTGCCGCCCGACCCGACCGAATTGGCGGAAAATTTGCCCACCACCAGCGACCTACCGAACGGGGCAGTACAGGGCGTCAACGATTTTAAGAAAGTAGGGTACGGTGCGCCTGCCCCGCCAAGAGGCTTTCGGCGCACCTATCAGTTCAAACTCTACGCGCTGGATACCCTGCTGGATAAAAATCTGAACGAGGAGCAGCTTCTTAAGGCCATGCAGGGGCATGTTCTGGCGGAAGCGCACCTTAAAACCACCTTTTCGCGGTAGGGAGGAATTTTAGTCCTCCATCCATACAAATTCGGTAGGAAATGGGAAACGGATAGAAAACGCCCAGCGTTTGCCGTCCAGTTCTACCGCGCTGGCTTCTTCGCGGAGCGCGTAAAGAGTATCCAGTTCGGATATATCCACAAAAACACTGTAGGAATCGTCTCCGCGTTTTTTGGTGGTCGGGTCGTCCAAATCCGGCCAGCCTTTCGGCCAGTCTGCTCCAGAGGAGGTATCATACGGCCAGAGCATGACTTCAAATTGTTCCGGCAGCCAGGGTTGCGCCTTCTCATGGTCATAAGCGGTCATCCCGTCAAACGCCTGTAAAAAGGCATCTGGCGTCGCTGAACGGGATTCATCATCTGGCTGACGCAGCGCCCCATACACCCCCACCTCTTTTTTGTTTCCCTTGTCATCCCAGACCAGAATCCAGTTGCTTGGCTGGTCTGTCCATCCGGTAGCCTCATAGTAGTCGTCTAAGGCATAAAACTCCTCATCCACCAGCTTATCGACCAGATTCTTGTAGTCTTGCCGGTTGAGGAATACGGAGGCATATTCCATGTTCCCATTTTCATTTTCACGGGTATAAATCACCAGCCCATTTTGATACAATACAAATGTGGGTGAATCAGAGCCGATGACCATGCGCCAGGGGTCATATTCAATGAGGACGATTTTAGGCAGGGGATTTTCCGGTCCGTAAGGTTCAAATGTGGTACGAATCTGCGGGTCAAGCGCCTGCGCGGGGCGGGTCAGCAGCACCAGAAATAGTTGCAGCAGCACAACAAACAAAATCAGGCTGGCGATATAATAACGGCGTGAGGTCATTTTTTCCATCCTTTCACTGCCTGTATAACGCTTCCCCGCAAAAAAAAGTTCCTATGAGACGGAAAGATAAAAAATCTGTCCCTTTGCTTCTTCAGGGGTTATGCGTTCATGCAAATCTCTCAGCCCACGCACCCATCCGCCAATGGTAGCGTTATATTGTGGAGCAAAAGCAATGCCTGCATGTTCATCCCCTTGCGCTGCCATTCTCAAAAAATCCTGATCATGAATACACAACACCCGCCCCATTGCAGCCGCCCTCTGCAAATGATTCAGGTCGCTGTCGCCAAGACTTTCCAGTTCTCTCACACTAAGCGCATCAATGCCATGTTTTTGTAACTGTTCAGCTACCACAGGCAGAATATTTTCATCTATATAAAATTTGAGATGCGTCTCCTGCTCAGTCAAGGCGAGTTACCCGCCCCTGCTTTTCTAAGTCAGCAATCCACTGGTCAGCCTTTGCCTTATTTTCCTGTATTTCTGTTTCAATTTCTGCGCGGTGAAGATGATAGTAAGCTAAGGCCGCATACACCTGCCCCAGACTCAGGTTGAAACTTTCAGATAACTGTTCTGGCGTCAGCTGATTCCCTGAAATGTGATAGACCACAAGATCGGATACCCGTATCGTTGTCCCGTTGATAATAGGATGACCATTTCTAATTTCAGGATTCGAGACGATGACATCAATCGGCAACGCGGTAGCGGTCATTTTGTCCTCCTTATACTATTGTATCGCGCTCCTCGATAATAATTTCAGAGACAGGGGGGCATCCTTCCATAGATTGATAAATTTCGTTCCATGCCGCCTCAATTTCTGGATGCGGGTCGGAGTTAGGGTCAGGCCACTGGATATTGGTCATATGTTTGAGCGCTTCCCGAATGGCATCGCTTTCATTGCTTACCTGTATCGAAATTTCTACTTCCTGCCCTTCAGCCAGATCGACTTTATCCAGCAGGCGAAGCTGGCCGGATTCATAAATCGCGCGGATTCGTGTTGCTATGATGACACTCCTTTCTGTTCACAGTGTATTGTATTCTCATCAAAAAGCCCTACAATTCT
>CAZKZS010000361.1:837-5177 GCA_964557285.1 uncultured Anaerolineae bacterium | reverse complement strand
CAGAGGCAGCTTAAAGGGGCGCTTTCTGTCACGCTGGCACTTGACTGGTTAGGGGACTATGTAAGTACAGAATATATTCCGGCAGAAACCACCATCACGATTATTGACGCCAATAATACGGTGCTGGTGCGTTATCCCGATTCTGAAAACTGGCTGGGCAAAACCTATTTAAATACAAAGGTATTAGTGGAAATTGCCCGCCAGAGGGAAGGCAGCACCGAAGGCGTGAACTCCAACGGTCAGGAGCGCCTGTATGGGTTCACCACGATGAACACCGATTTTCTGGAAGCCTACATTATTGTGGGAACACTCAAAGAAGTGGCCTATGCTGATGTGACCGCCACCACACAGCGCAATCTATTTGCACTGGGGCTGGTCAGTTTCATGATTATAGTGATGACCTGGGTTGGCAGCAATCGGCTGACCCGTCCGGTAACACATCTGGTGGACGCGGCAGAACGGCTGGCCGAAGGGGATTTAAGCACGCGCGTCATCGTTGAGGGTCGGATTCGGGAACTGGTGCGGCTTGCCAGTTGTTTTAATCAGATGGCCGACTCGATTGAAAAACGGGTTTCTGACCGGACGGCTGAACTTCAGAAAGCCAACGAACATTTGCGGCAGGAAATTGAAATCCGGCAGCGTGTTGAGCAGGAACTTCAAAAAAATGCAGAGCATCTAAAAGCCAGCAATCAGGCGCTGGAAAGTTTTGCCTACACTGCCTCTCACGATTTGCAAGAACCCCTGCGGAAAATACAAACCTTCAGCAGCCGCCTGCGCGATAAATATGGGGCAGTGCTGGGGGATGATGATTATCTCCAGCGTATCCAGTCGGCTTCTAACCGGATGCAGCAGCTTATCCGTGATTTGCTGGCCTATTCCCGGGTGTCCTCAGACACCAAACCATTCCAGCCCGTCGATTTAAACCGGATTATGCAGGATATTCAATCCGATCTGGAAGGCCAGATTGAGCGTACAGGCGGCACAATTCAGGTTGCTCCCCTACCCACCATTCAGGGGGATGAAATTCAAATGCAGATGCTTTTCCAGAACCTGATTCAAAACGCGCTTAAGTATCACCGCCCGGGGGTCCCGCCGGAAGTGAAAATTTACGCCACTGAAAACTACGAAAACAGCCATCCCGCGTATCAAATTCACGTAATTGATAACGGCATCGGGTTTGAGGAAAAATATGCCGAACGGATTTTTGGCCTGTTTGAACGGCTGCATGGGCGCAGCGAATATGAAGGCACGGGCGTGGGACTGGCAATCTGCCGGAAAATCGTGGAAAAACACAACGGCAGCATCCGGGCAGCCAGCCAGCCGGGGAAAGGCTCACAGTTTATCGTGACACTGCCACTGGCCGTATAAAAACCGCGAAGCCCTTTGTTTTAATGAGGACGGATACCGGAGGGACACGGCACTGCCGTGTCCCTGCCCAATGTTGCATCATATCCGTAATTTAAATACATGGGCTTCGCTGGCCGCAAGGAAAGTCGCTCGGAAAAAGTCTCCTAGTGGCGGAATTGTTCGGCTTCCGTCGAGCCAACAAGCGCAACGGTCGCGCTTTTGCCACCCGTAATTGTCATCAGCACATCGTCAAAGTAGCCCGTTCCGGCCTCGCGCTGATGTTTAACAGCCGTATACCCATTGCCTTCGGCAGCAAATTCCGCCTCTTGCAGGGCTGCATACGCCGTCATGCCATTTTGTACGTAATTTTGAGCCAGATTGAAGGTGTGATAGTTAATGGTATGCCAGCCTGCCAGCGTAATAAACTGGAATTTATACCCCATGTTGCCGAGTTCCTGCTGAAAATTGGCAATGGTTTCTTCATCAAGATAACGCTGCCAGTTGAAGGACGGGGAGCAGTTATAAGCCAGCATTTTGCCGGGATAGTGGGCATGAATCGCCTCAGCAAATTCACGCGCCTCGTCCAGGTCTGGGGTTTTGGTTTCCAGCCACAAGATATCCGCATACGGCGCATAGGCCAGCGCCCGCGCGATACCCGCTTCAATACCGGCTCGGACCCCATAATAGCCTTCGGGGGTGCGTTCACCCGTCAAAAATGGCTGGTCATAGGGGTCGATGTCGCTAGTGAGCAGAGTCGCGGCTTCTGCATCTGTGCGTGCGATAATCACCGTCGGCACATCCAGTACATCGGCCGCCAGCCGTGCCGCTTGCAGGGTGCGGATAAACTGTGATGTGGGGACCAGCACCTTGCCACCCAGATGCCCACATTTTTTCTCAGCAGCCAACTGATCTTCAAAGTGGATTCCGGCAGTTCCGGCTTCAATCATCATCTTGGTCAGTTCAAAAGCGTGCAGCGGCCCGCCGAATCCGGCTTCCGCGTCGGCTACAATCGGTACATACCAGTGGTCGCTATGTTTGCCGTCTACGCGGTCAATCTGGTCAGCCCGCATCAGCGCATTGTTGATTCGTTTGACCATGGCCGGAACGCTGTTGGAAGGATACAAACTCTGGTCGGGGTAAGTTTGTCCGGCCAGGTTGCCATCGGCCGCCACCTGCCAGCCGCTTAAATAAATCGCATCCAGCCCTGCCCGCACCATCTGAACGGCCTGTGCGCCTGTAATCGCGCCGAAGGTGTTCACATAGGGGCGGGTATGAAGCATATGCCACAGCCGAACCGCGCCGTGTTTTGCCAGCGTATACTCCATTTTGAGGCTGGTTCGCAGCCGAATGACATCTTCCGGAGTATAGTCCCGCTTGATGCCTGCCCAACGGGGGGAGTGTTCCCAATCTTGTCGGAGTTGTAAAACGATGTTATCATGAATGGCAGTCATTTTCTTTCATACTTTCCTTTCTTTTAACTCCCAGTTGCTTCGCGGGCGGCGGGAGTTAAATCTTTTTTACGGGCTATAGGTACTCGTAAGCGATAAACGTCAGAAATTCCACAAACGTATCGGAGACAACCAGCCGTTCCAGAATTTCCGCCGCATGGACATAGGAGTCGGTTTGTGGCAATTTGGCGCGTTCTTCCGCAAAAATTGTATTAAACAGTTCCAGCGTCACCGGACGGCCATCGTCCAGGCGGGCATTGTGGTGGACCCACTGCCAGAGCTGAGCGCGGGAAATTTCGGCGGTGGCGGTATCTTCCATCAGGTTATAAATGGCAACCGCGCCTGAGCCTTCCAGCCAGGCCGCCAGATATTGCAGCGCAACAGAAATATTGTTCCGCACGCCCGCTTCCGTAATTTTGCCATCGGGAACACGAATATCGAGCAGGGCTTCCGGCTGAACGCTGACATCTTCACGCAGGCGGCCTTTCTGGTGCGGCCTGTCGCCCAACATTTTCACAAACACCGCTTTGGCGACTGGAATCAGGTCGGGGTGGGCAACCCATGTGCCGTCGCAGCCATCGCGGGATTCACGTTCTTTATCCTCACGCACTTTTGCCAGCGCGACCTCAGTAATTTCGGGTTCACGGCGGTTCGGGATAAAAGCAGCCATCCCACCAATCGCATGAGCGCCGCGTTTGTGGCAGGTGTGAATCAGCAGTTCGGTGTACGCCCGCATAAACGGCACAGTCATGGTCACTTGAGCGCGGTCAGGCAGCACCAAATCCGCCCTGCCGGAAAATTTCTTAATCACACTGAAAATGTAGTCCCAGCGTCCAGCGTTGAGTCCGGCGGCATGTTCGCGCAGTTCATATAAAATTTCTTCCATTTCAAAGGCAGCCATGATGGTTTCAATCAACACCGTCGCGCGAATAGTGCCAGAAGGAATATCCAGCGAATCCTGAGCCGTCAGGAAAACGTCGTTCCACCACCGCGCCTCAAGGTGACTTTCCAGTTTGGGCAGATAAAAATAGGGGCCGGTGTTGCGTTCCAATAAGGCGCGAACATTATGCAGAAAATACAGCCCAAAGTCGAACAGGCTGGCAGAAATGGGTTCACCATCCACCAGCACATTTTTTTCGACCAGATGCAACCCACGCGGGCGCACCATCAGCACGGCCAGTTCTTTATTCAGTTCGTAGGTTTTTGCTTCCGTTTCGAGCCGCAGGGTGCGACGCACGGCTTCCTTTAAACAAAGCTGTCCCTGCATTACATTGTCCCAGGTGGGCGAAAGGGCATCTTCCAGGTCGGCCATAAATACTTTTGCGCCCGAATTAAGTGCATTAATCATCATTTTTCGTTCGGCAGGGCCGGTAATTTCCACACGGCGATCCTGTAAATCGGGTGGGGTTGGGGCGACCTGCCATTCCGCCTGCCGAATCGACGCAGTTTCAGG
Organism: uncultured Anaerolineae bacterium; assembly: GCA_964557285.1. Lineage (GTDB taxonomy): Bacteria > Chloroflexota > Anaerolineae > Aggregatilineales > J027 > SB15. The sequence continues at coordinate 929 of CAZKZS010000361.1, read as the reverse complement.
CAAATAGGTCGGCATGATTCCAGCATCCAGCGCGGCCTGACGTTCTGCCCGTTTTTGCAACAGTTCCAGCCGACGCGGGTTAAACGTCCGGT
>CAZKZS010000361.1:0-827 GCA_964557285.1 uncultured Anaerolineae bacterium | reverse complement strand
CCGGTGCAGTCGGGCGATCAATGACAGCGCTTCCGGCGTTAAAATTCGGCTGTACTCATCGGAAAGGGAGGGAAGTACCTGGATATCTTCTAAAATAGCAATGGCTTCTAACATCTTGGACTCTTTCCATTGGCGGCTTATGAATTGTTCCTATCTTACCGATTGTGAAAGATTCCGCAAACATAAGATTGGGTAGTCCTGCCTACTCAAGCGGGTAGGTTAGCTCCGAAGGGAGTGAAGAACCTCAAGGATAAGAGTCTGGTCGCGCTGGCTATAAGTGTGCATCCTGAGAGGCTCCTGGGCGTAATCTATAGAAGGAAGTTCGCCCCAGCGCCCTTTTTCAAACGTATACTGATACACCGCGTCAAAATTAAAAACAAGCTGTTTTTCCCCCTCAAGCGGAATGACAAGCGTTGGAATTTCCTGCTGAATCCCAAACGGATAAAACGACAGCGTATTTTGTTCAGGGCGGCTGACCGCAATCGAGTAGGGCTGTGCGTTGGGGTCGTCAGGGTAAACGGGGATGCCCACAATGGGCGAACGGGTTTCGTGCAGAAAGTCAATTTCAATGAGGTTTGTGCCAGTCTGGAAACACTTCCGACGATTTTCAATGTAAGCCGCCGCGTCTGTATGTGGAAGTTTATTGGAGGGAGACAGTAGTTCAAGCCGCACAATAGGTTCTCCCAGTTCAGGATGCTGTCCGGTTTTAAAAATCCCGACCCCTAACAGCGTCTGCTCTCGCGGTAAAGTGGCGGCCAGAGTCAGCACCAGCGCGGGCGTTGCACCCGATGAAGAATCCGCCTCCTGTTCTGGACTCAGCGTTTCGA
>CAZKZS010000360.1:0-5190 GCA_964557285.1 uncultured Anaerolineae bacterium | reverse complement strand
GGCGACGGGGCGGTGGCCTTGGTCGCGGCGCGCAAGCTCGCCGAGCTCCTCGCGGGGGCGGACGAGCGAGCGTCGGCGCGCGTGCGGGCGGCGGAGCTGGCGCGCGCCACGGACCTCGAGGGCGCGCTGGCGCTGCTGCGCGAGGCCGTGCACGCGTCGCCCATGCACCCGGTCGCGGCGGCGGAGCTGGCGCGCACCTGCGAGTCGGCCGAGCGCTGGGAGGAAGCGGCCGAGGCCTGGGAGGCCGCCGCGAAGGCCACCGAGGTGCGCACCCGCGCGGCGGCGCTCTTCCACCGCGCCGGCCGCATCTGGCTGGAGCAGCTCGGGGAGAAGGAGCGCGCGCGGGGCGCCCTCGAGCAGGCCAGCGAGCGCGACGTCACGCACGCGGATGTCTTCGATCGCCTCCGCCTGCTGCTCGAGGCGGCGAACGACCGCGCGCGCCTCGCGGAGCTCTTCGGCCAGCGCCTCGCGGCGGGCGGCGAGACCGCGGAGCTGGTCGAGCTCTACGTCAAGCAGGCCAAGCTCTACACGGACCTGCGCGAGCTGGAGCACGCCAAGGCCGCCCTGCGCGCCGCGCTGGCGCTCATGCCCGAGCGCATCGACGCGCTGCGCGCGCTCGCGAACCTCTGCCTCGAGGACGAGGACTGGCGGGGCGCCGCGGAGGTGCTGATCCGCATCGCGCGCATCCGCAAGGAGCGCGAGGAGCTGCGCTGGGTGTTCTTCACGCTGGGCGACATCTACGACCAGCACATGCCCGACCCGCGGCGCGCGGAGGCCGCCTTCCAGCGCGTGCTCAAGCTCCTGCCGCAAGACGTGCCGGCCATGGAGCGCCTCGCCGTGCTCTACGAGCGCGAGGGGCAGATGCAGAAGGCGGCGGAGACGCTGGCCGAGCTCGCGCGGCTCGACGTCGATCCGGAGCGCAACCGCGGCCACCGCCTCAAGCTGGCGGAGACCTTCGAGCGGCTCGGCGACGCCCGCAAGGCCGAGCAGGTGCTGGAGGAGGCGCGCAGGAACGCGCCCACCGATCTCGCGGTGCTGCGCGCCATGGCCGAGCTCTACCAGCGGCAGAGCGCGGCGAACGCGCTCGGCATGCACCTGCACCGCGCGGTCAACGACTTCCGCCACGCGCTCGAGGCCGACCTCGGCGACGCGGCGGCGTGGCCCGGCCTGGTCGAGGTGCTGGGCTGGCGCGGCGACACCGACTCCGCGAGCGTGGCGGCCAGCGCGGCGCAGGCGCTCGGCATCACCGACGTGGAGATGGGCAAGCTCGTCGACGCGCGGGGCGCGGCGCCGGGCCTCGGCGGGGCGGGGGCCAGCGAGGCGCTGGACGATCTGCTGGCGCCCGAGGATCTCTCCGCGCCGACGCGGGCCGTGTTCAAGCTGGCGGGCGACGCGCTCGAGAAGTCGCTGCCCTTCGACGTCAACGCCTACCGCGCGGAGAAGCTCAACCCGCGCGACACCGCCATCCGCCCGCTGGCGCTCGAGATCGGCCGCTGGTTCGGGGTGCCCGATCCGCAGCTCTACGTGACGAGCGCGGCGCCGCGCGTCTGCGTGCCCGTCTACAGCAACCCCGTGACGCTGCTCATCGGCAGCGAGCTGCTCGGCATCACGGACGATCGCGAGAAGGTCTTCGTGCTGGTGCGCGCCTTCAAGATCGCGCACGCGCAGCTCTCGGTGGTGGTCCGCGCGCAGCCGCAGGAGGTGGTCGCGCTGGTCGGCGGCCTCGTGCTCAGCTACGACCCGCACCACGTCGCGCCGGGCGCCGATCCCGCGCACGTGGCCGAGGCCGCGCGGCGCATCGTCAAGAACGTGCAGCGCAAGGCGCAGAACGAGCTCGGCCCGCTGGTCTTCGAGATGGCGGGCCGGCCGGGCTACGACCCGGCGCGCTTCGCCATGGCGGCGAGCGAGTGGGGCAACCGCGTGGGCCTCTTGGCGTCGGGCTCCGCGCCGGCGGCGTTCTCCGCGCTGGCCAAGCTGAGCGGCGAGCGCGAGGTCCCGCCCGATCCGACGGCGCGCATCGCCATGCTCTCGCGCTTCCCCGAGGCGATGTCGCTGCTCTCGTTCTCGATCTCGGACGCGTGCTTCGAGGCGCGCCGCCGCGCGGGCGGGCGGCGGTAGGGGGTCCGCCGTGCGCATCGGCCTGCTCGGACCGGCGCTCGGGGACGAGGCGGCGCTGCGGGACGCGGTCGAGTTCCTCCTCGGCGACGCGGGCGTCGACCAGGCCATCTACCTCGGCGAGGACGAGGACACCATCGAGCGCGTGATGCACGCCTGGGCGCGCGAGATCTTCGGCGGCGAGCCCGGACAGGACGCCTTCCTCGAGCGCGCCGTCCAGCTGGCCCGCGCGGGGACGGCGGAGCAGATCGAGGAGCTCTTGTCGGCGGAGGCCTCGCTGCGGCGGCTGGCGGCCATCCGCAAGCTCCCGCCCTCGCCGGCGCGCGCGGTGGAGATGATCGCGGATCGCATCGTCATCGCCGTGCACGACAAGTCCATCCTCGACGAGGAGGACATCGCGAACGCGGCGCTCATCGTCTACGGCAAGAGCGACAAGGCGGAGCTCCGGCGCTTCGGGACGCGCTACTTCCTGACGCCGGGCCCCGCGGCCGACGGGCGCGTCGCGCTGCTCGAGGTGGAGGAGGACGGCGGCGTCTCCATCGCGCTCTTCGAGACCTCGGGGCTGCCGGTCCTGCGCGAGAAGATGGCGCGCCGCACCGCCAAGATGAACGTCGCGCGATGAGCGGAGCGGCGGCGAGGGCGTGGGCCGTCTTCGGAGGCAGCTTCGATCCGCCGCACGTCGGGCACGTGCTGGCGGCGAGCTGGGTCTTGAGCACGGCGGACATCGAGGCGGTGGTGGTGATCCCGGCGCTCGAGCACGCCTTCGGCAAGCCGCTGGCGCCCTTCGCGCACCGCAGGCGCATGTGCGAGCTCGCCTTCGCGCCGCTCCGCGGCGTGGTGGTGAGCGACCTCGAGGCGCGCCTCGGAGGTGCCAGCTACACCGTGCGGACGCTCGAGGAGCTGCGGCGCCTCCACCCGGACGTCGCGCTGAAGCTGGTCATCGGGAGCGACCTGGTGGACGAGGTCCCGCGCTGGCACCAGGGCCACCGCGTGCCCGAGCTCGCGGAGCTGCTGGTCGTGGGCCGGGGCGGCCACGCCGACGGGGGCGAGCAGCTGGTCATGCCGGAGGTCAGCTCCACGGACGTCCGCGCGCGGCTGCGCGAGGGCCGGAGCGCCGAGGGCCTCGTCCCGCGGGCCGTCCTGCGGTATGCCGAGCGGCACGGCCTCTACCGGGGGACCCCCGGGTGACCGTGATCAACCCGGGATCGAGCCTCGGCGCGTAGTTGCACCCGGTCTGAATGTACGGGCGGCACGCCCGTCTACGAAGCGCGGGCCAGGTGCCTGCGGGCGAGGAGGATGGCGGAATGCGGAAGTGGATGACCAGGGCGAGCGTATTGGCGGCAGCGGTGGCGCTCACGCTCGGCGCGTGGGGAGGCACCGTCATCGCGCAGAGCGCGCTCCAGATCGGCGGCAGCGCGAGCAACTTCGGCCGCGGCGGCCTGCGGGGCGGCTTCATGCCGGATCCGTTCACGGTGAACATCGTCTCGGGCGGCAGCATGGACGCGAGCACGATGGGCCTCGGCCCGAGCTGCCGCGGCTTCGTGACGCGCCAGCCGGACTACATCCTCGACTACAGCTCGCCGGCGAGCTTCCTGCGCATCTACTTCGCGGGCGCGGGCGACACCCCGCTGGTCATCAACGACGCGCAGGGCCGCTGGCACTGCAACGACGACTCCTACGGCGGCCTGAACCCGACGGTCGACATCAACCGCCCGGGCGGCGGCCAGTACGACATCTGGGTCGGCAGCTACCGCGCCGGCGAGAACATCCGCGGCACGCTGCACATCACGGAGCTGCGCACGCAGCACCCGTGAGGCCTCGATAGCGCCGCGCGAGAGACGAGCGCCCCGGCCTCCGCCGGGGCGTTTCGCGGCTCCTCGTGCCACGGGATCCAGCGCTCTCGCGGCCAGAAGTGCGCGTCGCGCAGCACCGTACAGGCGAGCGGCGCGCGCTCGGCTTTGGGGTCGGTTAGATCGAGGCCGCGGTACGTGCCGATCCTCCGGTAGAAGCGAAGCTTGTCCGGGTCGCCGTTCTTCCATCCGAACGTCGCCCACGCTGTGTCCAGGTCGACGACGGCGAAGTGCGCGAAGAATGCGAAGCCGGCGATCGCGTAGAAAGGCTTCTTGAGGCGGAACAGGATCGGCTCGCCGGGGTCGTGCCGCTTCATCGGCCTCTGCGAGCGCGGAAGCCAGAAGTTCACCTCGTCGACGATCCCGTCGACCGCCTGTGACGCCAGGAAGTCGAACCACGCCTTGTCGGTGTTCGCGACGAACAGCTCCTGCGGCAGATAGCGCATCGACGTCGAAGAACCGCATTGTACCCGCAATCGTACGAAGGCGGACCCGGCGGGCGCGAGGCGTCTCGGGTCAGACAATCGGCAGAGGAGGCGGCCGCGCACTCATGTCACGGTGACGCGTGCTGAGCGTGGCCGGCGATGTCGGCGCGGGGCGGTTGCTCGAGCTGCCCGTGCTCCGGTTCGACGCCGAGGCACCGGCCCCGCTCGAGCCTACGTCGACCGACGCTGTTCGGCGGCCAGTGCCTGGGCCTGTCACCACCGAACCGGAGGTCTTCGACGGCGGCGATGTGCGCATCCGGCTCTCCCAACACTACGACCAGGCGTTCGAAGGCGCGGCGCGCCCGCGCGCGCCGACGGGAGGTGCGCGTCGCGACGCAGAAGAAGACCGGACGTACGATCACGACTGACGGGCCGCGCGAGCTTCGTGCGACGCGGGCTCGAGGAGTGCGCACGTTTGCCCAGGCGATCGAGGGCGACTCGTAGGCCGCGCAACGGGAAGCAGGACGGCGCCCGTCCCGACGGACCCGGCGCGGCGCGGCTGCGGATCGCGGCTCTGCATCCTGGATCAGCCGCGAGAACCTCGATTGGAGCGCCTGGCGGTGGAGGATTCCAAGCAACGCGGATCCTCGCCGGGATGCACGACGGACCTGGGGCGCTCGCGACGCGACCATGCGCGCCCGGGATGGCAATCAATCGAAGAAAATACTTGACGGGCGTTCAGGTTCGTCGTAGAGAAGGGCCCATGCGGGCGGGGGCGCTCATCGAGCTCGTGGATCGCG
>CAZKZS010000359.1:0-5190 GCA_964557285.1 uncultured Anaerolineae bacterium | reverse complement strand
ACACTATCCCAAATCGCCTCAATTCGTCGCCTGGATTCGGCGTCAAAGTAGCCCATTGGGCATAATCTATCGATCAACAGCGACGCCGAGGCTAGTTCCCAGTGGATTTGTCCCGAACCATCCTCTTTAGTTGGACGCCCTTCAATTATCTTGTCGCGACCGGTATAGCCAAGTAGTTGGCCTCTTCTAACTTTCGCAAATCGCTTAATTTCTGGCTCGATTGTGTTGAGTTCTTTGTACTCGATTTTATAGAAGCCCGAGTATGTGGTGACATCGATCGACCCTGCCTCAGTTTTACCTGCCATAAAGACCCAACCGTCGGCCGAAGCGATTATGGGCGTCACACCCATAAAACCAAAATCGATACCAGGGTGACCGTTCGGGTTACCGTTGGCTTCGTTATGTTCTATTTTCTCGCCCATAGGAATTAGGCTAACCCGCGAGTCGTATTCGGGGGCAAACGGGAGTGAGATTTCTATATGTTTGTGGGGCAAATAAGCCCAAGGCTGGAACAGGAAAAGTGCCAGTAAGAGGATAACTGTTCCAACTACAATTCCGAGCCACTTTAATACTTTCATGCTTGAATCAGCATGACAGTAAAACAAATAAACGCGAAGGGGTTGCCTTCGCGTGTCGGTTAGCGGCGCGCGGCGTCGTACGCTTGCCGTTCTTTCTCTGACGCCGGACACGGTTTTACCAAATTACCGTAGAAGTATTTTCTTCCGAAAAACAGCAACGGATTATCGGTAGCTCCGCAGAGAACGCAAACTTCGTCGTAGAGCGACGAGTCGGAGTAACGAGTTCGGTGCGTCGGGTGGCACCGGTCTTGGTATTCGATAGTGATGTCCAAACTGAATGAATATCACAAATACCGCATGATATGTCTAGTCGAAAATTGTTAACCAAACATTCCAAAATAGTGTGGTGAGTTATTGATTTTTACCCATAAATCTATAGAATCTTTGGTTGTGGAAACTATCACTTCGCTACTCGCAGAGTACCGCGGTGGCAGCGCCACCGCATATTACAAAAGAATGCTCGACTTAGCCGTTGGGGAAATCGAAAGAATGAAACAGTCCGGACGCAGCGTTACGTTCGTTTGTCATCGTTTGAACGGCAGTACGCCGATCGAACGCATGACCAACATCTTTTCGCTGTCGGATCTACTGGTTAATCTAACGGTCTTTTCGAACACCTACGGGTTTAACCAGCTCTGGTTTCACGCTGATTTTAACCCAGACGATCCACGTGAGTTTAGTATTAAGTTCGACGTATTCTACAACGGACTTTTGGCGGCTTGCGATCAAGTGATTGTGGCGCCGGGCTACGAAGGAGCCTTAGGATGTGAAACGGAGATTGCGCATGCAAAAAAGATCGGCAAACCGATCTATATGCTTAAAAAGCTTCCGCCACCACGCGATCAAGACTGGCTGCATAACTACGCTGGAGAGCTGGCTGTTGAGTTGGCGGTTAAAGTTGGTTGGGGACGCATCGCCCACGACTCGCTACTTAACGTTCCGGTAGAGAACTTGATCCCATGGCAACGTTGGGTCGAGTCGTTAGATTCTTAGGCTCGGTTTGGACTTGTTCCAACCGAGCTTTTTTTATTCACTCATTGAATCTCGCGGGCAATTTACGTAATATTGCAGCACACCTATTGGAGGTAAGAAAATGTCAGTTGCAATTTTAGAATTTGAGAATTTCCTCGACGTCATTGAAGGCAAAATTGAGTCGCAAGAAGAGCGACAGGCAATCACCCGACGAATCGTCGAAATGGCCGGCTATGAGATCGTCAGTCTTGAGAACGGGAAAGTCTACGGACGTGAGATCCTCGACGTCGACGAATCTCGAAGTTTCGTCGCCAACCCCCTGAGCGAGCTCCGCGTTCTCGGAATAGATGAGAATTCCGAACCATCTTGCTATCTAGAGATGCTTTGGCGCAGGGCTGCCGGGCTACTCAAACATCCCGGCCGAGAGGAGGCGCTGAGCTATCTCAATAACGAGGTTACTTCGCACGTTGGACCTTTTAAGCCGGTGGTCGTTTCAACGCTCGGTGAGATGATTAGCGAAACCTTTTCGCAGAACTACAAGCACGACGGTGAAGAAACGAGGCTTGCCAATTCCGGCCGGATCACTCACGGGATTTGCAGGTCGTACGTCGACCTAAAACTGATTTCGCCAACTCACAACGCTCTGGTTTGCCGGGGTTGCCATATGCGCATCCCAATCCCAATGGAGGTCGAGACTATCGGACAGCTGCGGGCACACTTCGCTTCGTACTTCGCCGCATTGGAGAACTTCTAGCTCCTCCGGCTCGGTTTGGATTCGTTCCAACCGAGCTTTTTTTATTTCGTTTCTTCTTTTGGTTCTTCTGACTTTTCTTCGCCTTCTGAAGATTGTGGTTCTGCCGGTTGTTCGTACATCGCTTGGCCGACTTTTTGCATAGCTGCGGAAAGTTTTTCGGCTTCGGCTTTAACTTTTTCGACGTCGTCACCACCGAGTGCGGCGCGAGTAGCGGTGATCGCGTCTTCAACTTCGCGCTTATCTTCTGGTTTTACTTTATCGCCAGCGTCTTTGAGAGATTTCTCGGCGGTGTGTATTAGGGCTTCGGCCATATTGCGCTGTTCGACGAGCTCTTTTTTCTTTTTGTCTTCGTCTGCGTGCTTTTCGGCTTCGGCCTTCATCTTTTCGATCTCGTCGTCAGATAGTCCGCTTGAAGAAGTGATGGTAATCTTTTGCTCTTTGCTAGTAGCTTTGTCCTTGGCCGAAACGTTTAGAATTCCGTTGGCGTCGATATCAAAAGTGACTTCGATCTGCGGAACGCCGCGCGGCGCGGTTGGAATACCATCGAGATGGAACTTTCCGAGCGTTCGGTTGTCGCTGGCCATCGGTCGCTCACCTTGTAAAACGTGGATCTCAACTGAGGTTTGGTTGTCAGCTGCGGTTGAGAACGTTTCGGTTTTCGAGGCTGGAATAGTAGTGTTGCGAGCAATTAACGGCGTCATTACACCACCGAGCGTTTCAAGACCGAGCGTGAGCGGCGTTACATCGAGTAACAGAATATCTTTCACTTCGCCCGACAGAACACCTGCTTGAAGCGCGGCGCCGAGCGCAACCGCTTCGTCTGGGTTAACGCCCTTTGACGGCTCTTTGCCAAATACTTCTTTAACCGTTTCTTGAATTAACGGCATTCGGGTCATACCACCAACTAAAATAACTTCGTCGATATCGCTCTTGGAAAGTTTGGCGTCTTTAATCGCTGATTCGCAAATGGTGACGGTCTTTTTAATAAGTTCGCCAGTTAACTGTTCGAGTTTGGCACGAGTAAGGGTGGTGACTAAGTTTTTTGGACCGTCGGCGTCGGCTGCGATAAACGGCAGATTAATCTCAGCTTCCTGTGTGGTTGAGAGTTCGATCTTGGCTTTTTCAACCGCCTCTTTAATCCGTTGCATCGCCATCGCATCGCCGCGGAGATCCATACCTTCGGATTTGTTGAATTCTTCAACAACCCAGTCCATAACTTTTAGATCGACATCGTCTCCGCCGAGGTGGGTGTCGCCGTTAGTGGAAAGTACTTCGAAGCTCGACTCGCCGTCGGTTTCGCCGACTTCGATAATAGTGATATCAAACGTACCGCCACCGAAGTCATAAATCGCGATTTTCTGATCTTTTTTAGTTTCTTTACCGAGCCCGTAGGCTAGTGCGGCCGCAGTTGGCTCGTTAATGATTCGCTTAACTTCTAAACCAGCAATTGTACCGGCGTCTTTAGTCGCTTGGCGCTGCGAGTCGTTGAAATAAGCCGGAACGGTAACAACCGCGCCGTCGACTTTTTCGCCGAGATAACTTTCGGCGTCAGCCTTAATCTTAGCCAAAATCATCGAGGAAACTTCTTGTGGCGAGTAATCTTTGTCGCCCATTTTCACTTTGACGGCGCTGTCAGATTTAACGATTTTGTACGGCATAAGTTTAATGTCACGCTGCACTTCGTCGTCTTCGAACTTGCGTCCAATTAATCTCTTAACTGAATAAATGGTGTTCTCCGGATTCGTAACCGACTGACGTTTGGCAAGCTGACCAACCAGACGTTCGCCTTTTTTATTTATCGCAACAATCGAGGGCACTAAATTGCCACCTTCGGCGGTTGGGATCATTTTGGCTTTACCGCCTTCCATTACAGCCGCAGCTGAGTTAGTAGTTCCTAAGTCGATACCAATTATTTTACCCATAATGACACTTTTCCTTTCTTAAATTATTATAGTTTGCCCTGGAGTGGAGTTACGAACTAATCGAAGATTAGTGAAATATAATTCCTCCGTTAGATTTTGCATTACAAAAAAATTGTAAAGTTTCCTTTACATTTGTCAATGGATCACCTGTGGATTCCTTTTGATCTCAAACAGCGATAGTAGCTATCTTGTATGTAGTCTTTTTGCGATTGAGTTGCATAATATTCAATCGCCTCGCCTACATCAGCGTCAAATCGAGATTCCATCTTAGAGACTTCGGCTGGAACCTGCTGGATACAACTCGTTTTCAAATTCTCAGTAAGAATGTTGTGACAATCCTCTTTCCTATTAGGAAGATAATTGCTCTTAATTTCGTTAGCTACTAACTTCTGTGGCTGATAGTAGCAATTTTTTGCAATTAACTCGGGCCTAACTAAGAACCAATACACCGCCGAAATTGCTAGCATAATTACCAAACCAACCAACTGTTTATTTTTCATTAATACTTTTTAATCATATCACCCTTGTGAAACCCGGACTTTGGCTGGGCGAATTACCTTGCCGTTGATTTGCCAGCCGGATTCGACCTCGTCGATGATATGCTCGGCTGGAACTTCGGTGCTGTCTTCATACGAAATCGCCTCGTGCAGGTTGTGATTAAACGGCTGACCTTTGGTTGAGATACGTTCCAGCCCAGCTGCGGCCAGTGTCGCTTCGAGCTGCTGTTCGATTAATCGCAGACCCTTGAAATAGTTAGCAATTTTTTTAAAATCTTCTTCAGAAAGTTTGCCGAAATCATCATCAATTGAAATCGTCGGCGCGTACGTACTGGAGCGGTAGAGGTTATCCATTATCGGAAAAAGCTTTTCTAAGAGCTCTGTTGTCGCCGAACTGCGAAGCGCAATTCGTTCTTCTTGAATGCGTTTTTCCAAGTTAGCGTAGTCTGCCGCCATACGAAGTCTGG
>CAZKZS010000358.1:0-5209 GCA_964557285.1 uncultured Anaerolineae bacterium | reverse complement strand
TTAACTCTACTTGCGGTTAAGGGGCGGGCAGGCAGGTGAATGTAGGGGCGGGGACGCCCAGAAAAGCCCCTCTCCCATTGGGAGAGGGGCTTGGGGTGAGGGTGTGGGCTGGAATCGCTCACTGCGTTTGCTCGTGCCTGCCCCTACTCTCCGCACAGTTGTTTATTGTTCCTCTACCAGTTCCGGCGCGGTAATCATCCACAGGCGGGCGGGGGCGTCGTCTGCACCCTCATGGGATTCAAAAGCTATCCCCTGGCCGTCCGGCGACCACGAAGGCGCACCGTCATAGTGCTGGTCATCATAGGTGAGGCGAATCGGTTCGCCGCCGTCAAGGTGAATAATGAACAGATCAGGGGTTTCCAGCCCGCCATGATCGGATGAATATACAATCCATCTCCCATCCGGCGACCACGCCCCATCCGTATCACTGCCCGGGCTGGTCGTTACCTGCTGAATATCATCTCCGTCAGGGTCCATTGTATAAATATCCCAATTATCCGCCTCCGGTTCGCGGCGCTGGAACAGGATACGATCCCCCGCAGGGGCCCACATCGGCTGGCGGTCATCAAAATTGGGGTCGTGAGTCAGTTGGGTGAGGTTGCTGCCATCGGCACGAATTTTCCAGAGGGTGCTTTGTTCGTGATTTTCTTCAAAAACAATCCACTCCCCATCCGGTGAAAAGCTCGGCTCATAAAAATGACTCGGCGATTCATGATAAGTGACGCGGAATAAATTGCTCCCGTCCTCATTCATCGTCCATATCTCATCAATGTCCTCCCTATCAGAGGAAAACGTGATGTGTCGGGCGTTCCAGCTTGTGCCTGGCAGGTTTACGCTGTCGCTGTCTGGCGCGGCGGTGAGCAGGACGGTTTCGCGGGTATCCAGATGCAGCAGGTAGATACCGGACGGCCCTTCGTTATAGCCATTTTCCCATCGTGTAAATATCAATCGGGTAGAATCGGGCGAAAAAGCCGGATTCTGGTCACTCATACCAGAAGGGGGAATAGTTAATAATATCGCTCCATCCGGTCGAGTTTCTTCCTGTGCGAAAATCACCAGGCTGCTGCTCAGGATTCCTATAAGGACGAGCCATGCTATCCATTGAGGCTTCATTGGTTTTTTTCTCCTCCTCATCTTGTGTCTATATTTAAAAGCATGTGGTCCTTGTGGCACAATCCTGTTTGATTATTTTTAAGGAGACTCTGGCATGTTGGTCAAAAATTTTATTGGGGGTAAATGGGTAGAAGCAACTTCAGGTGATACCTTCCCGACTCTTTCCCCTGCCACCGAAGAAGTGATTGCAGAGGTGACACGCGGCGGCAAACCGGAAGTAGACGCGGCGGTACAGGCGGCCAAAGCTGCCTATCCAGCGTGGCGGCTGACTCCTGCCCCCCGTCGCGGCGAAATTCTCTATCGGGTTGCGCGGCTGTTGGAAGAACGTAAGGAAGAAATTTCCCGCCTGGCGACCATGGAAATGGGAAAAATTCTGGCGGAAACACGCGGGGACGTGCAGGAAGCCATCGACATGGCCTATTACATGGCAGGGGAGGGGCGGCGGCTGTTTGGGTATACCGCGCCCGTCGAAATGCCGAATAAATTTGGCATGGCGCTGCGGGATTCGGTGGGAGTGGTCGGACTGATTACCCCCTGGAACTTTCCGATTGCTGTGCCAAGCTGGAAGATTCTGCCCGCGCTGATTTGTGGCAATACGATTGTCTGGAAACCTGCCGAAGATACCCCCGCAACGGCGGCGGCCTTTGTCAAAGTGTTTGAGGATGCCGGACTGCCAGAAGGGGTATTTAATCTGGTGACAGGGGCTGGGGATACCGGAGCGTTGCTGGTTGAGCATCCCGATGTGCGAATTATCTCGTTTACGGGATCAACCGATACAGGCTTAAAAGTGTACACCCGTGCGGCTGCTCTGGGGAAAAAGGTCACGCTGGAAATGGGCGGCAAAAACGCCATTATCGTGATGGATGATGCCAATTTTAGCCTGGCTGCGGACGCGATTACCTGGAGCGCGTATGGTACAACCGGACAGCGCTGTACCGCGACCAGCCGCCTGATTGTGCAGAAGGGCATTAAACCCAGGCTGATGGAAACGCTGGTCGAAAAAGCCAAAACCATCAAGGTGGGTAACGGGCTGGATGAATCGGTCACGATGGGGCCGCTGGTCAACCGGAAGGCGCTGGAGAAGGTTGCGGGGTATATGGAAGTTGCCCGCAGCGAAGGGGTGAATATCCTGTGCGGCGGTTCGCGGGTGTATGACAAAGGCTTTTTCTTCCAGCCGACTCTGTTTGAGGGTGTCAAACCGGGGATGCGGGTGGAGCAGGAAGAAATTTTCGGGCCGGTGCTGTCGGTGGTCGAATTTGACACGTTTGAAGAAGCGATTGCCATCAATAACAATACCCGCTATGGCCTCAGCAGCAGTATTTTTACCGAAAATGTAAACGCGGCCTTCCGTGCGATTCGGGATTTAACGACGGGTATTGTGTATATCAATCACGGGACAACGGGCGCGGAGATTCAATTTCCGTTTGGCGGGACTCGGGGTACGGGTAACGGAATGCGCGAAGCGGGGCAGGCGGGTCTGGACAGCTTTACGGAGTGGAAATCGGTTTACGTGGATTACAGTGGGCGGCTGCAACGCGCTCAGATTGACACGGAAGATATTCTGGGCAAACTGGATTAAGGTTCATCAGGGCGCACTACGCGCCCTTTTTTCTCATTTCCAGAGTTTCAAAATCCAGCACGGCACTGACATGAATTAGAAAGTCGCTTCCGATGATGCCATCTAACTTAAAACCATAATCTAGCGCTCCTATCTGGATAGTAAAGGGAGCAGCAACCATATTTTCAACTGCTAAAGCGTCAATTTGTTTTTTTACAACTACCTCACGTCCGTCACCAATGCCAGTCAGGAAAACTATTTTATCCGTCATTTGCAGGTGAACATCAACTTTTGTCAGGTCATCGGTTTTAAACGCGCAAGCGGCTGAACCTGTATCAATGAGAACATGTGGCAATACAATGGATTTGCCGTTTGCCTTAAGAGTCACTTCAACAAATGGCAAGCCTTGAGTGAGAACGATTCTTGCCATTATTCGCTAACCGTTCGCCTGAAAGAGTCCATTGCTTCAATATCGAGTTCTTCTCTATCCGTATGAAGATAATAATATTCCCGCCACCTGTCTTGAGCATGAATCCTTTTATAGAAGCTCCACGCTTCATGGGAGTCCTCACCAAAAGCACGAATGAGGACCAGCTCATCAACAATGCGGCGCGAACCTTCTGTAAAAGCATCAATGGCTTCTACCACGACCCAACGATGAGGCACAAGTTCACGAATTTCCTGCCACTTCATAATCTACCTCCTATTGTAGAATGTACTGCGAATCTTGTTTTTAGGAAATACTTAACGAAAAATTAGGGAATCTTTCACACTTTTTTTGTTAATGCCTGTTATACTAAAAGTATCTTAATCGTTAAATAAACTAGCTCCCGGGAGCCAATCGGGGAAAAAAGATCACAGTCGGAAGGGGCTGTGTTCTTTTGTTTTTAATGCCTGTTATAAAAGGCGCATCTCCTTCGACTTATTTTGAAAGGAGAACCCATGCGCTGGATACTATTTTTCAGTCTTGTCCTGCTGGCGTGCCGCAGCGAAACCACCCTGATGCTGCCTTCTCATACCCCGTCCGAACTGCCCGATCTGGTGGTTTCCTATTCCACTTATTACAACCCGGAACAATGTGGGGTGCAGGGATACATTGATCAGGTCATGGTCACTAATGTGGGGGGGGCGGATGCAGGCGCGTTTGTGGTGGAAATCAACGGGGTCAGGCTGCCTGAAGTTCCCTCTCTCGCCGTTGGGGAATGGATTCAATTTGCGCTTGATGACTTTGCTATGGTTGGCACGGAAGTGCGAATTATGGCTGATGTTACAGGGGAAGTCATGGAAACGGATGAAACCAACAATTTCGGGCAGTGGTCATCCATGACTTCGGTATTCGTGATTCCCTGTCCAACTCCTACCTGAACTGCCTGTTACAAATTGCCCTTCTGCCACGACTTATTGAGGAAAAGAGGAGGTCAAGTATGATTCGGTCAGCTTTTTTCAGTATGGTGCTTCTCGTGATTTTAGGTGTGGGTCTGGTTGGGGTTTATTCTCATGATGAAAAGGCTATTACCCCAACGCCGACTCCGATTCCTGGTTCTCCGCCGGACTTAACGGTTAAAATTAACACCTATGCGCTGTTTCTGTCATGTCCTTCGCCTGTTGCCACCATCAACATTACGGTGATGAACGTTGGCGGCAGCGACACAGGCGCATTTACGCTCAGGATTAACGGGGTGAATATTCCGGTGGATAACTTGCCAATGGGAACGATGTTGATTTTTCCGTATGAACACAGTGTCCTGAGTAATGAATTGGAACTGCGGGTTGAAGTGGATGTAAAAGATACCGTTGTCGAAACTGATGAACGGAACAATTACGATGCCTGGCTTCTGATGGATGACCGGTTAAACCGGGAGTATGTGCGGTACTGTACCCCTACCCCCTCGGCGGGAAAACCCGATTTGGCCGCGACGGTGCGTTATAATGATGGTGATGACTGTGGGACGGCACGGGTTATCGAAAAGGTCATTATAGAAAATCTAGGTGATGGGAATGCAGGCGCATTTACTGTAGAAGTGAATGGGGTTGAAGTGCCTGTCCCCGGCTTGGAAGCCTACGACCACTTTGAAATTTTGCTGCGGGAGTTGAATATGGAAACGCTGACCGTGCAGGTGGACATCGACTTGCAGCAGGACATATGGGAAATCAATGAGGATAACAACTCTTATATGTGGATGCCCTCTACAGTAGGCGCGTACTGGGAATATTTTGTGTACTGCACGCCTGTGCCGTCGCCGCGCCCGACCTAAACTTTTTAATCCCTGCCCTTTGCCCCTATAATGGATTTAACAAAGGGCAGATGCTGTATGGAACAACATTTAACGGAGCGTATCGTGGGGACACGCATCATGGTACATCTCATTCTGGATTTGCTGGCGGCTGGAAAATCTGTTGAGGAGATTCTTTCGCCGGATTATTATCCTACGTTGACTCGTGAGGACGTGCTGGCGTGTATTGAATACCAGCACGCGAAAGGGGATTAAACGGTGCTTTCGGCCAGGTGCGGCGCGGCTTGTCGGCTGGCGCGGGCGG
>CAZKZS010000357.1:0-5227 GCA_964557285.1 uncultured Anaerolineae bacterium | reverse complement strand
TATGCGTGGGAAAATCTGGGCGGAAAGTCCGGGGCAGGGGCAGGGCAGCACCTTTCACCTGATTCTCCCCCTGGCCTAACCAATTTTACGCTGGCGCTTCTGGCGTTTTTGCCTATAGTGAGGGGAAATGAGGAAACCATGCGCGAAATCTGGATAAACGGGCATAAGCTGGCTGTGCTGGTCGGCAACGAACATGCAGAAGGAATTCCGGTGATTTTTCTGCATGGGGTGAATAGTTCAATCAGCTTCTGGGTTCATGATTTGCCCCCAATTTTTGCCGATACCCTGCCCTGGTACTCGCTTAGTCTACCCGGCCATTATCCAGCAGCGCTACCGCCGGATTTTCATTGGAATAAACTCACCGCCGACACGATAACCCCTCTTTTGATGGAAGCGGTTACAGCGCTAGTGGGAAACACGCCGGTTTTGCTGGTAGGACATTCCACGGGGGGTTTTTTTGCCCTGCATATGGCCGCCCTCTACCCCGAAAGGGTGAAGGCAGTCATTTGTATTTCCGGTTTTTCCAGGGGGCGCTGGACGGGGCTGCTGGGGATATACCAGCAGATGGTACGGTTGGGGGTGCCGGGGCGGTGGATGTACAAATTTCTCTACGGCGGGGTAAAACTCACTCCGCATTATCTGGCGTGGGTGCTGAACACGTTTTACACAGGCAACAGCAAAAAATTGCAGGCCAACCCCCGGTTTCAACAGATTTTATCGGCCAGCCATGCCGATTTTAAGCCGCAAGATTTAAATGCGATGATTGCCTACTTTTACCAGATGCCCCAAATTGATATTACCCCGTTGCTCACCCAGATTCACGCCCCTACGCTGGTGGTCGTGGGGGATTCTGACCCGTTAGTAAACCCGAATCAGTCCTGCCGGATGGCGCGATTTATTCCCGGCTGCGAGCTTAAAATTATGCGCCATGTGGGGCATGTCCCCATGTGGGAAAATCCAGATGCCTATAAAAAAATCGTTTCGGAATGGGTTGAAAAAATGCTTCAGGCATAAGCGGGCAGGGAAATCACCACCTTTGTGCCGCCCAAACTGGCAGGCTCAACCGTCAGGTATCCCCCGATAATTGCCATCATCGTGCTGTGTAAAGCCAATCCGTTGCGGCTGCCGGAAGTGGCCTGTGGATAATTAAACCCCACCCCGTCATCCTGAATAGCAATTGCCAGCCCTTCTTCGCTACTGATTTCCACCGCCAGCGTCAGGGGACGGTGGGGCTGGTCGCCGCGCCCATGAACGGCCGCATTTCGTACCGCTTCCCGTGCTGCATGAAACACCACTTCCTGCACCAGGGGGTCGAGTTTGGGAAGGCTGCCGTTGTTTTTCCAGATAATTTCCTGAAATTCACCCGAAAATTCTTCATTCAACAGATCGTGCAGCGCATCCACCAGCGTACAGCCGTCCGTGCCTTTGAGCAGGGGATTGGAAGCGGTATGAATCAGGTCGGAAATTTGCGCGTGAACCTGCATCAACGCCTGAATCGATTCCTGTACCGCCGGATTCTCGCGGGGGAGGCTGCTCAACTTGAGGACGGCCAGATGTAAATTCGGCAGGGTTTCGTCGTGCAAAATCCGGCGGGTTCGCAAATCAAGGACGCGGGTTTCGGCCTGTCGGCGGCGCTGAAGTTCCATCAGACGGCGTGCCATCTGTTCGCCCGCCAGCATATCGACAATGCGTTCAGCGCTGGCACGGGCGATTTCAATTTCTTCCATTGCATATAACCCGCCGTCCTGTTTTTCGCCCAGCAGCAGCACCCCGATTAAACCCCGTTCCGCCCACAGAGGAATCGCCCAGTGGAATCCGTTTTTCCCATCCAACGGAATCACGCTGGCATCGGGTACGGAAATCTGGTCAAGTGGCAGATAAATGGGGTCGGGTGGTTTTGGGGCGGGGTAATACATCGGCGTCCCAATCAGCGGCGCAAGAATCCCCATTGGCATAAGATACGCCTGTTTTGTCCCCAGCATATCGCGGCAGGTAGCATCAAAAAGCGCTCTGGCGTGGGAATACGAACTGCCATCGGGAGTAATGAGATGGTGCATCAACCCCTGGCTGCTCACAAACGGGCGAAGCTGCTTAATCAGGCCGTCGCGGTGGGCAAAGGAGCGCCAGCTTGACAGCACATGAAACCCGATCATCAACAGTGCGGTAAGCAGCAAGCTGTAAAGGGGCAGGGGCTTGTAGACAATCGAAAAACCAATCAGGCTGGCATAACCCGCCGCCAGCAGATTGGCGTTGCGCCACTGGCGGAAAAATCCGCGACGGGGCAGGGTTTTTCCAGTGAAAATTTCATAGGAGATGATGGCCTGTCCCAGACAGATGATGACACAGGTAATCAGGCTTGCCAGCAGCAGGTCAAACAGGGCGGTGGCAAACACCATCCTTGAGGCACGCGCTTCAAGGCCGCCGCGATAAACCCCGTCAATCACCCACGCCATAAAAACGGCCAGGAGTAGCGCCACCAGCAGCAGCCCGATAGAAGCGGCGATAAGCCAGGGGCGCGAACGCCGCCGTGCCAGGTCGCCCATCATACGTTGTGAGGGTTCGGGACGCAGCAAGGCATCAATGGGCAGCACAATACACAGAAAAACAAACGGCGGGTAAATCAAAAATTGCAGGGGGACTCCCGCCAGCGCCTGTTTAACGGTCATGTCAAAATGCGCCAGTTTTTCGTAGGTGGGCAGCGAACGGTCAAAGGTGATAAACAGGATTTGTATGATGGCTGCCATACCCATCAGATAAAACCACAAAACATGGCGGCGGCGCAGGGGGGTGTTGGGGCTTTCCCAGAATCCCGCATACCACAGAATGACCACATACCAGGCATACGGGGCAAGCACAACGGGCATCCAGCCGACCTTCCACCAGAATTCCAGCCGGGGATTGCTGAAAAAAATATCCTGGTCACTGAGGATGATGGTATGGCTGAGGAAAAACAGCGCCCCCATCATGAGCCCTTCTTCCACCAGCCACACGCCCCACGTGCGCCGTTCTGCGTTGAGGAACACCGTTAGGCTCAGCCACAGCAGCAAAATCGCGTTAAAAACGGATACCGTAATCAGCGCCCAATCCAGCAGGAAATATCCGGTAATCACGGCGCAGTCCATTCTACGCGGCTGCCGCGTTCATCCCGCACATAGGCACACCCCTGCTCATCCCACTCGATCAACTGTCCGGCCAGCATGATAATGGCGGCGCGGGTACGGGCAACTTTTTCATCAGTGGTGCTGTCGACCAGCCCCCACGCCGCGTAAATTTGTCCGTTGGTGCGGCTGATAGTTCGTTTATCGCGGAAACCTAACCGGGCGGCAATTTGTTCATTGGTCATGCCGGATGCCAACATTCGGGCAACCACCTGTTCATTCGGTTCAAGCAGTTCCATCGGAGAATTTTCGTCGCGGTGACGGACTTCCTGCACACGGGTTTCAATTTCCGGCTCAACAAAACTGCGTCCGTTCGCCGCATCCCGCAGCAGAGGCACAATCATGTCTGGCAGCAGATAATTCGACTTACGAACATAGGCATAGTGGCTCAAAATGCCGGAGCGCCGGAATGCCCGGTAGTACGCATCATCATCCTGAATCGAATAAAACACGACGGGCAGACGTGGAAATTCACGCCGAATCGCGGCGGCGGCCTCAATCCCGTTCATCTGTCCCGCCAGCGCCACATCCATTAAAATGACACTCACTGGACTCCCCGTGAGGCAGTATTCAAGCGCTTCTTCGCCTGTGGTAAATGCGCCGACAATATGCACCTGTCCGGTGGCTTCCAATCCGGCTTTCAGGGCATCCTGTAAGCGGACATTATCTTCGACCAGTAGGGTTTGCAGCATGTTTTCTCCTTGTTCGCAAAGTAACAAAAAAGCTGTGTTGGGGCAAGCACCTAAGTGTTTGGAACCCTTGACACAAAATCAGCGTCTTATATGCTGAAAATAGATCACCAACAACCGAAAACCAAACAGGAAAACCATGTTCGCACCGACTCAACGTATCCCCAAAAAAGCAGCCAAAAAGTCCAGTACCCTGCCTTATATTCTAGGTGGGCTGATGATTTCAGGGTTGATGGCGCTGGCCTGTGTGGGACTTTTAGGGGCAGCCTATTATTTTTCTGGCTCATCAATTCCCTCTGGAGTCACAGTGGCCGGAGTTGCTGTGGGCGGAAAATCTCCTGATGAGGCAGCCGTTTATTTGCAGCAGCATTTACAGAATCATCTGCTGCTGACCGATGGGGAGCGCAACTGGACGGTAGCGCTGGCGGATTTAGGCATCACCATTGATTATGAATCGACGGCACGGACGGCGATAGATGCGAGTTCCGGTGCTGCCCTTGCGCCCAGTTACATCATTGACCTGAACCAGACTCAGAACGGGCTGGTGGTATTGAGCGAACAGGTGAATCTGGCGGCTGTTCCCGGCGACCCACCGCAGATGGGGCGTTCGATGGAAATTCCAGTCATGCTGGATCGCATTCGGGCGGACGCAGGCGGCGAACTGGCGGACGGGATTCTTGAGTTGAGCATGATTCAGGTTGAACCGCCGCCCTTAGAATCGGTCAATCGTTCGGATTCTGCCCGCACGACTCATGTGGTGGAGGCCGGACAGGAACTTTCGCTGATCGCCAAAATGTACGGGGTGTCCCTTGAAGATATTCTCGCCGTGAATGACATCCCCAATCCAGACATCATCAATGAAGGGCAGGAATTGGTGATTCCGGCGGCGGGGATGTATGAGCCGGACGTTTCCCAAGCGCCTCCCGCCCCAACCAGCGAAGGCAAGGCGATTGTCGTTTCGACCTCCGAACAGCGCATTTACGCTTATGAAAACGGGGTGCTGGTCCATTCCCACTTGACCTCCACCGGACGGGCGGAAACGCCTACTGTGCTGGGAGATTATCGGATTTACGTGAAGTACGCAGCGACAGATATGAGTGGGCCAGGATATTACCTGCCGCAAGTTCCCTATACTATGTATTTTTATCAGGGGTACGGGATTCACGGCACGTACTGGCATAACAGCTTTGGCCGTCCGATGAGTCACGGCTGTGTCAATTTGCCCGTGGAGGAAGCGCAGTGGTTTTTTGAATGGGCCGAAGTTGGCACGCTGGTGCGGGTGATTTAACCCTGCCCTTGTTGGGTGAGGGGTGGACCGTAGGGGCCGGAACAAGCGACCGAAGTGCGCGATGCCTGCCCATGTAAGCCCTCTCCGATTTT
>CAZKZS010000356.1:0-5230 GCA_964557285.1 uncultured Anaerolineae bacterium | reverse complement strand
ACAGCCTTGCCTTCGATTTACCTGAAGGTTTTCATCTTGAACCTCCATTTACAGCTCAATACGTTCTCGGAAATCATTCCATGAATATTCGTACATTAGGTACTTTTACTTCTCTGGAAGCGGCCTGTGATTATTATTACAAAGATTTTAATACTCCTCCATCGGAAGCCATAGAATATATCCAGAATGACTATGGTGAAATGTGTATCTTTATGCCTCCCGAAGAGTTGCAGCCAGCCTTTCGAGCAGCAATTGTGATGGGACTGCCCCTCAGTGATACCGACATCCAGTATATTCATGTCCATGCGGATGCCGACCTTATCCCGATTCTGGTGGACAGCCTGCGTTATGAACCAAACCCTTCTGCGCCGCTTTATTTACAGGAGGCCCTGCACTACATAGAGGTCAATTCCCTGTATTTAGACCGGCTGGACTGGGCGCAAGTTCGGGAAACAGCCCTGAGTATGGTCAACGAAAACAGCCCGCTGGAAGACGCACACGCCGCTTTAGCCTATGTTTATCAGCAGTTTGAAGCCATCGGTGATACACATGGCGCTTTTCTCCTTCCAGCCCAGTATGATGCAAAAGTAAGAGGGACTTTCACAGGAGGCGGGGTTCTTTCCCTGCTTCTCCCGGAGGGTGAATTAATTACCCTGGTTTACCCCGATTCCCCGGCTGACCGGGCAGGGCTAAAGCCAGGCGACCTGATTCAAACCATCAACGGCGTAAAACCGCAGGATTATGTGGGTGATGACTCAGATACCCTGACTCTGGTAGTGCAGCGTGGTAGTGAAACCCTGGAACTGTCCCTCACACCGGGTGAATTTAGCATTGATTTGCCCGTAACCGGACGCCGTTTGTCGGGGAGAATCGGGTATGTTGAAACGTTCTCAGTTGACCCGGCGTTGAATGTGGAACAGCAGATTGCCCATGTAAACAGCGCTCATCAGGTGATTCAGGAGATTGATTCGGCCCCGACCTGCGGCTGGATTCTTGACCTGCGCCGGAATAAAGGCGGAAATCCAGCGGTGATGGGATCAGCGTTTGCGCCTATTCGCGGCGAGGGTCGCTGGTTTGGGAAAACGAGCGCTGACGGAGAAACTATCTGGCTCAGTTATCTGGATGGCTCTCTGGAAAGCACAGCTTTTCCTATAACTGGAGAGGAAACTATCTGGATAGAGAACCCGTATCTGGTCAAAAACCCCAACCCGCCGGTGGCCGTGCTGGTTAGCCCCACGACGGCCAGTATGGGCGAAGTGACTACCATGATTTTCCGAAGCCGCCCCGACGCCGCAACGCGGATTTTTGGGGAGCAAACCGCAGGATTATTGCAGGACGGCTGGACAGGTATTACATTATCCGATGGCGCGGAAATTCGGGTCACATCAGCCTATAACGTAGATTTAAATGGAGATACATATCCTTTTATTGAGCCGGATGTGGTCATGGAAACCGACTACAGCGTTTACGGTACGGACGACGACCCCTTGATTCAGGCAGCAGTAGCCTGGTTGCAGGAACAACCGGAATGTGCCGTCGAGATTCGTATTATTCAGGCGGGCGGGAATGTGAATGTGCGTTCCGGCCCCGGCACCAATTTCAGCCGCCTCGGCACCCTGCCAGATGGCACAGAGGTTGAAGTTGTGGGGCGCAACGAGTCAGGCGACTGGCTGGAAATTAAATTTGAGGACGGCACGGGCTGGATTGCTGAATATCTAGCCGTTGTTCCTGAGTAAAAACGAGGGGCGAACGCCCCTTGTTTTAACGATTGGAAATCCACCGCCGGTTTTTCATCCCTGTATACACCGACTGAGGACGAATCAGCCGTCCCGTTTTTTGCTGCTCAAAACAGTGAGCAATCCAGCCGGCCGCCCGCGCGATAGCAAAGGTGGGGGTAAAAATTTCTGTGGGGAAGTTCAGACCGTGCAGCAGTAGCGCGGTGTAAAATTCCACATTGGTTTGCAGATTGCGCCCCGGTTTGTGGGCTTCTAGCAGTTGCAGCGCCACCTGCTCCACATGCCGCGCCAATTCATACAGGCGCATATCCCCATCTGCCCGATACAGTTTTTCCGCCGCCTGAGAAAGCATCTCAGCGCGGGGGTCGCGCACTTTGTAGATACGGTGTCCAAAACCCATCAGCCGTTCGCCCTTTGCCAGCTTTTCCCGCAGATACGGCTCGGCATTTTCCGGCGTTCCAATTTCAAAAACCATATCCAGCGCCGGCCCCGGTGCGCCGCCGTGTAACGGCCCTTTTAACGCACCTAACGCCCCCACTACTGCCGAAATCAAATCGGACTGCGTAGAAATGATGACCCGCGCTGTAAAAGTGGAGGCATTTAAGCCATGATCAACAACGGTATTGAGATAGGTTTCCAGAGCGCGAGTCTGGGCATCACTGGGAACAGCATCAAACAGCATGTATAGATAATTCGCAGCGTGGGATAAATCAGCACGCGGCGCTACGGGAGCTTTGCCCTGCATCAGCCGCCAGTAGGCCGCTACGATGGTTGGAAACGCCGCCACAATCGTGAATGCATCCGATTCGGGTGTGTTGTCCGAAGGCAACAAGCTCAGGGTGCTGGCGGCCATTCGCAGCGCATCAATCACGGGCGCTCGTTTCGCCACCGCCGATTTTAAAAGAGTCAGGGTTGCTTCGGGCAGGCTGCGGGGTGCGGCCAGCGCCGCCTGAAATTCCTGAAGTTCCTGTGCATCCGGCAGGCGGTCATACCAGAGCAAAAATACGGTTTCTTCAAAGGTGGCGTTGCCCGCCAGTTCTTCTAACGGAAATCCGGCAATGACCAGTTCCCCCGCCAGTCCATCGACGCTGCTGAGGCGGGTTTCAGCCGCCACTACCCCTTCAAGTCCGGGAGTTAGTACCCTGTCAGTCATCTTTTGTTGTCCTATTCATAGCAGATACCCAAATTGTGGTACATTGATTTTAGGTTGTCAATCTTGATTGGAGAATCAATATATTTTATCATGGGAGAGGAGGACAAAACATGAAACTCTATTACACCGCCAAAGAAGCCGCCGCCGAACTGGGAATCAGCGTGGAGTCACTGTATGCCTATGTGAGCCGGGGGCTGATTCGTTCAGAAGCGACGGGCAGCGACCAGCGCCAGCGCCGTTATCGCGCGGAAGATATTCAACGCCTTAAGGAGCGCCGCCCCGAAAAAATGGTTGAAAATGCGCTGGATTTTGGAGCGCCCATCATGGAATCTGCGCTGACGCTTATCACGGAGGAGAGTTGTTACTACCGAGGGTATGATGTCACCGAACTGGCACACTCCCATTCCATTGAAGCGGTAGCTGCACTGCTGTGGATGGGCAGTTTTGAGCGTGCCGACCTCTTTCAGACCCCTCCCGACCCCCTGCCAGAACGCTGTCAGTTTCTTCTGAAGTATCCCCCGTTTGAAGCCTTTCAGGTGCTTTTGCCCCTGGCGGGAGCAGAAGACTTAACCGCCTATGATACCCGACCGGAAGCCGTCGCCAGAACGGGAGTCCGTATTTTGCGCTGGATGACCCTCATGGCAGCAGGCACTCCCCATTTGCAGGCAGGGATCGCCCAAACCATAACAACTGCCTGGGCAAATGACTTTCCGCAGGCCGAAAATTTGATGAATATGGCGCTGGTATTGTGTGCTGACCATGAACTGAATGTCTCATCATTTACAGCGCGGTGTGTGGCGTCCGCAGGTTCAACCCCTTACGCGGTAGTTTCAGCCGGATTAGCCGCCTTACAGGGGCATAAACATGGCGGGCATACCGAACGGGTAGAAGCGCTTTTCCGCGAAGTGGGCGACTCCCAATTCGCGCAACAGGTCCTGGCGGGGCGGTTAAAACGCGGCGAAAGTATCCCCGGTTTTGGACACCGCCTGTATCCCAACGGCGACCCCCGCGCCAAAACCCTTCTGGCGGCGATAGAAGCGGTATCTCCTGACGCACTGCCGCTGACTCATGCCATTACGGAAGCGGCAGAAAAATTAACCGGACAGCAGCCAACCATTGATACCGCGCTGGTGACACTGGCACGCGTCTTGAAGCTGCCATCCGGTGCGCCGATTACGCTGTTCGCGCTGGGACGCACCATCGGCTGGATAGGTCATGCCATTGAACAGTATCAGGCTGACCGGATTATTCGTCCCCGCGCCCGATACATCGGCAAACATCCCTGAAATCTATTGCATATACGTGCAGTTCTGCGGCAGCAAATTTAACGGCGCATACACCGGGTCACTCCAGAAATAATTGCCGGAATTAGGTCCGGTATCAAAAAAGTTAGGCAGCTGCGGGCAGGGGTCGCCCAGATTTACAAATACGACCAGCAGATTAATAATCCCGTCGTTGAAGGTGTCGATTGTTCCGGTCTGGTTGCTATAGCCGCAAACATTGGACGTGGTGACTCCATCCGGCAGGGTATGGACTTTGCAAATGGCAGCAATTTGTTCCGGTGTTAATTCCGCGATCGTCACAATCGTCACGGGTGGCAGCAGATTCAGGCAGGAAGAATTGACCTGTCCCCGGCTGAACTCGCCGCGTTCAAAGCGTGCCATGTACCAGCCGCAGGTGTAATACCACTGGGTGAGAGCTTCCGTTTCAGCGTTGCAGCGCCCATCCCCCCAGGGGCCGCCTGCATCACACCAGTTATCCAGATTTTCACCTGCATTGACGATCGGAACAGCCGCCAGCAGAACCAGCAGGATAATCACAATGGTTTTCATAGAGTATCTCTTATCAACAAACTTTTCACTAACCATTGTAGTGATGTCGCCAAAACACGCAAGCGCTATTAATAAGAATCTTGTGAAAATTGTCCTGCGAAGGGGCGAACCTTGAGTCTATCGCCTTTTTTAACCGCCGTGACTCCCGCCGGAATCACCAGCAGCGCGTCAGCTTTGACCAGAGAAGAAATCGCGCCGCTGCTCTGGTTTCCAGCAGAAAATGCGGTCAGCCGCCCCTGCTCATCCCGCCGCAGTTTGACCCGAATGTAACTTTCGCGGCCATCGCTGGACATATCCTCCCCGACAAACACTTCTACTTCGCTGTCTTCCGTCGGCTGACCAAGCATTTTTAAAATGACAGGCCGGACAAACACCTCAAAGGTCATCAGCGACGACACGGGATTCCCCGGCAGGCCAATGAACGGAATCCCCCTGACGTTTCCATAGGCCAACGGTTTGCCTGGACGCATATTGACCCGCCAGAAGCCTATCGCGCCCAATGCTTCCAT
>CAZKZS010000355.1:0-5239 GCA_964557285.1 uncultured Anaerolineae bacterium | reverse complement strand
GTATACCTTTCGCTGGCAGCCCTAACCGAATTTTTGCGGCTCTGGTGTTGATTGTGGCTGCGGCACGGGCAGGCTCAAGTTGCCCCCCAGCAAATCGGGAATGACGGGTTCGGCAAAAATATTACACGTTTCGGGAACATCCTGCGGCGAAGTGCTGGCGACTGCCGCCCCGGGGTTAAAGTAATTCCAGGCAAGGCGGGAAATTTCTTCCAGAACAGGAAAGGACTGTTCATAATTCAGCCAGGTCGTGCGTTCGTGGTAAATCATTGCAATCACATAGTTTTTTTCCGGCCCAAAAACTATGCCTGCATCCCCGTGTGTATTGCTCACCCACCCATGTTTATGAGCAATCAGCGCATTTGGCCCGACCCCCGCTTCAATGAGCGCCCCGATTTTGTTTGCCCGCATGACTCGTACCATCTGCTGACATTCACGCTGATTCAACTGTTCCCCAAAACGGTCAATCAGGGGGCCTGTGCCATCCACCGCACACTGATACATCCCGCCCAGCAGCCAGCCAATTTCCTCAATCGTCATCTGGTTATACGGGTCGGGCTGCGTGCGCTGCTGGTCCGCCTGGGTAATTGGCATGGCAAACGGAAGCGGGGTCGGATTGGGGATTCCAGTATCAAAGGAGGAGAGAACAAAGGTATTCACCAGCCCTAAATCCTGCATCATCTGGGTGACTCGTTCCCCCCCGATGCCAATATCCCCGCCGCCAATCGCAGCAAGCATCTGGTTAGTGGTGATATTTTCACTGCAAATCATGGTGTTTGCCATGAGCATGGCATCTTCTTCTTCAATCGGGTCACTTTTATACAGGAAATACCCGACCAGAATCGGAATTTTGTTGATGCTTGTGCCGCTGTAGGCCACCCCGCCATTCAGCGTAAAATGTTCCTTTGTCTGCAAATCCATCACAAAAATGGAAGCTTCGCGGTCTGTGCGCGGCATAACCGCGTTAGACAGCAAATACTGGTCAATCTGTAACCCGAGTGTATTTGCCAGGCTGGTCGCTTCACTGCCAAAGTCTCCCAGGGGGGAGGAATTTACCACCACTGTATCAGGAGTCGCGGTGGGGGTAGGATAAGGGATGGTCATGCTGGTTACAAGTTCAACCGCGTAAATATTGCCCTGAACTTCGACATTATCCGCAAACACCCAGCCTTCGCCGTTGTCCGTGCGGACTTTGTACCAGGGAAAGGTGCTGTGCCTTGCCAGTACAGGTAAAACGGAGGCTTCATCCAGCGTAATCAGCACTGGATAATCTATGCCGGGGCCAAAACGCACATTAGACCGCCCCAGCAGCCGCGCGGTCACTTCGGCAGCCGGAGGAGTCGCCGTTGCAGTAGCAGTAACCGGATTTTCAACAGTTGCAGGGGCAGCCGCCTGTCCGGACAGTTCATCAAAAGCCGATTCATAGGGAAGGGCGCTTAAGCTGCCGCGTTTGACCTGTACCAGGTCCACAAACACCCATCCCGCGCCCGTAGGAATCCCTGGTACTTCCAGCAGCAGCCAGGGAACAAGCGCGTGCTGTTTTAAAACCCGATATTCCGTTCCCGCCGTTATTTCATAGATAACTGCAAAATCGGTAGAAGGACCAGAACGTAAATTGGCTGTTCCGTAGGCTTCTACGTAAACCTCTGAAGTCTGACTGAATGAGTCCGCAAAAATGACAGGCACAAAAAGAAGCAATAAACCCGCGAACAGCAGTAACCCTGTAAACCGCATACATCCTCCGTTGACACTATATCACAGCCTGTCCTACGGTTAAACGGCGCTTAATCGGTGAAACGGTAACGGATGAGGGTCCACAGGGCGATAGGCGCATCATACCATTTGATTTTTTTGCCTTCTGTCCATTCGCGCCCATTATAAGAAATTGGCACTTCGTAAATCCGAATCCCTTTTTTTAATACTTTAGCGGTCACTTCCGGTTCAAAATCAAAACGGCGGGAGCGAATTTTCATGCCGCGCACCACCTCCGCCCGAAAAACTTTATAACACGTTTCCATGTCACTCAGGATGGTGTTGTACAGGATATTTGTCACTAGCGTGAGGAATTTGTTGGCAAGCATGTTCCAGAAAAACATGGTTTTCCGTGGCCCCCCCAGAAAACGCGACCCATACACCACTTTTGCGCGGCCTTCTTCAATCGGCTTGAGCAGCACAGGATAGTCACGCGGGTCATATTCCAGGTCGGCATCCTGAATAATAAACACCTCCCCCGTCGCATTTTTAAAACCCGTGCTGACGGCTGCCCCTTTGCCACTGTTTTGCGCGTGCAGAATCACCCGCACGATGTCATAGGTTTGTTCAAGTTCGGGCAGCAGGTCGCGGGTGCCGTCCGTAGACCCATCATCCACAATGACAATCTCACTCGCAGCCCCCACCGCCACCACCTGCCGGACAATTTCCTGAATCGTCTCTTTTTCGTTATAACAGGGGATAATGACTGAAACTTTAAGCGACAATCAATTTCTCCTCTCATCTACTGGGAGAATTATAGCAGGGCAAAGCGAATGACGAGAATCGCAGCTTGTGGGATGATACTGATCGTTTTTTTGTGCAATACGGCCGTTTCAGCGCAGGGGGATTCGCTGCCACCGCCGCATCTGGGATACGGGCTGCACCTTGACCCCAATGTGCCAGTTGATCCAGCAGTGGTTGACCGTCTGGGGGTGGATTGGGTGAAGGTGTATAACGAAACGCAGATTCCGCCCTTCCAGAACAAACGGATTCTGTTTCGGCTGGATATTGCCCCTACCGATAATTTAGAAGCCTTCCGTGCGGGTATTGCTCAGCGTGCCAGCAATTTAGCCAGTCTGGGGGTGGATGCCATTGAGGTTCATAACGAACCGAATCTATCGTTGGAATGGCAAAATCGCCCGCCCGATGCGGCGGAATATGTGCGGCTGCTGCGGGAGGCATATCAGGCCATTAAATCCGTTGCCCCACATATTATCGTGGTATCTGGCGGACTCGCGCCTGCGCCGACCACCCCTGACCGCATGGCCGTGAATGATTTAGAGTATGCCCGTGATATGCTGGCGAACGGTGCAGGCCGTTATTTTGATGCTTTTGGCTACCATCCCTACGGCTTTAACGCCGCGCCGGAAGATGACCCTGCGGCAGATAGATACAATTTTCGGCGGGCAGAACTCATTTGGCGCATTTTGCGAGAATTTGGCATCAACAAACAAATCTGGCTGACGGAATTTGGCTGGCTGCGCGACCCTTCGGAAGATGGCGTTGGTTGTTCAGAAAGTGATCCGGCGTTTCAGGGCTTTGCCTGGCTACGCGTGAGTGGTCAGACCCAGGCGGATTATATCGTGCGGGCATTTACCTACGCAGACCGCAACTGGGTATGGGCCGGCCCGATGTTTTTGTGGAATTTGAATTTTTCACAGCGCCCTAATGACGGCTCGCTGCCGCCATGCAGTCATATGCGCTGGTTTGGCCTGCTTAAATCCGACGGTGCGCCGACGCTGGCCTATGAACGTTTTGCGACCATGCCCAAACGATACAGCCGCTATCTGCCCATCATGACCCTGTATTCCAATGAAATGACGGTAGAAATTGGGCAGTTCTGCGGCGGGCGCTATGAATTAGGGCGGTTTACAGTTGCCAACACAGGGTATCCGGGCGCGTTTACCGCTTCTATTGAACCTGCCAATGCACCCCTGATGCCCCTAATAGAAGTTTCCGCCCAGACTGCCCGCAGTGGTGACAACATCACGGTGTATGTGACCACACCGGGGCTGCCTTCCGGCCTGTATATTTTGTATGTCAATGTGCGGACTTCGATTGGGGGACAGTTGATTGCCCAGAATTTACGTGGATTTTTGGTCGTGCGAGACACGGGACAATGTTAAGTCTGGAAAACCGGACACGGCAGACTACAATTTCTTCAATACTTTAAACGAAGGATAACATGGACTCACATATTGTAACGATTGGTGTTGCAGGCGGGAGCGCATCCGGCAAATCCACCATTTCCAAAGCCATTCTGGAACAGGCCGGCCAGGAAAATATTGCCTACCTGCTGCATGATTCCTACTACAAAGACCTCTCTGATTTGAGTCTCGATTCCAGAAAGGTGAACTACGACCATCCCGATTCACTGGAAACCAGTCTGCTGGTGGAGCATATTCTCCAACTTAAAGTGGGCAAACCCGTAGAAGTTCCGATTTATGATTTTGTGCATGACCGTCGGCTGAAGGAAACCCGTACCGTCCAACCGCAGCGTGTGATTCTGGTGGAAGGAATTCTCGTGCTGGCGGAGGAGGAACTTCGGAAGTTGTTCGACATTAAAATTTTTGTCGATACACCGGACGATATTCGGTTTATTCGCCGCCTCAGCCGGGATGTGGCCGAACGCGGGCGCTCCATGCAGTCGGTCATTGACCAGTATCTTGAAACGGTGCGCCCTATGCACGATGCTTTTGTAGAACCGAGCAAACGGTATGCCGATATTATTGTGCCACAGGGCGGGCATAATATCGTTGCAGTGGATTTGATTGCTCAGCGTGTTCGCGGCCTCCTGTGAAATTTGTGCTAAATTCTGTGAGGCTGTGTGGTAATAAAGAGTGAGAAGTTATGCTTCTATCGCGGTTGATTAAACATATCCTCACCCCTAAATCTGCTTACAAACTCCGTCCAGCGGAGGAACGCGATTCTGCTGCGTTACAGGCCACCTGCTGGACAGAACGTGAACTGCGCTCCGTCCAACAATTTATCCGGCGCTGTCTGGAAACGATGTATCTGGAACAGGGATATGCGCTGGTGGCGGAAGCCGAAGGCCGAGCCGTAGGGTTTGGCCTGCTGACAGTATGGCCTGCTGCCGCCGAAATTAGCGATTTAATTGTGGCCGCGCCCTACCGGGAACGGGGGATTGGGACGGCCATTGTCAAACGGCTGACCGAAGAAGCGCGGCGGTTAGGAGTCTATCGGCTGGAAATTGGCGCGGCCAACAGCAATCACCGCGCCTACCGGCTGTATCAACGGTTGGGATTCGTGCCGGAACGGGTGCTGCATCTGGATTTAGGGCAGGGGTTAGAACCCGTTACGTTCCTCGTGAAATACCTCGATAGGCGGTGAGGGGCAGATTGGGTTTTACATCCAGGCTGTAATCGGCAAACTTCCCCTGCTGAAAGAGAAAAAATCCTGCTGCCGCAATCATGGCCGCGTTATCGGTACACAGTTTTAAAGGTGGAATACGGACGGGCAGCGTCGTTTC
>CAZKZS010000354.1:0-5258 GCA_964557285.1 uncultured Anaerolineae bacterium | reverse complement strand
CCTGATGAACCCCGTGCTGTCTACTGTCGCCCCCTCAGCCCAGAACGGGAGAGGGATTTAGGGTGAGGGAAACATACTGCCCCTTATTGGTTGCCGAGGGGAAAAATGTGCCTTAAAATGAGTACATTAAAGATTTAAACGACAGCATTTATCATTTAAATAGAGGAGTTTAAAATGGACAGCAACCCTAAGCCCGAAAAAATGACTCTTCCCGAATGGCATCAAACGCTGGCAGACCTTCAGCAAATTATTCGTTTGATAGAAGATATTGCAGCGCAGAATCCAGAGGACAACTTGATCAGAATTACTTTGAAAAGAGCATTAAATATTTTGAAAATAATTAAAGCGGCTGACCAGAAGGCTTTTTTACGGTATGCTAAGGAACTTGGCGCGAAAGTACAACAGGCAGACTATCCCCATTCCATAAAAACGTGGTATGAGGATGACTTTATACATCTTCTGGAAGAGTATGGTGATGAACAATAAGTTCGTTTTTGCTGCGGGAATCCTAATGGGTGCTTTTGGCGTTTATACGTGGCGTCTACATCAGGTCAATTCCTTGCAGGAAAAAATAATCAATCTAACCCACAGGCCAGAGAAATTTACTCGCCGCGACTGGTGGGAAAACAATATGCCCGATACCGACGATGAGTACACGCTCACTCTAGCA
This sequence comes from uncultured Anaerolineae bacterium, assembly GCA_964557285.1. GTDB lineage: Bacteria > Chloroflexota > Anaerolineae > Aggregatilineales > J027 > SB15. The sequence continues at coordinate 4,588 of CAZKZS010000354.1, read as the reverse complement.
AAACGCGACTGGCTTCGGAATCTCATGAAGACGTATGTATACCCCTATGTAGATAAAGATGCAGCCAGTGAACTCATTAAGGAGTTTCTTGTTCCACTCAACGATAGATTAGTCGTGCTGGAAATGCAGCAGGAGGCCAGAGAACGGGCGTCTGAACTCCTGCTCCGTCAAAAAATGGCGACAGGCCGAACCGACGATTAAACGTCCTTTTGGGCGGCAAGCGTGCGCTGAATCTGGTCAAGATGTCCGTGGCCGTGTTCCGCGTAGGATTTCAGCAAGTCGTCCACGCGAATTTGTCCGACTTCGGGATGATAACCGGCACGCTGCCACTGGTCGTAGTCTAAACTTTCAAACAGCGCCACCCAGCGTTCATGCAGCGCTTCCAGCATCCTCAGCGACACGTCAATCGGCAGTTGATAGTCCGGCAGTTCCGCCCATTTTTCCTGATGGTAGGGTTTAAAAGTGGGCAGGTCTTCGGTCAGCATTAACTTCAACCGGACATAGCTGTTCATGTGGGAATCGACCAGATGATGCACATTTTGCGCGACTGACCATTCTCCCTCTAAAAAAGGCGTGTAAAGCTGTTCATCAGTTAGCCCTTCTACCAGTTCCCTGACCTGAACAGGCAGTTGGCGAATGTCTTCAATGTACTGGCGGCGGTCTGAGGCTGACAGCATGATTGACTCTCCTGAAATAGCGGCAACAAATTCATGTTAATCCCGATAGGGGTTAAAAGGAAGGGTTTTGGGTAGAATTGAGAATAAATCCAGATAAAGAAAGCCACGATGCAGTATCAATTAGGTAGATTACGTGTTCAAGCCACCCTCGAAAGCCTGAGTACCATTTCCTATTTTCTGCAAGGATTAGCCCACCGTTTAGAACTCAGTGAAACCGTCCTATTTGAGCTTGAACTCGCCGTAGAGGAATCTGCGACCAACATTATCCACCATGCCTACCACGACAAAACTGATGGCGAAGTCGAAATTCGGGCAGATTTAGTAGATGATAACCGGATTCAATTGAGTCTGGTTGATTGGGGCGAGCCGTTTGACCCCTCTAAAGTCAAACCCTTTGACATCAATGCTCCGGTAGAGGCCCGAATCAATGGCGGCATGGGGCTGCATCTGATTCATCATCTGGTGGACAAAGTGGAACGGAAAACCTTCCCTAAACGCGGCGGCCCCAATATTTTGATTCTCACCAAACAGATTCACCGCGAAGGGATGTTACGCGAACGCCGCCGCGAAAAGCAGGAATTCAGCGCCATGCGTGCCGTGAGTGAAATCATCAGCACGGGCATTGAACTGGATGACCTGCTGCGTTTGATTGTTAACAAACTGGTCGAAACCATTGACGCGGAACGGGGAACGCTTTACCTGATTGATGAGGAAAAAGGAGAATTGTTCTCTCGTATCCTGCTGGAAAACTCTGAGGTGCTGCCGGAAATTCGTTTAAAAATTGGGGAAGGGATTGCCGGATATGTGGCCCAAACCGGACAAACCTTGAATATCGCCGACGCCCACCAGCACCCCATGTTTAATCCCCATTACGATAAAATCACAGGCTACCACACGCAGACCATTTTGACTCTGCCCATGCGAAACCCCAAACAGAAAATTATCGGGGTGGTGCAGTTAGTCAACAAAAAAGGCAGCACCTTTACCCGTCGGGATGAGCAGCTTTTAAACGCGCTGGCTTCTCAGGCCGCTATCAGCATTGAAAATGCCCGCCTGTACGCTCAGGAATTAGAGCAGCAGCTTTTGAATAGGGAGCTGGAAATGGCGCGAAACATCCAGCGCAGTTTTTTGCCGGATACCGTGCCGCAGCTAGTAGGCTGGGATATTGCCTACCACTGGAATCCGGTTCGGGAAGTGGCAGGCGATTTTTACGACTTTTACCCGATGAAAGACGGGCGGCTAGCGATTTTAATTGCTGATGTATCTGGCAAGGGGATTCCTTCAGCGCTGTTTATGGCGCTGACCGTGACGGTGCTGCGTTTTGGGATGAGTCTGGGGCTGCATCCGGCGGAAATGATTAAACGGGCAAATGATTTGATTTTGCATCACCAGCGTTCGCGCATGTTTGCGACGGTTTTTGTAGGGTATCTGGATTTAAAAACGGGGGTTATCGAATTTGCCTCTGCGGGTCATAATCCGCCTTTGCTCTACCGTGCCGCCTCCCAGACCTGTGAGGAAATTACGGCGGCCGGGGTAGCGGTAGGGGTGTTTAAATCTGCCGTGTATGAGGAATCCACTATCAAACTGGAAGAAAATGATATACTCGTGCTGTTCACCGATGGGATTACCGAAATCATCAACGCGGACGAAGAAGAATATGGGGAACAGCGTTTGAGCGAAGTGATTTGTGAAAACGCGCCGCTTCCTGCAGAGGATTTAGCGGCCAAAATTATTCAGGAGGCAGGTGATTTTGCTGCCGAGCAGGGCGCTTTTGACGACGAAACGCTGATTGTCATCAGGCGTGTTATATTTAATGCGGAAAACATTTAGGAGAAGACGATGGGTGTCAAAGAAAATCTAACCCCTCTGGTGGAGGAAGTCATTGCTGGCATGTCTAGCAACGAATTTACAACTTATGATTTTATGATGGCTTTTTCTCGTTTTCAGGAACGGGCGTATGTCGAAGCCCTGCACGCGAATCTGAATCATCCCGGCGGGCCGTTTGCGGCGGTCAAAGAACTGCTGGAATCCCTGTTAGAGGAAAGCCCGCACGCCAGTCTGCTGCGTGACGGCGCCCGGGCAATTGATATTTTTGGTTTGCCAGCGATTACCAAAATGTGGCAGTTAAAACGTTAATTTTTATGGGGCGGGGACTCTCCCCGCCTGTTTTAGGGAATGTACCCTAAGCGTGCTTCTAACCCTGCTTTGACTTCCGGCCATTCATCATCAACAATACTATATAAAACCGAGTCGTCTATTTCTCCAGTGTGCAAAATCCGCTGTTTTCGCATCACCCCTTCTTTTTGAGCGCCTAATTTTTCAATCGCTCGCTGGCTGCGGAGATTCGTACCTGCTGTTTTTAGCTGCACACGGATAGCCCCTAGCGTTTCAAACGCATGGCGCAGCAGCAGATATTTACTTTCCGGATTCACCAGCGTCCCCTGATAAGCCACCCCAATCCAGGTATGCCCGATTTCAAGATTCCGGAATTGGCGGTTAATTTCCAGATAGGTCGTCACGCCCACCGCCTGATGACTTTCCTTATCTATTTTGGCAAAGGCAATCCGGTCTGAATTGAGATGAAACTCAATCAGTTTTCGCAGCCCTTCCGGTGAATATTCTGGCGCATAGGTATAAAACGTAAAAATTTCCGGTACGGCGACCCGTGCCAGGGCTTCTGCATGATGAATCGCCAGAGGTTCTAACCGTACAACGCGACCTTCCAGTGTAACCGGTTGCACATCCATATTTTTTTAATCCCTTTTCAGGACATTATAGGGGTATCTATTCGATTAAGGGACAAATGGATTTAGAACCAGAATATTTAGATTTACATGACCGTCAATCAAGTTATAAAATTTTCGTTGAATCCTCAATTTTATTTCACTTCAAATTTTATATAGACGTAATTTCAAGGAAAATGAATTTTATGGATTCACAGGCGCGTAATGTTGCCGGATGATATTCTGGCCGCCTCCCTGCTGAATCCAGAGGAAAAATTCATAAATGGTGCTGTTCAGATCGGGGGGCTGCTGCGACACGATTAAAATGGGCATCCGTAAGGGGTACGTTTTGTCGGAAATGGTTTGTAGTGAGGGCAAAATGGGGGTGTCGTTGATACTGGCGGCAACAGGAACAATCCGAATGCGGTTATCAAGTGAGCCAAAACTGGCATAACCAATCGCGCCTTCCGTAGTGGCAACGATGTCCAGAACGCTGCTGCTGGTCGGGGCAAGCACCGCCGCGCCGCTAATAGGCCGTTCTCCCATCACCAGACGTTCAAATACAGCTCTTGTATCCGCGCCTGCTTCCCGGCTGACCACCACCATCGGCAGGTCTGGCCCCCCGACTTCGCGCCAGTTCCGCACCCCACCCGAAAAAATATTTCGCAGTTGGGCGGCGGTCAAGGCATCCAACTGCACAGAAGGATGAACAATAATCGCTAAGCCATCTTCGCCAATAGGCGTCGCCCATAAGGGTGAATTTTCGGGCAGAAAGGTGGTCATGCCAAAAAAAGCAGGGTCGTCCGTAATCTGCTTTTGCACGGCTGACCAGTTGGCTTCACTTAAGCTAATAACAAATAAAGAGTCTTCGCGGACGTAGGCTTGAATCAAGTCCTGTGCTAGAGGTGCGGTGCTGGTGGTGGCGATGACGCGCAGGTGCGAAATTTCCGGGGTATGCGTGGCCTGCTGTGCCATCCCCCGGCAGCTTGAGGCCAGCGCTGCTAATCCGAATATGACGATGGTACGTTTGGCAGCTTTTAGCACTTCCTACCCTCGAACGAGGGCTGCTACCAAACTGACTAACCCAAAGACTGCACAGTACACCGCAAAGCCATATAACCGACGCCGACGGAGATAGTTCAGCAGGAAGGCAATACACAAATAGCCCACCACCGCAGAGGCAACATA
>CAZKZS010000353.1:0-5292 GCA_964557285.1 uncultured Anaerolineae bacterium | reverse complement strand
ACTGATCACCGATGTAGTGCCGAGGGGGAGATTTGAACTCCCGACCAAGGGCTTAGGTAGTTTGCGGTCCATCCTTCCTGAAAAACTCAACCACCGGCGAATACGGCTCGACATCCTGTAGCTGGTACGTTTGGATGTACTTGCGGAATTCCGTCTCGGAGGTCCATCCGCCCTGTTTCATCACGGCGCTGTTCGATGCCTTTAGTTCCAGCATCCGGGTAGCCATGAAGCGGCGGAAGACATGCGGGGTGAAGTGGAATCCGACCTTGCGCCCGATCTCCCTGCATCTTGAAAGCAGTCCGAAGCGGTTATTTGGCAGCCCGCGTTTGACCCCGTACACGGAACAAAATACGGTATCCGTCTCGGGCTTTGCGATCCCCGCCCGGTACGCCAGCCAAACGGACAGAAAGTTTGCCGTTATCGCGCTGAATTTGCAGATCCGCCAATTCCCCCCGTTCAATCCCTTATCCAAAACGACCAGAGTCAGGGAATCGAGATGCAGGTCGCGCATTTTGAGATTGCACAAGGCTGACGCCCGCAGACCCGTTTCAGCGGCGAGGGCGAAAAGCGAAAGATCGCGCGAGCCGATGGGAGTGGACTGGTCGAAAAAGACCAGGAGTTTGTCGAACTGCTCCTGGGTGATGACCGGTTGCGGCTTGGACCTGGGGCGCTTCATGCGCAGGGTCGAAAGGGGATGATCCTCCCCGATCCGCCAACGCAGGAACGACCGCGTGACGTTATACGCAAGGTAACGGGAAACAGCCCCCCATTGGGATTGATCGCCCAGGAATTTCATAAACGCCTCGGGCGTGATCTGATCAAAGGTAATGGAATGGTCATCGAGCCAGCCTGCCAGTTTTTCAAGAACCGCCCTGTAGCCCTCGGCGGTGCGCGGCGAACGGCAGGTTTTCACGAACTTCTCGACCTGATGCAGCATAACGATAAACATACACCCTCTTATCCAAAATTTCAGGTTTTCGTCAGTATTCGTAAATTTGAAATTTATGAATTCTATTGCTCCCTACATCGTCCTTGTCCTCCTTCTGCTGGTTTTTATCGCCCCGGTATTTTACTTCATGGCGAGAAAATACAAACAACGGAAGGGGCAGGATGGAGTCAGGATCGCCGAGTTGCAGCGGGCGGTCGAAAAGTTGAAAGCCCGCCGCATGACCGCCTCGGGCGGACTGTCACGCGAGACGAGGGACGCGCTCGGCGACATCATTGCCAAGATCGACATGATGAGCGACCCGTTGGACGAGTTGAAGGCGCGGCAGGAAGACCTGCGGCGCGACGCGATAAACCTTATGAACAAAAAGGAGAAACGATGAACGAGAATGATCTGACCGACCTTCAAAAGCAGGTGCTTGATTTTTTGCGGGCGCGCAAGCGCGCCGTAAAGCGGGTCGAATTGCAGCGCGAGATTTTCGGAACGACCCGCGACCACAACAACGACCGCGCCATTCAGAGATTGATCCGCGCCCTGCGGCTCTGCGGTTATGTGATCGTCTCGAACTCGAACGAAGCCGGGTATAAGCTGGCGCAATCGAACGCCGAGGTCGAGCATTACGTCGCCGAGCAGTTGAAAGCCGCAAAGGAACGCCGCTTGACCGCCCTGCGGGTCCAAAAGGCGTACAAACAGCGCGGGCAGATGCGCCTGGGGGTGACGGGATGAAGACCCCAAAGATAAACCCTCACGCCGTAAAACCAAGTCACAGACGCTTCGATGACCCGAAAGCGCCGGGCGGAAAGTATTACCTGCCCTGTTTTCAAACCGGCGGGGAACTATTTTTCAGCCGGTCCGCATACAAGACCGCATCCGGGGCAAGCGATCACGCCGTCCGCGTCGTGGAACGATGGAAAAGGCTTTATGACGCCTGGGTTGCGGCTGAGTCTAAAAAGGCTGTGATGCTGGAGGGGATGAGATGACGCGGCAATATTACGACGCGCTGGACGAAGTCCTTGATAAACCCATTGCCTATAACCCGTCATTCAAAAAAATAACAGGGTCAACCAATGCGGCTATTTTCTTGTCGCAAGGTTTCTATTGGTCGAAACGTACTAAAAACCCTGATGGCTGGTTTTGGAAAACTCGTGATGATTGGATGGAAGAAACGGGACTGACTGAATCCGAACTGGACGGCGCTCGGGAAAAATGCCGGGCGGCAGGCGTCATGGAGGAGAAATTAAAGGGCGTTCCGGCAACTGTCCACTATCGGGTAAATAGGCAAAAGGTCTATGAATTGCTTGGTGTCCAGTTTCCGGGTTTTCCAGAATCTAGAATACCCGAAAACCCTCAGATTCCGGAAAATCTAGAATCTGGAATTTCCGAAAACTTTAATAGGAATACAGAGAATACATCAGGGAATACATCAGATGATGATGTAGATGCCGCCGCCGCGAAAGTGTCGAAAATGTACGAGTCTGAGATCGGGATTATCTCGCCCATGATCGCAGACGCGATCCGGGTTGCAGTGACAGACTACCCCCTGCCCTGGTTCGAGGAGGCGTTTGAGATCGCCGTCAAGCGCAACGCCCGGAACTGGTCATTTATCGCCGCCGTCCTGAAACGCAGCAAGGAGGGCGGAAAGAGTCCGAAACTAAACGCGCTGCGCAAAACGGCCGGCGCTGCGGTAAAAACGCCAGCCGCGAATCGAAGGACCCCCGAGGAAATCGAAAAGGACATGCGCGAGGCGAGAAAATTATTGGAGGCTGCATGAATACGGCAATGACCGCGAATGCCCTGATTGAAAAAATAAAAAGCCGGTCGCCCGGCGCTGTCGAAAAACCAAAAAAACCGCTTGACGCAAAACCCGGCTGCCAACGCTGCAAGGGCTTCGGATGGGTACAGTCCAAACAATACGACATGCATTGGTTCATGTGTCCGTGTGTTTTGGAACTCGAAAACGAGATCCGGGAAAAGCGCAACCGGTTCGACCCCTCCGTGATAGGGCTGCGCGAAAGCGATTTGTCGCTGTCCTGGCAGGCTGTCAGACCCGGTATTTCAGACGGCATCGAGGCTGTCAAGGCGATCAAACCGTTTTACGAACGCGGATTCGGGATGGTGTACCTATGGGGATCGTGGGGGCAGGCAAAGACCCTGGTCGGAAAAATCCTGACGGCGACCGCGCATCGAGACCACAAAAAGGCGGCTTATGCAAATGTTTCCGCCGTGCTTGACAATATCCGCCTTGCCTTCGATGAGCCGGAGCATAAGACCACCGAATTATTGAAACGGATCGACTGGTGGATAAACCGGGATGTCCTTTTCCTCGATGAAATGGATAAAAGCAATGACACGCCCTGGGCGCAAGAGAGGCTTTTCCAATTACTTGACCAGCGGTACACAAGGGCGGTCCGCGAAGAGGCGCTCACCGTGATCGCCAGCAATAAAAGCGACGAGACCCTGGACGGGTATCTAAAGAGCAGGCTGCATGACCGGCGCGTCGGCAGGGTTGTTTGTCTGAACGGCAAGGACGGCCGGCAGGTCATGCCGGATGGGTATAAGTTCTAATCCGGGAGTTGCCCCTGTGACTGTGTATTACTGGCGCGTGTCCACCCGTTATCCCGAGCGCAAAGGGCAAAGATGTTATGTTTTGGCGCGCGGACGGATGAACTCCTGCCTTGTCATGTTCGACGACGGCTATAAGACAGTTACGTCAAGAAACTATATCAGAAAGGTGATGCCATGAATACAAATACAAGCGATCCTGTCGCCCGCTTTCGAGCGATCATCAATTCCCAACCCCTCCCGCTTGTCATCCCCCGCCCCGCCGGTTATATGCGCTTCGGAGTCGTGGCGCGGACGGATGAAACCGAAAAAATGGAAATTGCCGGGCTGCCCTGCGGCGTGACGAAAGAATCCGAAACGGAGGCGCGAGTCTATGTCTTCATCGAGGGCAAAAGCGCAAAGGGACCGTATATGCTGAAACCCTGTGAGATCCTGGCGCAAGGATAAACCATGTGTCAAACCTCTTTTTTTGACAAGATCGACCCCGACACGATACAGGTATCCGTAACCCCGGACGCGCACGGATTCCGGGCGATGATCTGCGGCGGCTGGTGGGTTGCGGTCGGAAAGACCGAGCGGGAGGCTGTCCGAAGGGTGATCGAGCAATATCAAAAAGAGATCGAGGGCTTATGGTGACGCTCGATCATTACGGCGCGAACGGCATGGGCGGACATTCCGCGCAGGTATCCGCGCCGGTCATGGTCCCCTACCGTGAAGTCCTGGCATTGGTTGAAAAAAAATCCGGGCTGCGTGGATGGATACCGAACAAGCCAGCGCCGGTCAGGACCAAGGGCGGGCGCTTCGTGTGGATTTTCAGCAGAAGCGGAAAGACGGCGGAGTCCTTATGACAGGCGCGCGCAAACAACCCACTCGCTATCAGGTTGCCGCCTGGGACGCGCTCGACCGCATGACGGCAAAAAACAAATTTCAGCCCTCCGCCCGCGAGTTGATGCAGGCGCTCGGCTGCAACTCCACATCGACGATCATGGAGCGGCTGTATGCCGGTGTGAGACTCGGCAGGGTCGTCATGATCCGAAACGGGGCGGGTCCGCATTTTGTCCCGGCCTGGTGGGACCGGATGGTGACGGAAAACATGAGCAGATATTTTTCTGAGAGCCGGGAGGCGCAATGAAAACCGATATTTTCACCGCAAAGTTTACGGCGCAGGTCGACTCGTATAACCCCAAGACCCTTGCCTTTTCCGCATCGGTCAGAGCGGATGGCGAGACCTTCGCCCTGGCTGGCAAGGCTTGGAGCAAGGACGGCGAATGGATTGCCGCCATAGACGACCAATATCACGGCGAGGGCGAAACGATGGAATTTGCCATCTGTGAAGCGATCCGGGATTATCTAAAATGACGAGAGCGATAAAACCGTCCGAGCATAACGAGCAGTCCGCCCTTGTGGAAGCCGTTCTGCTTACCTATCGCAACCGTCCCGACTTCATCCGCCTCCTGTTTTTTGCGACCCTGAACGGCGTATGGGTTGCGGGCCGTACCTACCAGCGAAAAATGGCGCTGGTCATGAAGTACAAACGCGAGGGATGGGTCAATGGCGTTGCGGATTTGTTATACCTCCAGCCGCGCGGAGTCCATCACTATCTTGCCATCGAGATGAAAACCCCGGCGCGGGCGAAGGAAAAGGACGGCGGCGCGTCGGCGCATCAGGTCGCATGGCTCGAGGCTGCAAGACAGGCGGGCGCACTGGCTGTCGTTTGTCACGGGCGCGACGCGGCCTGGGACGTGTTTTCCGATTATATGGCGATGCCCGTTTACTAATGTCAC
>CAZKZS010000352.1:0-5305 GCA_964557285.1 uncultured Anaerolineae bacterium | reverse complement strand
GCCAGAAAATCGAGCAAAATCCGGTTAAAGTCGGTGGCAGATTCCCAAAAGGAAGCATGGCCTGCCCCTTCAAGCATATGAAACTGTGCGTTGGGAATCCGGTCGGCGATGGTTCTGGAATAGTGGGGCGGTTTTAAAATGTCCTTTTCCCCAACCACAACGCAGGCCGGCTGCTGAATTTCTGCCAGGCGGGAGGTGATATTCAGCGTCAGGAAACAACGGCACAACTGCACCACTGAGGGCAAATCCAGCGCTTTCGCGGCCTCAACCCGACTCAGCAGAAAATCGTATTTTTCGGCAAAAAATGTATCACTGAAGTTCCAGTACCAGGTGGATTTATAAAATAACTCGTGGTTGCCCAGCGCCGCAATCATCGCCCAGTTTTCCACAATCGCCTGAAGCTGCCGTTCAACATGGCTAACTGCATCGGCGATAAATAATTTTTTGCAGCGCTGCGGGTGACGCAAAGCAAATACCATCGTCAGTTCGCCGCCGTAGGAGATTCCGCCAATATGGGCGCTCTGAATATCCAGTCCATCCATGAGGGCGGCTAAATCATCGGCATGGGTGTCCCAGGTATAATCCGGTTCACCTGGCTTCCATTTTTGCGACTGCCCCTGCCCCCGCATATCATACAGCAACACCCGGTAGCGGGACGTAAGGGCGGGCAGTTGAAATCCCCAGGTGGCGGTGCTGGCGATAACTCCGTTGTTTAAAACCAGCACGTCATCGCCATCACCGTGTAATTCGTAATACAGTTCAACACCGTTCGCCAGCATAGCCGTTTTCCTTTGACTCTCTTTCTATCTTACCCCTTTTGAGGGCAGGTGGGGTCAGGCCAACGTGAAACAGCGACGGGTGAAAGCACGGCGAAAATGATTAGAAGTCAGTAGATGCTCCATATAACTGCCTGCCTGAGTTTGCCCGAAGATGCTGCGAATACCGTGTTTTTGCGCCTCTCCATAGGCGGCATAAAACAATGCGACGATAATTTTAGAACGGCGGTGCGCGGGAACAATGCCCCCACTGCCAATAATGCCGTAAGTTTGTGACCGAATCAGGGAAACCGTCCCCGCATTTTCGCCGTTTAACTGTGCCAGATAATGAAAGGTATCGGGCAGTGTTGTCGATGGACGGAGCATGTCAGCCAGCAGGGGCGCAATTTCGACGGGCTGCTCAAACGCGGTCAGAAAGGTTTCAGCAAAGGCCAGCACATCATCCGGCGTGACGCGGTGCAGCGTCACTTCCTGATTAAAGTCCTGAAAATGAAAATCCTCAAGCCGGTCCAGAATCATCCAGGCTTCCTGATGCTCACTTTCCACGAATCCGCGCAGGCGCAGACGTTCCGGCCAGTCATCAGGAGTGCAGGCGGGCGAAATGTACAGCGTAGGAGGCAGCCCCTTATCCATAAAATACGCAATGACTTCATCCAGCAGCGCGTCGGCAGTATCGGGTGTGGCACGCAGCAGGCAGGCGTGCGTTGAATCCGGCGCGGGGAACTGCTGGCTGCTGGTCAAAATGACATCTTCGCGCAGAATCAAGTCAATGCCATCTGTAATGGCGGCGGCAGGAACAAGCGCTTCGTAATTCAGACGTTCCAAAAAGGCGGCTTCACTCATTTTTCTGTGTCAAATACCCGTTTCAGCCGACTCACAAAATGCGAAAACCCCACCACATCAATCGGCTTAAACATCAGATGGTCGGTCAGTTTATCCACTTCCTGCGTTGCCAGATGCCCGTTGGCAGTGACCACAATCACACGCATTTGCTGGTAGCGCGGATTCTGGCGAATCTGCTTGAGGACTTCCAGCCCGTTCATGCCAGGCATTTGCAGGTCAAGCACCAGCAAATTAAAATTCTGTTTTTCCAGCAGATTCAGGCCGTCTAATCCACTTTCGGCGTCAGTCACGGTATAATCAGCATTTTCCAGCGCAAAGCGGAAAATATCACGGTTGTAGAAGTTGTCATCAATAATCAGGGCGGAATAGCCTGTCTGTATCATAGCTTTCACCTCGCTATGCTTAATACTAAATTCATTCTAACTTACGTGATTAAAATCACGAACTTTTCTGAACACACTTTGACAAAGATGAAAGAAGTAAAGACATGAACTTTTCAGAATTTGTTATGCTGCCTTCAGAAGCGGTACGCCAGCAGGTCAAACGCCCGCTTGGAATCGGGATTCCCTTCAATGGCACACGGCGCTGGTACATGCGAACGTTTAATAAAACCAAAACCAACATCCTCAGTGATGACTATCTGGATAAGGTGTTTGGCCGGATGCGGGAAGTGCTGGGCATGATGTTTGAAGATGGCATCCATACCATTTTTACGCCCGTCATCGGACGTGATTTGGCTGAACGGGGTGAAATTTACATGCAGTTTAGCAACGCGGCCATTGCCAAACTGGGTACTGAAATCGCGCTGAACTGGTATCGGGAGCAGCAGATTCATGCGTCGGTGTATGGACAGCCTCATTTGCTCTACGGGGATGTGCAGCATGTGCTTAAAAATATGGAGCAAAAAACGCGCGGCGCTCAGCATCATTTACGCTATGGGATTTTTGCCGACCAACCTCTGAACGATGTGATAGCCCATACTGCACGCCTGTACCAGCAAACGGGCGCTGTTCCTTCTGAAAAAGACCTGCTCACCAGCTACTATGATGAACACATTATTCCTGTTGACCTGTGGATTGGCAGCGACCAGCCGACGATTTTTGATGTGCCGCTGGTGGTGCATGGAAACACAGCGCTGTATTTCTTACAGTTCCCTACCCTTTTCCTTGACCGCCCGTTGTGGCGGCGGATTCTGTACGATTTTTTGTATGTGCGCGGCGACCAGGAAACCCTCTACCCGGAGAATATTTCATCGGAGCAGCATATTGCCGGTCTGGGCGTGCGAAAAGATGGCTTCTGGATGCCTGCTACCAGCTAGCAGGCATTTTGACTTCACAGGGCAGAACAACGGTAAACGTGCTGCCCGCCCGCGCTCTGGATTGGACGCTGATTTCCCCGCCCATAAAATCGACCAGCCGCTTGCTAATTGCCAGCCCCAGCCCTGTCCCTTCAAATTTCTGGCTGCCATGATCCACACGCTGGAACATTTCAAAAATCTGGTCAAAAGCATCTTCAGGAATCCCGATTCCTGTATCGACCACCTTAAACATCCAGTGCTGCTCATCTTTGCGCCCGATGTAAACCGCTACCCCGCCCTGAGAAGTAAATTTGAGGGCATTCCCCAGCAGATTCGTAAAAATCTGCTGCGTTTTTTGCAGGTCGCCCGTCACCATCGGCGGGACCTCCGGTAGAGTCAGCACAGTTAACTCAATGTGTTTTTTATCCGCCAGGCTTTTCATGCTGTCCGCAATCTGGCGCAGTTCTTCCTCTGGCGAAAATGGAGTCAGCTTCATTTCAATCCGGTTCGCCTCAATCCGCGCCATATCCAGCGTATCGTTAATCATTGCCAGCAGGCGGGAGGCATTGTGTTTGACGTGATTCTGAAGCTGAAGCTGTTTTTCGGTGAATGTTCCGGCCATACCGGACATCATAATATCGGCATATCCGATGATGGCATTTAACGGGGTGCGAAATTCATGGGACATTCCCGCCAGAAATTCCGATTTGGCGCGGCTGGCGCGGTCGGCTTCCTGACGGGCAGCTTCCGCCTGCTGCACGGAGGCGCTCATGGCGGCCAGACGGCCATCAAATTCGGTTTTAAGCTGTCGTAAAAACAGCGCCTGAATCGTGACCAGAAAAGCCACGTTGATGCTGACATCGGCAGCATCAACCACCACTTCCTCATCCACCAGAATTTTAAGCTGCCGTCCGGCTTCTTCCTGCAACACTGCGATAATGACAAAAAAAATAATGCTGATTCCGGTGATGGGCAGCAGGGACGAGCGTGGCAGTACCAGCGCGGTAATCAGCACCACCAGCATATACATGGGCAGTACCAGACTCGCCCAATAGCCATCAATTACCGTAATGCCACTGGCTGCAACTAAAAAAGTCAGCACCAGAAACCGTCCCGCCGTATTTAAATGCTGCCTGGCAACCGCGACCCCTGAAATAAAAGTCAGCAGCGCCGCTATCAGAGTCAGCGTGGGGTATGAAATGATCTGGGTGCGGTAGTCAAAAAAGGGCAGCGACGCCACCAGTGACAGCACAGTTGCGACCATCAAAATCGCCACCGTAACGCGAATCGTGCCTTCGCGGAAGGCTTCATCACGGTTGGTAGCGCGTGGTTTAACCCAGTTGCGCCAGATGCTGCCCAGGGAATGTTTTTGGGTGGTGTTGTTTACAGCAATTTGTGCCATTTATTTTTTCCTGTTACGCATCCCTCACCCCCCGGCCCCTTCTCCCACCAGGGGAGAGGGGGAGTGAAAGTCCTCTACCGTGATGGGAAGGGGTCGGGGTGGGGTTGTTCAAATACACTCTGAGTTGAGGCTGGAATCCGGTTGATTTTTTGGGCTGTCACCACCAGCAGGGATATATACAACACCAGCAGCGCCAGCATGGTGAGTGGTATGGACTGCGGCAAAAATAGGGCTTCGATTCCGGTGGCAAAACTCACCACAGCCGCGAACTCATATAGGGCATACACCAGAAACAGCCGCGAAAACCAGCGCACCGTTTTATTTTCAACCGATTGCAGATAGAGGAAAAAAACGATTCCAGCCAGCAGTTCCCATAACTGTGCCAGCGCTGCCATCGCCAGCAGGTAGCTGAGTCCCAGGAAACAAAAAGCCAGTTCGGATTGCATTTTCAGTTTCCGCCGCCAGACTTGTAGCGCCAGCCAGCCCACCCCCGCCGCCATCAGCAGCTTCATCCCTTCGCTGGCATAAGGAATCCAGTCCTGAAAGCCAAAATAGCTCAAAAAAATTTGTCGCCAGGAGTGATTCATGTCCTCAAAAGCCAGTGTTTTGCCCGTCCAGGGATACACATCGTTCAGGGCAGTTAAAAATTTGAAGTAATCCCGCAGGGTATCGAAGCCGTAATCCGTCCCTGTCAAAATCACAAACAGCCCGCTTACGGCGATATAACCCACCAGCAGATACGTAGTCACCGTAAGCAAAAAACGCCATCGGCGGAAGATGATTGGAAGCAGCAGGGGAAATAACCACTGCGGTTTGAGCAGCGCAATCAGCAGCGCCACACCGCTCGCGTGACGGGGTTTTTCCTGCACAATATACAGGCTGAGCAGGCCGCTAAGAAAAAACAGCACCCCCGCGATATTGCCATACAGTAGATTGGCGTACCATTCCGAAAACAGTAGCGTCAGAGGCAGCCAGAGCAGGTATGCT
>CAZKZS010000351.1:0-5312 GCA_964557285.1 uncultured Anaerolineae bacterium | reverse complement strand
CCGCAGGATATTCGTAAAAAGCCAGTTGTTCGCCGTTAACATCATAAATTTTGATAGAAGCAAACTGAGTCATATAACTGCCCGGATGAATCACCGCCAATTTTGTACCGTCCGGTGACGGAACAGCCACGCCGCCTTCTCCAGCCTGCTTAAAAGCGGTCAGGCTGCCGGAGGAAACATCCACCTGCCACAAATCCCATCGGGCAAGCGGCGCAAACAGTCCTTCGGAAGGCTGCCACTCAAAAGTATTCAGCCAGAGCAGGGAATCATTTTGCCAGGCCAGATGTCCCAACCGGGAATGAGGCGCAAATGAGTCGGCGGAAAGGGTTAAGAGGGGCTGCTGCGGGTTGGCCGTATCTAAAATGATAAGATTTTGCTGCGTATCGGTGGTTTCAAGGTAGGCGAGATGCGTGCGTGAGGGGGAAAATAAGGCGCAGCAGGCGTTAGACTCGGTGACTTGCAACCCGTTGACCCACAGGCTGCCATCCACAATCCAGGCGGCTGCTGGCATCTGCTGAGCCAGGGCAGTGAAAGGAAGCACCAGCCCAACTAAGAAAACAAAAATGAGGCGTCTCATCAAAATCCCCTTCAAAAGCACGCCCCATTTTAGTAGATTCGCGGGTAATCGCCAATCTTTTAAGCAGTTACTAGCTGGATGGGCTGCCCGCGTAGTTTGCTTTTCCGCATCTTTTTGATGACGTTTGGCACATGCGCCGATTCCACGTCCACAAAAGTCTGCTTTTTCTCGATGCTGATTGCTCCAATCGCGCTGCCGGGGATTCCAGCTTCGCCTGCAATCGCCCCCACAATATCACCGGGACGAACCCCATGAACATGCCCGATGTTCATTTTCAGTTTGGTCATGCCCGCTTCCTGCTTGCGGAACTTGCCCCGTTTTTCTCTGACCTGTGAGCGTTCTTTGACGACCTCACGCACTTCCTTGATTTCTTCAATGGGGCGTTTGGCTTCGTCCGCCCGTGCCATTTTCATGATGGCGGCAGCCACTTCAAACACGTTATAACCCGCGTTATGCAGTCCGCTGACCAGTTCCATCTCGTCGTCAAAGGTTTCGTTTTCCAGCAGGTGATTCAGCGTGTTCACAAAACGCACATCTCGCTGGAAAAGCACATCCTTACGCTCCGGCAGAGTCGCACGGGTGATTTTCTGACGGGTAAACTGCTCAATCGCGTGCAGGTGACGGTTTTCACGCGGCGTAATCAGCGTTAGCGCAACCCCTTTTCTTCCGGCACGGCCTGTCCGTCCAATACGATGTACGTAATCTTCCGGGTCAAGCGGTATATCGTAGTTGATGACATGCGACACATGCGGAATATCGACCCCGCGTGCCACCACATCGGTTGCTACCAGAATCGAAACCTGCCCATTCCGAAAACGACGTAATACCGTTTCGCGGGCGGCCTGAGTCAAATCGCCATGCAGCGCTTCCGCCGTGTAGCCGCGTTCCATCAGTTTTTCCGAAAGTTCGCCCGAGCCGATTTTTGTCCGTGCGAAAATCAGCACACTTTCAATCGGTTCAACTTCTAGCAGCAGCGTTAGCGCCGCCAGTTTGGAATATTCATGCACCACGTAATAACGCTGTTCGGTTTCTTCCACCGTCAGGGTTTTACGCTCAATGGTGACTTCCTGCGGGCTGTGCATGTACTTCGCTGCCAGCTTACGAATCGCAGGAGAAAGCGTCGCCGAAAACAGGGCAGTTTGCCGTTCGGAGGGCGTCGCGCTCAGGATAGCTTCTACATCCTCAATGAAGCCCATTTTGAGCATTTCATCGGCTTCATCCAGCACCAGAAATTTGACACCGCTTAAATCCAGCACGCCCTGGCGAATCAAATCCAGCGTGCGCCCCGGCGTTCCCACCACAATATGGGTATCGCGTTTGAGGCGGCTGATCTGGCGGGTATAGGACTGGCCGCCGTAAACAGGCAGCACCCGCACATTCCGATGCTGTCCATAACGGAAAACCGCCTGTGAAACCTGAATCGCCAGTTCACGGGTAGGGGTCAGGATGAGTCCCTGCACGCCCGGTTGTTCAAAATCCAGAATCTGCAACATCGGCAGACTAAACGCTGCTGTTTTGCCTGTACCAGTCTGAGCCTGTCCCAGCACGTCACAACCATCCAGCAAAAGCGGAATCGCCCCGCTTTGAATCGGGGTAGGCTGTTCGTAACCAAGCTCAGAAATCGCCTGCTCAAGCTCTGGACGCAGCCCCAGGGTATTGAAAGTATTGCTCATAGAATTCCTTTACACACAAAAACCCCGTGTTGCACGGGGCTTCACATGGATAATGATACCAGAAAGTGGTTAAGTTGGGAAAGGGTGTTAAGATAAAAAAAGTATTTAAAATGGGAGTAGGGCGATTTTGATACAAAAAGTTGGGTTTGTTTTGCTTATTTTCTGGCTGGTGCTGCCCGCACTGGCACAAACTCCTTTTACCAACCCCTGGCATTTACGCCGATTCGACCAGCCGGGCCAAATTACCCTTTATGATGGGCCAGCAGGCGCTTCTACCACAGGGAAACCCGTCGAACTTGGTGATTTTGATAATGATGGCTGCGGGGATGTTGCCATTACCGGACAAAATGCACGCGGCGCGGCCGGACAGGTGCGAGTCGTGTTCGGGCTGTGCAACCGATGGGGTAACAGTTTTAACCTGTTTGAGGACGACCCCAACCGCCCGCCGATGGTGAGTATTTATGGGGCGCAGCCGGGGGACATGTTTGGTACCGAACTGTATCACGGGGATTTTAACGGCGATGGCTATGATGATTTGCTGGTCGGGGCGCAAAATGCCCTTTCTGCCGATTTATCCACCGTAGGAGTCGGCGCGGTATATATCATTTTTGGGCGGGCAGATTTTTCCTCTCTGGATACGATTGATATGAGCAAACCACCTGCCAATGTGCTGCGTGTTTATGGCATGGATTTTCAGGACAGACTCGGCATCTGGGTGGAAGGTGGTGATTTTAATGGCGATGGCTATCATGATGCGCTGATAGGAGCGAATCAAGCGGACGGCGTGAACAATCAGCGTTCCAATTCAGGTGAAGTATTTGTGTTGTATGGCAGCCCGGCCATGTGGCAGGATTACGGTCCATCTTTGACGATAAGTGAAACTACTGCTGGCGTCACCCGCATTGTCGGGGCGGATTACGATGATTTGTTAGGCAGCACCGTCTACGGCGCGGATTTAAACATGGATGGGATAGACGATTTAATTCTCAGCGCGGCGTTGTGGCGGGGGTCAGCCGGAGTCGGCGGGCTGGCACAGGGCGGCGGGGACGGCCCGGCCAATACCCGTTATAACGCTGGTGATACTTACATCCTTTTTGGCAGCCGAAATCTTCCCAACCGATTGATTGACCTGCAACTCCTCCTGGATTCCGTTGGCAAACCCACCAATCAAAACCTGAGTGTGGTGTACGGTCCGGAGGGGGGCGACGTAATGGGCGAAGAAATTGTCGTTGGTGACTTAAACAACGATGGCTGGAATGATTTGGTGGTCGGGTCGCTGGCAACCCCCGGCCGCAACAATGTGCGAATTGACGGCGGCGAAGGCTGGGTTATTTACGGCGGTCAGGACTTCTCTGGCAAAATGTTTGACCTTGCTCAGTCCGGCGTGGGTATCGCGGTTTATGCGCCGGAAGGGGATAACAAGGGCGGCGATACGATGCTGATTGCAGATATGAATCAGGATGGCATTGGTGATTTATTATATGGGATGCCCAACGCCAACTCCATTGACGAACGTGGCGCTCTTGTTCCCAACGCGGGGGTGCTGGCGGTGCTGTATGGCACGGAAAATGATTTTCCTACCTCCGACGGCCTGATTGATCTGGCTGAACCACCTGCGTCGCTGCGTGTAGATTACATTCTGGGGGTAGATCCGTATGATATGTCTGCCTACGGTATGGCGATTGGTGACATCAACGATGATGGCTGGCCGGATATTGCCATGAATGGCATGAATGGGGATGGGTTCAATAACCGGATTACGGACGGCGGCGAAATTTATATCATTAGCGGACGCGAATTTACCAGCTACGTGAATACAGAACACACCGCCCTCCAATCCACGCCGGATGCTGTGGTGACTCCCGTTGCTACCGATGTTCCTCAGCCAACTCGCACCAGCGACCCGAACGCAACCCCACTTTCAATTGAAGAAGGTCAGGTGCTGTTTAATATTAGCTGTGCGGGATGTCATGGATTACAGGGCGAAGGGATTGAGGGAATTGCCGTAACGCTGGCGGAAAGTGAATTTGTAGATGCCCATACAGACTTTGAACTGCTCGAATTTGTCCGTGAGGGGCGGCCTGCCACCCATCCCGACAGCCTCATCGGGCGGCCAATGCCCCCTTCTGGCGGCAATCCCACTCTGACCGATTCGCAGATTCTGGCGATTATTCAGTATGTACGGACATTGGAGTAAATTTTGCCCTCACTCTAAATCCCTCTCCCCTGGTGGGTTCAGAGGCGGACAGGAAGATGAATGTTGGGGCGGGGACGATTCCCGCCCGAAGAAGGGCAGGCATCGCTCACTTCGTTCGCTTGTTCCTGCCCCTACTGTCCGCGCCTCACCCCCTTCTCACCGCGCAGCAGTGGGACGGATGATAAGGGGGTGAGGGTAATTTTTCCCTCAGGCGTGCTGCAATTTTTCCAGCACCGCCGGATTCACGACATTGTTGTATTCATGTTTCAGGAGTGCGTTCAGCAAATTGCGCGTAGCCTGAACCGCGACTTCATTCTGTGCCTCAAGGGTGCTTGCGCCCAGATGCGGGGTATGAATCACCCCATCTAAATTGAGCAGGGGATTATCCGTGGGTGGGGGTTCAACCGCGAACACATCCAGCGCCGCGCCGGCTACCTTGCCGGATTTTATAGCTGCCGCCAGATCATCATCGTTAATCAGTGTGCCGCGTGCCGCGTTAACAATCCGCACCCCATCTTTCATTTTGGCGATGTTCGCCGCGTTAATCAGCCCTTTGGTTTCTTTGGTCGCTACGGAATGAAGGGTCAGATAATCCGCACGAGCAAAAATTTCATCCAGAGAAAGCATGGTCACGCCCATAACTTGCGCGACTTCGGGGGCCACATAGGGATCGTAGGCCAGCACCGTCATTTCAAAGGCCAGCGCCCGTTTTGCTACTGCCTGCCCAACGCGCCCAAATCCGATAATACCCAGCGTTTTGCCGCGCAGTTCTGTTCCCATGAACGTTTTACGATCCCATTTGCCCTCCCGCATGGAAAGATACGCCTGGGGAACATGCCGCGCCAGCGCCAGCATCAGGGCAAGG
>CAZKZS010000350.1:0-5333 GCA_964557285.1 uncultured Anaerolineae bacterium | reverse complement strand
GTGCGGAAATATTTGTTCATTTCCACCTGATAGGCGTCCAGATTCAACTGGCACATGGGGCAAAGTGTCACCAGCAGGTCGGCACGATATTCCGCCGCCGCGTGAACCAGCCGCCGAATCAAATCGTAAGCTACAGGCAGGTTAATTTGAGTCATATGGCCGCCGCAGCAGTGGGTTTTTAGCGGAAAATCAATCACTTCTGCGCCCAGAGTTTTCAGCAGGCGGTCAAGTGCCATCGGGTGTTCCACATTATCCCAACGGTGGTCGCGGTCAGGGCGGGCAATCATGCAGCCGTAATATGGGGCAAGCCGCAGTCCCTGAAGCGGACGAGTCACATGGCTTTTAATTTTTTCCAGCCCAACATCATTCACGATGATGTCCAGCAGATGACGAATTTCTACCGACCCCGGTTTGTAATACTGCTTTCCGGCGGCCAGCGCCGTATTGACCTGTGCGTTGAGGGCCGCGTCACGGGACATATAACTATCGGTTTTGGCAAGGTTCAGGTAACACGCGCTGCACGCGGCTGTAACGGTTTTTGTGCCATTGGTTTGTTTTGCGGCTAAGGCAAGGTTACGTGCCACCAGCGCAAAAGCGGCAATATGATGAATCGCGCTGTATTCCGTTGCACCACAGCAGTTCCAATCGGAAATTTCTTCCAGTTCCACTTCCAGAATGTCACGCACGGCCATAATAGAGTCAAGGTAAGGGCGGGCAGTCCGTTGAAGGGAACAACCGGGGTAAAAAATATATTTCCTCATCCCACGGCCTCCAATTCGATGGCACGGGCTAAAATCGCTTGCAGTTCTTCAATTTTGTTGATGCGCTGCGGCGTTAAATCCATGCGTCCTCTGGTAAACATCCCCAATCCCATCGGAATCATGGACGGGGTTTGACGCAGACGATGTTTGAGGTTGTGGCGGGTTGCCAGCCCAAATTCAAAACTTCGTCCATAGTTTTCAATATAGTCAATAAAAGTCTGAGAGAAATCAGGGGCGGTAGAATCATCATAGAGTTTGGCGCGAATCGCCATGCTTTTGAGGGTATACATGACATCTGGTATATGGACTTCCTGCGGACAACGCACAGTGCAGTAATAACACGAGACACAGTACCAGGGGGTGTTACTCTGAAGGACGGATTCGCGCATATCGGCGCGAATCATGGCAAATAACTGGCGGGGTGTGTGATCCATATCTGCTGCTGATGGACACGACCCTCCGCAAGTGCCACATTGAATACACATATCCAGGCGCGAAATGCCCGGTGTGGCGGCAATAACTTCATCCAAAAAACTTCCAGGGGCTTCTTGCAAAGCCGGAGCGGGGCTATCTGAGGGGTAAGAAGTGCCTACAGTCAAAGGGACACCTCCTTTAAAAAATATCTATAACTAGCGAGCTTCCAAAACTTTATAACCCCCCTTGCTTAAAGCATACCCGCCCCGAAAAAGCAAAGTAGTACCCTTTGTATTTAAATTCACAAGCAGTTTGTCACTTGACGCCTACCCCTATCCAATACCCAATATGTTGGTTGAAGTAGGGGCGGGGACAAGGGCGGTCACGCCCGATTCCCGCCCTGTTTTGGGCAGGCATCGCTCGTTTCACTCGCTTGTCCCTGCCCCTACATGCCGTGTCGTTACATGCTTTTACCGGAGGGACGCAGGTAGCGGCGGTGGAGATGGGGTTCAAGGGCCTCTTTGAGGGCATCTTTCATGATGTTGCCGGAAATGTGCATCAGGGTATCCCCATACTGTGGGTCAATGCCCATACTCGCCTGGCAGGGATAATGATGGTGATGCAGGCCGCCCGCTTCCAGCGCATTTTCCAGCGCTGCTCCGGTCAGCTTTTCCGCCACATAACGAGCGCAGCCGCAGCAGGCATCACGGGTCACATGAATGGCCTGGAGGGTTTGTGCGGCCTCATCCACCGTAATCTGAAAGGCGGGCTGCCCAAAAAGGCGGGCAAATTCCCGAATCAGGGCATGGTCATAGGGGGTTTTAAATCGTAAGGCGTTGTAGGTGGTTTCAGTCAGCGAACAAAACGGTTTGGGAGTCACACAGGCGACATTCATCCGTGCCAGCCACTCGATGAGCTGCCGCGCCAGTCCTACAGGCAGCCAGACCACATTATCAATCGGGGCAATCACCGCCTGAGCGCCCGTCATGCGGGTTATATCCGGTATCAGTTCGGCGACTCCTGACACTTCCGCCAGCGACAGAATCAGGTCGGCGGCGGGCAGGCTTTCCGGCAGGTATTCTTCCGGGTAATCCAGCACGGGCGGCAGCACTCTGGGCGTCTGCCAGGTTTCAATCGGCCAGGGGGCATGTTTCCTCAGATTGTGAACGTGCCGCCAGCCATATTCCCCTGTGACCAATACCAGAAGCCGCATGATAAACCCTCCGCGCCTTTCTATTATCACACAATTTTGATGACATTACACACATTCGCACGGGGCAGGTTATGGGCAGCATAGACTCCAAAGGAGCAGACTATGGTTTTTGAACCGAATTTCTGGACGACTCATGTGGGCAGTGTCCCGCATACGGAAGCCGGCGCCCTGAGTGAATTTCTGGCCGCCCATCTGGACGTTCCGACCTGGTTGCAGCTTCCGCGTCGGAATTTTCGGGAAAGTATGTATGCTCAGTTCAGCGTATGTTTGCCCGGAATCGTGCTGGATGAGCAAAAGGAAAAAGTTTATTTTGATACTTCCGGCGACCTGACTCCGGCTTTAGAAAATTTTTATGAGAAATATCTGGCGGAAGATGTGGATGCTTTTTCACTGAGTCCCGCTTACTCGGAAGGCTTTCAGACCTTTCTTGACCAGATACGCCGCCTGCCCGGAACATGGGTCAAGGGGCAGGTGACAGGCCCGATTAGCTTCGGGCTGACCGTGACCGACCAGGAACTGCGTGCCAGCCTGTATAACGACCTGCTGGCCGATGCGATTGTCAAAAACACGGCCATGATTGCTCGCTGGCAAATCCAGCAATACCGCACCGCCCGCCAGCACATCCTGATAGTAGTAGATGAGCCTTATATGGCGTCTTTTGGGTCGGCGTTCATCAGCTTAAGCCGCGAACAGGTCATTCATATGCTGAATGAAGTTTTTGCGGCCATTCATCAGGAGGGGGCGCTGGCCGGAATCCACTGCTGTGCCAACACCGATTGGTCGGTGCTGCTGGAAACCACCGTCGATGTTTTGAATCTGGACAGCTACGGGTATCTGGAAAATCTGGCATTGTATCCGGCTGAACTTCGTGCCTTTCTGGATCGGGGCGGGGTGGTGGCCTGGGGAATCGTCCCCAACAATGAACTCATTGATACGGTCACACCGGAAGGCTTAAGCGAACGGCTGCGTTCCGGCTTCAAACTTATTTCGGATAAAGCAGCCGCACGCGGGGTATCCATTACGCCCCAGGAATTTTCCACGCGCAGCCTGATTACCCCAAGCTGCGGATTGGGGTCAACAACGGCAGCGATTACGGAGAAGGTTTTTGAAACGCTGGCCGCCACAGGTCAGCATCTACGGCAGGAATAAATCCGATGACAAACGGAAAAAAGAAATGTGAGCATACTCACTGTCTGGATGCTTCTACGTCCGTGAAAATGGTAACAAGCACAAAAGACAGTCTGTAATATATTTTTTTAACGCCTGATGGCAATCACCAGCAGGCTAAGTAAAGGTGGATGTCTATGGCAGTATTCATGCTAGATGTCCCGGCAATGTATGGAGATCATCATGTCATAGAAGTACATCGACTCCTGCTGACATTGCCAGGTATCACCGACGTATACGCAAGTAGTTACTTAAAGACGGTTGAAGTCGAATACGACCCCGCGTTAGTTACCCCCGATATTATCTCAGCAAAACTGCAACACGCTGGATACCTACAGGACCTTGCACACCCGCAAGAAACCGGAATTTCTGCCTATGGTGAGGATGGAAATGTCTTTTTCCGCCACACGGCGGCCTATGCTCAGACCGGAAAGACGGTCAGCTTTGCCCAGCCATTCACCTCACCACAGCAACCCCTCATCCCCTGCCCCGGCATGAAACCTACCCTGGAAGCGGAGGAATAAACGATGCCAAGACAAAGACGTACTCCTGAAGAATATTCAAGTGACCCCGCCTCCCAGCAGATGCTCATCCGTGCGGAAGAAATTGGCATCGGAACTGCTTTCACCCGCGCCGATGATATGGTCCCCTGTAATATCGGCGGGGCGGGCATGTGCTGTAAATTGTGCGGTATGGGCCCCTGTCGTCTGACGAAGGAAGGGCAAACCGGAGTCTGCGGCGCAACGATAGATACCATTCAGGCGCGGAATTTTATCCGCGCTATTGCTGCTGGCTCTGCCGCCCACTCCGATCATGGCCGTGATATGGCTTTTACCCTCAAAGCAGTGGCTCAGGGAGAAGCCGAAGGCTACCGGATTCGGGATGTCGCCAAGTTACGGATGGTGGCGGAACAGTATCACATTCCGATTGACAAACGTTCGCCGGAAGAAATCGCTAACGATTTAGCCGATTTGTATATTGCCCAGTTTGGGCAGCAAAAAGGCGAGATTGCCCCCGTCACCCGCGCTCCGAAAAAACGTCAGCAGTTATGGCGAGAACGCGGGCTTATCCCACGCGGCATTGACCGTGAAGTGGTAGAAGCGCTGCACCGCACCCACATTGGGGATGACCAGGACCCTGAACATATCCTGCAACATGCCATCCGTACCGCGCTGGCCGATGGCTGGGGCGGCAGTATGATTGCCACGGATATTTCCGACATCCTGTTTGGCACGCCCGCGCCGATTCTGGGCAAAGCTAATTTAGGCGTCCTCAAACAAAACATGGTGAACGTGATTGTTCACGGCCATGAACCCACCCTCAGCCAGATGATTGTCGCGGCCTCACAGGACCCGGAAGTTATCGAGTATGTCCGAAACGCAGGGGCAGAAGGCATCAATCTTTCCGGCATCTGCTGTACGGCCAACGAAATTTTGATGCGGCAGGGGATTCCGGCAGCAGGAAATTTCTTGCAGCAGGAACTGGCGATCCTGACAGGTGCAGTAGAAGCGATGGTTGTGGATGTGCAGTGTATCATGCAGGCGCTGGTTGGACTGGCCGCAAATTTCCACACCAAAATTATCACCACGTCCCCAAAGGTGCGGATTAAAGGCGCGACTCACATCGAATTTGACGAACACAAGGCGCTGACGATTGCCAAACAAATTTTGAAAGTGGCGGTAGATAACTACCAGAATCGCGGCGAAACCAAAATCCCCGATGTACGCGAAGATTTAATCCCCGGTTTTTCGCATGAATATATCAATTACATGCTCGGC
>CAZKZS010000349.1:0-5351 GCA_964557285.1 uncultured Anaerolineae bacterium | reverse complement strand
TTCCACTCATATCCAGCACCCCATCCGTCGAAGCACCTTGAGGATAGATACCTACTGTTGTAGTTTGATCTAAGTAATATTTTCCAATCTTGCTGTAGGTCTCATTACAGTTGGCATAACCGGAAATATACTGGTTTCCCCAAGGATAGATGCGGCCATCCGTCCCGCGAGCGGCACGTTCCCATTCCTGTTCGGTGGGCAGGCGCACCGGCCAGGTGAAGGGGTTCATGAGGTCAAAGCCCTCACCTTCTTTCCCCTCACCCCCGTCCCGCGTTCGCGTCCCACTGCTGCGCGGGGAGAGGGGGGAGGAGAGGATTTTCCACGAGAGCCAGCGGCAGAAGGCAATGGCCGTGTACCAGTTGACATTTTCACGCGGGTGATTGGCAATTTTCCAGCTCTGCTCTTCCGGTGCTTTATATCGCTCCGCTAAGCCCTGCCACCATCGGTCATCGTTAAACCCATCCTTTGCATCAATAAACGCCTGAAACTGGATGTACGTCACAGGATGACGGGCAATATAAAATTCATCTAAATGTAGTTTTCGTGTGTTAATTCCTTCTCCATAAATAAATTCCCCTGCCGGAATTTTCACCCAATCCATTTCCGGCAGGCCGTTTTTGTCCAGTCCCACGCCGGGGCGCGGGTCGCCAATTTCCGCCAGCCGGATGCCGATTCTTAACCGTTCGGGCGGTTCGGTATTGGGGTCATTAATCCGGTCAAGCAGTTGCTTTTGCTCCGGTGTGAGTTTTGTGGAATCAAGCACTTCTGAAGGCGAGACATTTTTTCCCTGCTGTGCCTGCGGGGTAATCACCTGACGCAGCCGCCCAAGAAAATCTTCCGGTGGCATTTTCCCGCCGCGCACGTCAGCATACTGAGTCAGCCCATAACGCGGAAATTCCTCACCTGCCAGCAGCAGGGGAAACTCTCGTTTCTGGCGTTTACTGGCATATTGACATTCGCGCAGCACCCAGTCACTGTCATACGATTCGGGCGTCATAATAACAAGAAAAGCCGCGCAGCCATCAATCGCTTTAAAAATCACCCGTTCCCAGTTTTCTCCGTATTCAATCCCTACCCTGTCAATCCAGATATTAAACCCCTGTGCCTGCAAAAAATCGGCCAGGTCATAGGCATAATCTTGATTAAGTTTGCTGTAGCTGATGAAAATATAGGACACCTTAATACCTCACAATCCGAAAGCCCAGGTCGCTTAAACACTGAGTCGGCTCAAGCCAGTCGCTCATGCTGACGCGGAAAATGTCGCTTTTTTCCGTCCACCACGAGCCGCCGCGCTGCGCCCGCATCTGCTGCGACCCGTCCGCCGTCAGCAGCCATTCCCATACATTGCCGCACATATCCATCACCCCATACGGACTCGCCCCGACAAGGTATTCCGTTACGGGGGTTGTGCCTTTGCTTTTGGCGTGGACACTGCAATTACATTTACGGTAGTCAAACTGATTGCCCCAGGGATACAGACGCCCGTCATCCCCCTGGGCGGCACGCTGCCACTGCGGTTCGGTGGGCAGCAGAATATTTTCGCCCGTTTTTTTGCCTAACCACGTACAAAAAGCCATCGCCTCATACCACGAAATCCCGATAATCGGGTGGTCGGGGCGGAAAAAATGCTTGTAATTTTTATCCTGCCAGTAACGCGGCAGGCGGATTTTTTCTTTCTGCCGCCATTCCCATCCCTGAGGCAGCCAGAAAAACGGCTTGTCATAGCCGCCATCTTTCACAAATAACTCGTATTGAGCCACCGTAATCGGATATTTAGCAATCGAAAAGGCAGGGACATACGTGCCGTAGCTCTCAATTTTGACCTTGCCCGCCGGAATCTCTACCCATTCAAAAGGAATCGGCAGAGGGAAATGTGGTTTGGGGCGCACTTTATCCGCGATTTTTTGCGGGTCATAATTTGGGTACAACTTCCAGAATTTGCGGAAGGCCACCCACACCGTTTCCGCGTCGGCGTAATCCAGCATGGCAACCACGCGCTGATACTGGCGGTCACGTTCCGCCGCCCGTTCCGCTTCTTCGCGCTGGCGGGCTTCTGCCTCCACTTCGGCATGAACTTTGCGTTCAAACTCATCGGGGTCAAATGGCGTGGGGTCCTGGCCGGATGCCCGAATCCGCCCCAGAATTTCCTGCGCCTGTGACCACCGCCGCGCCCGAAATGCCCGCCCAAAATCAACAATCGCCTGGTCAACATCGAATCGGGTCGGTACGCCGGGGATGTGTTTTTCCGGTGTCAGACTGGATTTATTTTCGCCAAAGCTGCGCTGCTGCGCGACATGCTGGCTTAGCCGCCCCAGCAGTTCCGCGTCGGGCATCAGACCATTTCGCACATCGGCATACTGGGTGAGGACAAACAGTTCCCAATTTTCACCATCCAGCAGCAGGGGGAAAACGGGCTTTTTCCAGTCCAACGCCAGAAACACCTCCCGTTTGACCCAGGGAGAGACTTTGGCTTCGGGAGTCATCACGACCAGAAACGCGCCGCAGTTCCGCAGCCCGTCCACAATCGTATCCCACCAGTCCACGCCATATTCAATCCCGACTTTATCAATCCAAACGTGGAAACCCTGTCGCTGCAAAAAGTCAGCTAAATCATAGGCATAAACGTTATTTCTTTTGCTGTAGCTGATAAAAATATAAGACACTTGCCCTGCTCCAGTTTATCTTATTATGATAACCAGTCGCAGGGCGAAAAACAATCAGGGCAGGGTAAATTCCGGCGGGGTCAGGGAGTTTAGGCAGTCGGCTTCCGGTGTCGTGGTGGGGTCATTTAAAAATGCAGCAGCTATCTGAAACGCGCAGGTATTGGAACGCACGACGCCATGCCCCACGCCCGTAAATTCATAAACAAAACTGTTGGGCAGCCCTTCCGCGACCATCCGTCCCCATTCCGGCGGCGTGATGGGGTCAAACTGCCCACTCACCACCAGCGCGGGAATGTTGCTGGTAATGGGTTCGTTGTCGGACGGATTCATTTGTCCGGTTGAAAATACTTCACATACGTCGTACACACTTTGCACGGTCAGTTCAAAATTGATCCGGTCAGCCGGATTCAGCAAATCGCCCATCGCTAACGTTTCTTCTTCCGGCGTAAACAGTGCATCTCCATCACATTGAATCGCGTAATAGTAACCTTCGCTGACTCCGTACCCCGAATCGAGATAAATTTCAGCCGCGTAACCCAAAATTTCCTCATTTCCCTCCGCCGCCTGCTGAATCATCCAGGGAATATCGGGAATATCGCTGGCACGGTACAGCAGCGCAAATACTACGTCCGCAAAAATCGCCCCGTTAATATAAACGTCGCGCCCTTTGAGGTGAACCGGATGAGCGTTCATTTGCTCAATAGTGGTGTAAAACGTGGATTCCAGGTTCGGGTAGGCGGCGTTACAGTCGGTATCGGCGGTACAGGTATCAAACAGCAGACGAAACGCGCGGCTGCGGGTAAAGGGTAAATCGCGCCAGAGATGCGACTGCATGGGAACATTCGAGTCCAGAATCACGCTGCGGATTCCTTCGGGAAAATCACGCATGGACACCAGCGCCAGTTTTGAGCCGTAGGACACGCCCAAAATATTCCATTCGTCATACCCCAGCCCGACCCGCAGCGCGTTTAAATCGGCGGCACTGGCAGAGGTGGTAAACAGCCTCAAATCCACATCGGCTAAATCCTGCTGGCGGCAGTGAATCAGGGCTTCGGTTTCCAGCGCGGCGATTTCTTCCGGTGTGCGCGGCTGACTCAGGATGGCATAGCCACTGTCCAGCAGCGCCGGACAGTCCAGCGACGGCACGGCCTTCCCGACTCCGCGCTGGTCATATAGGATAAAATCCCGTTCCTCCAAAAAGGAATAATAGCCCGGCACAAAGGTATAACGTGGAAATTCTATCGCTTCCCCGCCTGGCCCGCCGACGGGCAGCACAATCGGATCAGGTTTGGGGGTTGGGCTGGTGCTTTTAAAAATGATATACGGCAGTTCCATCGTTCCGGCTGCCGGATTCGCGTAATCCGCCGGAACAATCAGCACGCCACATTCCGTTTTTGCATCTACCGGACTGCGAAATTCGCAGCGCCGTTCTTCAACACGCTGGACAGGAATTTCATCGACCCGCCGCGCTGCCGCCGTTGATGTGACCAGCAGCACAACCAAGAGTATCCATTTGAGAGCAGACATCATACAACCTCTATCCTGCATTTCATTGTATCGGACTCCCGTGAAAGTGTCATGAAGATATACCATATAGAACAATTGTTTCATGGCGATTTTCGGGTATAATACACAGAAAAATCAGCAGGAGTAGGTCATGGAAATCACCTGGTATGGTCACAGTTGTTTTCGGATTGTGGAACGCGGCAGCGCAACGATTGTCACCGACCCTTTTTCAGAAAAAATCGGCTATGCGCCGTTGAATCTTAAGGCCGATGTCGTAACGGTTAGCCATAATTCACTCGGCCATTCTAACGTGGAGGCAGTTAAAAACTGGAAGTTTGCCATCACCAGCCCCGGCGAATATGAAATCGGGGATGTGTTCATCATCGGCACGGCCATGGTTGATAAAAACGCGGCTGAACCCCGTTACAATGTGCTGTACCTGTTTGATTACGGGTCAATCAATGTTGTGCATCTGGGCGATTTAAGCCATGTTCCCTCCCAATCAGCGCTGGAATCACTGGGAGAAGTTCATGTGCTGCTCGTACCCGTTGGCGGCGGCGGCGGTCTGAGCGCGAGTCAGGCGTCCGAAGTGGTAGCCATGCTTGAACCCAATATCGTGATTCCCATGCACTACGCGACTCAGGACAGCAAGGTTGACCTGGCTTCCGTCGATAAATTCCTGACCGAAATGGGTGTCACCGCGATTGAACCGCAGGACACATTAAAAATCAGCGCGTCCGCTTTACCAGAGACCACACAGGTTGTATTATTAAACTACAAGTTACAGGATGCAACTTAATGTACAAACTCTTGTTAAGCTGGGACATCAAACCCAACCACGACCAGGAATACTTTGAATTTATGGTGCGGGAATTTGCGCCGCGTATCACCAGTATGGGGTTAACCCCGACTGAAGCCTGGTTTTCCGTGTATGGGAATGGTCCGCAGATTACCGTCGAAGGCATCACCGACGACTTTGAAACCATGAAAAAAGTGCTGGAAAGCCGTGAATGGAAAGAACTCAAGGCGCGGCTGCTGACCTTTGTCGACGGCTACCAGCAAAAAGTGGTCGAAGGACGCCCCGACATTCAGATTTAGCGCAGGGACTGCCGTAGAAGTTCCGGCAGTTCCATACCTGCGGGCGCGTCTAGCTGTTGCAGGGTGGCGGCGGCTCTCGCGGCG
>CAZKZS010000348.1:0-5353 GCA_964557285.1 uncultured Anaerolineae bacterium | reverse complement strand
TCAATTTTGGTGCTGAGTTCATTCAGGCTAACCGCCGCAGTAGGAGTCGGCGCGTCTAAGGAGAGAGTCGGCACAACTTCGCTGATTTCGCGGCTGGGTTCGGAGTCTCCGCCTGTTGCCCATAAAATGCCCGCCACGCCGACTCCAACCCCTATCCCAAAGGCCGCCCCCACTAGAATCAGGGTAATCCATTTTGACATGAAAATAACTCCTATGCACATTTCTTCCCCCACCCCAAACCCCTCCCCCATAAAGGGCGAGGGGCTTTAATTTCCCTCTCCTCAATGTAGGAGAGGGGTAGGGGTGAGGAGGAATCTTTTAGAACCTGCCTCCGGTTTATTCACTGAATAATAATCACCTGGCCGTCTGCGCCGCCTGTTGAGCCAACACTGACCACAATCCGGCCATCCGGCGCTTGAGCAATGCCATACGGGGCGGTCAGATTTTCAACGACGGGCGTAACTCCTTCCGCGCTGACCGTGACCACACGCCCCGGCCCAAATCCGGCGGCGGGATCAAACGCTGAGCCGTGTTCCACCGCATAAATTGTGCCATCGCTGGCAAGCAGCAGTCCGGTCACTGTCGTTAAACCGGAGAAAGTTTCCGCCAGCGCCCCACCCGACCAGCGTTCAATCCGTGAACCGCCCTGTGGGAAGGGGAAGCCCGTCAGGAATCCAACGTAAATGTCGCCGTTGGCTGCGACTTCCACACTGGTGGGAACAGGGTTATCGGTTTCAAACGGCCATGCTGCCGCCACCTGCACCCCTGTATCGGGTGTCCAGCTAAGCAGGCAGTTGCAGCCTGCATTGGCAATATAAACCGTGCCATCCGGCGCAACCGCAAAATCGGTAGGGTTGGACTGCTGGTTAGGGTTGCCGTCCGGGTCCTGTTCCAGTTCAACCGTCAGCAAATCGACAAACGTTTTAACCCGTCCGGTTTCTTTATCCAGTTCCACCAGCGCATAAGTAAACGGGATAGTAAAATCTGTATTTTCACCCAGCAGCACCCAGAGCGATTCGTCCGTCACCTGAATTGCGCTGGGACCAAGCGTATTTCCTTCGCGGAAGCTGATAAACCCTTTGGCGACAACTTCCTGTGTGCCATCCGGCGTCACTTTGATAATCTGTCCTGTGGCGCCAAACGCATCACCGTCCCGGGTGGTTAATTCACCTGCCAGCCCTGCATCAGCAATATACAGGTTGCCTTCACTGTCAAAAGCCATGTTACGCGGGTTCGCCAATCCATCTACCAGCACTTCCGGCGTTTCCTGTGCCAGGGCGGGTACAACCGCAAAAAGAAGCAAAACTATTATCACCAGGGAAAAAATTCTCATACAACCTCCTAAAAAAGCTAACATCCATACAACGGACTACCGTCCATTTTAGATGTGTTTTATGAGAGATTCTCATCTTCCTTTAATGTTCGGCGACTCCTTTTCTTTAAGCTTAGACTTGGACCCTTATTAAGAGATCTAATGGCAAAAATATTTGTTTCCTACCGACGGGACGACTGCCGCGACCATGTAGAACGTATTCATGACCGTCTGGTACGTGACCTCAGAGGGCATAAAATTTTCTGGATGTCGATAATATCGCGGGCGCGTCCCACTACGAAGTGATTCTAAAAGATGCGGTGACGGAGTGTGATGTCTTTCTGGCGATTATGGGCAAAAACTGGGTGGAGGCCGCCGATCAGCACACCGGACAAAGACGCCTGTTAGACCCCAATGATTTTGTCCGCATTGAAGTGGAAACCGCGCTGCAAAACAACCGTACCAAAGTGATTCCAGTCATTGCTCACGATGCTCAGATTCCGCAGTCGGGAGAGCTTCCTGAACCGATTCGGGAACTGGTTAAACTTCAGTTTGTGCGGGTGCGGCGCAACCCCGATTTTCACCGCGATATGGATAAATCTGGTCAATACCGTTCGGGAGTACCTGCCCAGGGAACAGCGAATCTCACCGCTTGTATTTTTGGGGAGTATTGCGGCGGCGGTGGTGCTGGATGGCCCGGAATGTGCAGACCGGTTTACCTGGTGGAAGGTGGATTATCAGGGTATTGTCGGCTGTGTCAGAGAAAGTCGCGGGGATACGTACTGGCTTGAACCCATAAAACGATAACCATAGCCAATAAAATAATCCCTACCAGCCCATGGATGTAACCCCGCCAGCGAACATCAATCACAGGCGACCAGGCCGGATTGCCATCGTAGGCGGGATGGCGGGAAAGATTTTCCAGATGTGAACCATCCACCCGCACCCGGAATACTTCGCGGTTGCCGTTCACATTACTATCAAAGGCGACCCAATCCGCGACCCGCGCCGGAAATTCGGAATTTTGCAGGGGAATCGGCAGGCGGGTTTGTTCCGAACCGTCGGCCTGCATGATATACAACCGGGGAGGGATGCCACGCCCTGATACAAACACAATCGACTGCCCATCCGATGCCCAGGCAGGCGCCCCGTCATACCCCAACGACTCGGTAATGTTGAGGATGCCTGATCCATCCGGCCGCATCAGATAAATATCGTTTTTGTGAAAGCGGTTGGACTCAAAGGTTATCCACCTGCCATCCGGCGACCACTGGGCGTTAATGTCATCGGCGGGGTGCTGGGTCAGATTTTGCAGCCCCATCCCCTCCACATGAATTTTATAAATTTCCTGATTGCCTGTCCTATCCGATTCAAACAATATCCAGTTTCCATCCGGCGACCAGGCTGGATTTTTATTGTTGTAGGACGAGTCCATGAGCAGGCGCGGGTTCGTGGAAGTGTAAATATCTATGATATAAATGTTAAGGTTTCCCGTGCGGCGGGACGTAAAAGCGATTTGTTTTCCATCCGGTGACCAGGCGGGCTGACCGTCATAGGCGGGATGGTGGGTCAGATTTTTGAGAAGGTGGCCGTCAGGTCGCATGAGATAAATATCAAGGTTGCCGCTGCGCTGCGACTCAAAGGCCAGCAGCGCCGTTTGGGAGGGCATCCGGCGGGCATAACTTAACATTCCTGTCAGGAACAGGACAAGAAGGCTGCTGCAAAAGGCTGTCAGCCGGATAAATCCCATGGATACTCAACGTTTTTTCTGTGGCAGAATCATATCATGCTTATCCCTCATCCCCCCTACGATTTTCAAAAGCTGCTGGCGCTGCTGCGTTGTTATCCCTATGCCACGCTGGATCGAGTCCATGAATCGGCTTATCGGCGGGTGTTCCGTGTGGAGGGGCAGTTATCTCTGGTTGAAATCACCGGAGGCGGAACAGTGGAGCAGCCGATTTTGCAGGTACGCTGCCTGGCAGGTTTTCCTGTCAATGAAACGGCGCTGCTGGAAAAAGTTCAGCATGTAATGGATGTGGAATCGGAAAGCCGCGCTGCCTTTTTCCAGATGGCACAGCAGGATAAAAAATTACAGTCTATTGTGGGTGATTTATATGGCCTGCCCCTGCTCCGTGCCGAAGATGTCTTTGAAGCGCTGGTCACGACCCTGATTGAGCAGCAAATCGCCTGGAAAGCTGCGCTTCGGGCGCAACGCTGGCTGCTGGAATGGGCGAATCAGGCAATTGAGTATGAGGGGGAAACCTATTATGCCTTTCCAACACCGCACCAGATTGCTGCTGCCACCGTCGATAACCTCAAACCGCTAAAAATCACGTTCCGCCGCATGGAATTTCTGATTTCCATTGCCCAAAAAATGGTTTCAGGGGAGCTGACTTCTGAAAAGTTGTCTACGTATGAAGCGCTCTTAAAACTCAAAGGGGTTGGTCACTGGACAGCCGCCGTGATTCTGTCGCGGGCATTCGGGCATCGGCATCAACTGACGTACAACGACGCTGCATTACAGGCGGCTGTCAATCGTTATTTTTATGGGCAAAAAGGGCGGGCAAGCCCCCAGGCGCTTATAGATGCCTTTGCTGCCTATGACGGTTTTGCTGGCGACGCGGCTTTGTATACGCTGCTGCGCTGGGTTTTTGACGAATATCCGTAGCCCTTATCTGGCAAAACGTTGGGCGCTGCGGGCGCGTGCTTTTGCTGCTTCTTCCTCTCGATTTTTGGGCGGGGCGGTGGTTTCCAGCGAAGTGAGCAGATGGCGGGATACTGTGGCTATGGCTTCCACCGCCGCATGGAAGGCCGCTTCATTGGCTTTGGAGGGCTGGTTGTATCCGCTGATTTTCCGTACATACTGTAACGCAGCCGCGTGAATCTCATCTTCGGTGACAGGCGGCTCAAAGTTGAACAGGGTTTTGATATTGCGGCACATAACGACTCTCCATTGATGTGAGCGATTCTGTACAAATTGTAGCAATAAACTAGCTTTTAGATTGATATTGCTTTTAAATAATCTTCTTAACTAACTAGAACACTTATATAATGAATAGCACCTTGAGATAATTAAAGAGTATGACATGATATCTAAACAGCATGAAGAATATACAATCACAAGTTTGAGTGATTTTCTTAAAAATTTACCTGAATCACGAGTTGAAGTTCCTTGGGGATACCGAGGCCAAGTAAACAGCGAGTGGAAGTTAATCCCTTCTCTTTTTCGCAATTTAATTGATATATCAGAGACGCTTGATGGGATTAAAAAAGCATGGACATTAAAAAACTTAGAACAAATATTGCTTAGGAAATTCAAAGAATATGCACTACCCCATCTTCCTACTATTCCAAACTGTGACTTGGCATGGTTGGCATTAGGGCAACATCATGGGCTTCCAACAAGGTTACTTGACTGGACGGAAAATCCCTTAGTGGCTTTGTTTTTTGCAGTTAAGGAAGAGGTCGAGCATAATGCTGTTGTTTGGGCATTTTCGACAACACATGTTTTAATAGAAAATGAACGTACCTTAGAAGCGTTAGATAAAGAACTTTTGATGAGCAAAAAATCTAAAAAAGATTTTTCATATCTTGACAATGATGATTTAACCAAACCAATTTACAGATACCATCCTTCCCACACCACTAACCGCATTACAGCACAACAAGGTTTCTTTTCAATTCAGAGTTTTTGGAATGCGACTACAGGATCACTACAGCTACAGTCTTTAGAAGAGCAATTTGGTCTCTATCCAGATAGATATGAAGGAGTGAGTGGTATAGATGATCCTTGGGGCCCTTGGTTCAAGAAATACATTGTACCTGTGCAGTACAAGCTCACAATTCGACGAGAGTTAGATGTTTTGGGGATGAATCATTATGCCATATTCCCTGATTTGGAAGGACTAGCAAAGAAGCTATGTGAAGACGTAAAGCTAAAAAAGATATTTTGAGTATATGAGCTAAAGGGTTGAAGGGGAAGGGGAGGGGAAAAAAGGCAGGTTGGCGATGACCGACTCTCCCGGGGGGTTGCCCCCCAAG
>CAZKZS010000347.1:0-5354 GCA_964557285.1 uncultured Anaerolineae bacterium | reverse complement strand
CGCACCACCCACAGTTTAGGAATGTCCATTCATGTCCTCCACCGGCTTATCAGTCTAGCGAAAGTGTCATCAGAATCAATGCCGATTGGCCTGTTTTTTCCTGATATGCCTTGTTAGTCGCGCTATGGGAAAGTAGTATTGGGGGATGCAGCCCCGTTTTATTTTGCAGCAGGAGCCTATGTACGCAGACGCGCTTAATGACCTTTATACACTGATTAACCAGAAGCGGCGCGACAAATTCATGCCACTGGAGATACCCCGCCAGGCGCTGAGTCTGCTGGATAATCCTCAGGACGCTTATCCTGTTATTCATATCACAGGCACAAAGGGCAAAGGCTCAGTCGGAGCGATGACGGCGGCTATTTTACAGGCGTCGGGTCTGCGCGTAGGCATGTTTTCGTCGCCCCACCTTCAGGATTTTCGAGAACGGATCAAAATAAATGACGATCTGATTTCGGAAGCGGCGGTTGTTGAACACGTCAATCGTCTAAAACCGATTCTGGAACACTTGCCCGAAATGACCTGGTTTGGGGCGGTGATGGTGATGGCGCTGAATTATTTTCGGGAAATGAACGTTGATATTGCCGTGGTTGAAGCCGGATTGGGTGGACGGTACGATGCCACAAATATTGTGTCCCCCGTACTTTCTATCATTACCAGCATCAGTTATGACCATATGGCGCTTCTGGGATATTCGCTGGCGGAAATTGCTTCCCATAAGGCAGGCATTATCAAACCATATGTTCCGGTCGTGAGTGCGCCGCAGCCAGCCGCCGCGCTTGCGGTCATCCAGCAAACCGCCGATGAAAACCACGCTCCGCTAACGCTTGTCGGGCGGGATTGGCACTTTCGTCCCTGTGGCAGCCGTTTGTCGGTAGAATGTTGGCGGGCAGGCCGCGACGGTGAACCCCTGCAAAAATATCAGACGGCCCTGTTGGGTGAACATCAGGCCATGAACGGCACGGTAGCGCTGGCAGCCATAGATACATTGGGGCTTACTATCCCTGAATCCGCCATTCGGCAGGGCTTACAACAGGTCAACTGGCCCGGACGCCTTGAAATCGTTCAGGAACAGCCGACGGTTATTCTGGATGCCGCGCATAATGCCGATTCTGCACGCTGGCTCAAGCGGGCGCTGATGGAACGGTTTTCGGAACAACCGCGTGTGCTGGTCTTTGGCGCAAAATCGGATAAGGACATTGAGGGGATGCTGACGGAACTGCTGCCTGCGGTTGACCATCTGATTGTGACTCTGGCTTTTGACTCCAAAGCAGAATCGCCAGAAGTGATTGCGGAAATTGCCAGGTCGGGCGGGTATGCGGGTACAATTAAGGTGATTCCGTTTGTGCCTGATGCAATGGCCGCCGCACAGCAGGCGGCGTCCGACGAAGGGCTGATTTGTGTGACCGGTTCTATATATCTGGTGGGCGAAGTACGCACCCTGTACGGGCTAGAGGCGGGTCAGGCCGTCAATGTACTGAGGGAAAAAATTTCATGTTTGGGCATGGCGTAAGCGATTTTTACAACATTCATGATGCAGTGCCGGACGAAAACGGGTTTATCCATTCTATCCTCGTTCCGGTACGCGATACGGTAATTTTCCCCCGCATGGTTTCTCCGGTATCGGTTGACCGCGAGAAATCAATGGGAGCGATTGCCTCCGCACAGATAGAAGCCACCACCGTCATTGTGGCGCTGCAAAAACAATCGTCGATTTTTGACCCGCGACCGGATGATTTATACACCGTCGGCGTGGAAATGGCGCTGGGGCGGCTGATGCATATGCCGGATGGCAACAGCAGTATTCTGGCGCAGGGGCGGCGGCGGGTCGAAATTATTGAAGTGGAACAAACCCATCCTTTTTTTGTGGTGAAAGCCCGTCCTATTGAAACCCCCTATAAACCCTCTCGTCATGCTGAAGCATTGATGCGGGCGGTGCTGACTCTGTTTGAACGCTGTGTCAAACTGAACCGCAGCATTTCTCAGGAAGCCTATATTTACGCAATTAACATTGACGAACCGGGCTGGCTGGCCGATTTAATTGCCTCGACCCTGCCCTTAAAACCTCAGGAAAAACAGGAAATTTTAGAAAAATTTGACCCCATAGAACGTCTGCACCGTATCAGTGTCCTGCTGGGGCGGGAACTGGACGTTCTGGAATTGGAAGAGCAAATTCAGATACGGGTGAAAAAAGAAGTCCAGCGCGGGCAGCGCGAAATGTATCTGCGCGAACAAATGCGCGTAATCCAAAACGAACTGGGCGAAGTGGACATCTTCCAGCAGGAATTTAACGAACTGCAAGACCGGATCAACAGCACCAATTTGCCAGAAGAAGTTTATGAAAAGGCTATTAAAGACTTCAACCGCCTGCAAATGCTGCCGCCCGTTGCGCCCGAAGTAGGGATTTTACGTACTTATCTGGAAACCCTGCTCGATTTACCCTGGACAAACGAAACCGTTGATAACCTTGACCTGCATCATGCGCGGGAGGTGTTAGAAGAACATCATTACGGCATGGAGAAGGTTAAAGAGCGTATCTTGGAACATCTTGCCGTGCGGAAGCTCGCGCCGGACGAAATGCGGACGCCGATTCTGTGTTTTGTAGGCCCCCCCGGAACAGGCAAAACATCGGTAGGAAAAAGTATTGCTGTCGCGCTGGAACGGGAATTTGTGCGGATTAGCCTGGGCGGGGTACACGATGAGGCTGAAATTCGCGGCCACCGCCGGACGTACATTGGGGCGCTGCCGGGACGGATTATTCATGGCATGAAACGAGCAGGCACAATTAACCCTGTGTTTGTACTGGATGAAATTGATAAACTGGGGCGAGATGTACGCGGCGACCCCTCCGCCGCCCTGCTGGAAGTGCTAGACCCAGAACAGAATTTTGCTTTTTCAGATCACTATCTGGAAGTCCCCTACGATTTAAGCAAAGTATTGTTCATCGGCACGGCCAACACCTTAGATACGATTCCGCCTGCTTTGCTTGACCGTATGGAAATTATCGAATTTCCGGGTTATGTAGACGATGAAAAGCTGGAAATAGCCCGCCAGTTTCTTGTTCCCCGCCAGATGAGAGAACATGGCATCGAAGACCAGAATTTACGTTTTGAAGATACGGCGCTGGTCAAAATCATGCGTTCCTATACCCGTGAGGCAGGGGTGCGAAATTTTGAGCGTGAAATTGCCAATGTGTGCCGCAAGCTGGCACGGCGGGTCGCAGAGGACAAACGTATCGTTAAAAAGATTACGGCTGAACAGGTTGAGGATTTTTTGGGGCCGGTGCAGTATCTGGAAACGGACCGTGAACGCGAAGATTTAGTAGGCATTGCCACCAGTATGGCATGGAGCGCGTTTGGCGGGGATTTGCTGTCGATTGAGGTCAGTGTGGTGCCGGGGACAGGCAAATTGCAGCTAACGGGCAAACTGGGAGATGTCATGCAGGAATCGGCAAAGGCCGCCCTCAGTTACCTTCGCAGCCGCGCGGAAAATCTTTCGATTGACAGCGACAAATTTGAACACACGGATATTCATCTGCATGTACCGTCCGGCGCAGTTCCCAAAGATGGGCCATCGGCGGGTATGACGATTGCAGTTGCCTTAGTGTCTGCGTTTACCGGACAAAAAGTACGCCATGATATTGCCATGACGGGGGAAATCACCCTGCGCGGACGTATTTTCCCCATCGGTGGAGTGCGGGAGAAAATTCTGGCCGCTTACCGCGCCGGAATCAGAAAAGTGATTATTCCAAAACAGAATCAGAAGGATTTGGCGGAAATTAACCGCAAAACCCTGCGCGAAATGGATGTCATTCTTGTTGAGAATCTGGATGAAGTGCTGCCGCAGGTGCTGATCAGCAAGCCGCGTGTTGCGATTCTTCAAGCGGCTTCTCCCGCTTCTTCCGCATCCGTTCTGGGGGCAGATTTTCGATAATGCGGCGTGCAGTCTGGTTGCTTAGCCTCATCCTGTTAAGCGCGTGTTCCTCCCTATTGGGGGAGGATGCCACCTTAACCCCTACGCCCCTGCCGCCTATCAGCGTTAAAGTGGATACCCCCACGTTTACTCCTACCGCGACAGAAACCCTGACTCCAACCCCCACTGAAACGCCAGTTCCCACCAATACACCGACTTTCACGCCTGTGCCGCCTTCCGCGACGCCCAGTGAAACGCCACTTCCGACGGAAACCCCGCTTCCCACCTCCACTCCGATGGCTGCCGTTCAGTATAAAAATGACCTGTGGCTGCAAGTTGATGTGCCAGATCAGGTGGCTGAAGGGCTAACCGTGAACTGGCTGGCCTTTATCAATTACAATGACCGCACGACGCGTTCCAGTTCACCCGAACCCGCCAGCCAGACCCAATCCTTGTATTTTTATCGGCCGGACACGAACCAGCGGCTGAAAATTTTTGATATGCCTGCCAGGGTAGGGAACAGCGTTTTTATTTCTCCCGCAGGCACACATTTGCTTTATTTTGTCGAGGGTGAAACTGACGGCGGGCTGTACATGCTGGATTTAACCGTCGGGCTGAGCTACCGCCTGTTTGATATTCCGAACATCAACCCGCGTGGGATTCCGGGGCATGAGCCGGCCTGGTCAGGAGATGGGCGGCGAATGGCGGTGGCGCTGACAACAGAATATGCCACCGATATTTTTGTCATGAATGCCGACGGGACAGGTTTCCGCAATGCTACCCAGCATGGAAGTTATGATTTGTGGCCTGCCCTTTCGCCAGATGGGTTGTGGCTGGCCTTTGTGTCTGACCGCCTGACCTGCCCAACGTGGACGCCGGGTGAACCCAACACCTGTGCTTCTCCTGCTGCCGCGCCGCCCACCCAGGGCAATTTGTTTATCCTGAATATGAATACCAATGAACTGCGGCAGGTGACAGACATCCAGCTGAATGGAACGCCGCGCTGGATCACAGACAGCAAACTGGTCTTTTCAACGGGCGGCGGCAACGCGCTGGCAACCCAGAGCGATCTCTGGGTTGTCGATATAGAAGCGGGGTCAGCCGTCCAGATTACCGACCCCGGCACGTTGAATATCAGCGAAGCCTGGACCGACGACGCGAGTCAGGTGGTGTATCAGCGTGCCGCCAACACAACACAAATTATCGTAGCAGATAACATCGGCCGCGAACTGGCAACCTCCACAGAGTTTATTTTTCCACGTTATGGCATGGCCGCCGACTGGTCGCCCGATAATCAGTATCTGGCGATTGGCGGCCACAACGGACAGTGTCCCTATGGCATCATGGTGGTTGACCCCCTGCTGCAAATCGTGACGGTTCCCGGACAAAGTTTGCTGGCCTGTGACCCCATGTATGCACCGCAGGGTCGATTTATGGCCTAT
>CAZKZS010000346.1:3668-5363 GCA_964557285.1 uncultured Anaerolineae bacterium | reverse complement strand
GTCCGCCCCTCGCCCCATTTGTGGGGGAAGGGGGTGAGGGGCTATTCCTACTCCAGGGTTTGCAGGTACAGCCACAGCGCTTCGATGTCCTCATCCGTCAGGCGGGAAAGGCGCGGCCAGGGCATGGTTTCGTCGTCGATTTTTTCCCCATTGAGTTTCATCCCCGTGCGTAAGGTCAGGACAAAATCGGCCAGGGTGTAATCTTTCAAATCACCGTCGCGGGTCAGGTCAGCACTGGCAATCTCACCCGGCACTTTGGGTTCCATGCCAGCTAAATCATCCCCATGACAGCCCGTGCAGGCGATATGCGCCAGATATTCCCCATATTCGGCGGTTACTTCCCGTTCAACCGTTTCCGGCGCTGCATAGTCGTAGTCCATTTTGTTCGCAGTCAGGATTAAATCCGCAAGTTCTTCATCCAGCAGCATAAACAGACGGAACAGCCCAATAGAGGGTTCACGCGGTTCAAAATCAACTGGCGGCAGGGATTTGATGTACGCAATAATCGCGCCTAAATCTTCGTCACTTAACAACTGATAGTGATAAGAAGGCATAATCAGCAGTGAATGGCCTTCGCGGTCAACGCCGTAACGCAGCACCCGCACCCAATCTTCAGTGGTAAATTCAGCGCCAATGCCGCCTTCCCCCGAAGTCAGATTCGGGGTATCCAGCACCGCCATTATTGGATCATCAATGAACGCCTTGCCGCCCAGATTATCACCGTGACAATCCTGACACAGCGCGACGGCTTCTACCAGATATTTGCCGCGTGCGATGGAGTCTTCATCGGTAGGGATGGTAATGGTCGCTTCCACATCAACATCAAATTTTTCGTTTATTTTTTGGGTGGAGAGTGCATATACCGCACCGCCAGCGATGACCAGCAACGTCAGCAGCACCACCAGCCCAATTCCCAGATACCGCAGCACTTTTCTCATGACTTTTCTCCCCATTGTTTCTTTTACAGTAGGGCAGGTGGGGCGGGCTGTAATCCGACTTAGGTCGGATTCACAAATAGTCTTTCTGCGGAAATCAGATACAATTTCAGTTTTCAGTAGATAGCTATCGGTGATCGGTTTTCAGTTGTCAGTGATACTTTCTGAAAACTAATAACCAATAACTGATAACCTTTCTTGCTAAAAGCTAACTGCCAACCGCTAAAAAGGAGTCTTTGCTTGTGATACCCACGAAAAATGGTCAAAAATTGAATGCCCGCAGTCGGGTATTAGTCGAAGGTACAGACCGCGCTGCTGCCCGTGCCATGCTGAAAGCGATTGGCTACGGCGACGACGATTTAGCCAAACCCCTGATTGGGATTGCCAACACCTGGACAGAAATCGGGCCGTGTAATTTTCATCTGCGGGTGCTGGCGGCAAAAGTCAAAGAAGGTATCCGCGCCGCAGGTGGCACACCGTTTGAATTTAACACGGTCAGCATTTCGGACGGCATCACGATGGGAACAGAAGGCATGAAAGCCTCCCTTGTCAGCCGCGAAGTCATTGCTGATTCAATTGAACTGGTCGCCCGTGCCAATATGTTAGATGGCGTGATTGCACTTTCCGCCTGTGACAAAACCATTCCTGGTACGATTATGGCGCTCATTCGCCTGAATCTGCCGTCGCTGATGCTTTACGGCGGCACGATCATGCCGGGCAATTATCAGGGCAGAGATTTGGACGTGGTAAGTGTGTTTGA
>CAZKZS010000346.1:0-3658 GCA_964557285.1 uncultured Anaerolineae bacterium | reverse complement strand
GCGCGTACAGCGCGGGACGTATGACGGAAGCCGAATTTAAAGCAATTGAAAACCTGGCATGTCCCGGTCCCGGTGCGTGCGGCGGGCAGTTTACCGCCAACACCATGGCAACAATCGCGCAAATTATGGGCATCTGTCCGATGGGCATGGCCGATGTTCCCGCCGAAGACCCCTTAAAAAATGATGTGGCGTTCCGGGCAGGTCAGATGATGCTTGAATTGCTGGAAAAAGATATTCGCCCCAGGGATATTATCACCCAGAAGGCGCTGGAAAATGCGGTTGCGGCGGCAGCAGCTACCGGCGGCAGCACCAATTCGGTGCTGCATACGCTGGCTTTTGCGCGGGAAGCGGGTCTGGAACTGGATTTGCACC
This sequence comes from uncultured Anaerolineae bacterium, assembly GCA_964557285.1. Taxonomy (GTDB): domain Bacteria; phylum Chloroflexota; class Anaerolineae; order Aggregatilineales; family J027; genus SB15. The sequence goes on along the minus strand of CAZKZS010000346.1, from coordinate 3,286 downwards.
GGATTCAGGACATCAGCGAACACACCCCCCTGATTGCCGATATGCGCCCGATTGGAAAATACGTCATGTACGATTTATATAAAGCGGGTGGAATTGCGCTGGTGGCAAAACGGATGCTCGAAGGCGGCTATCTGCACGGCGATACGCTGACCGTCACCGGACAAACGCTGGCGGAAGCGGTGGCCGATGTGAAGGAAACGCCTGGTCAAAAAGTCGTGCTGCCTCTGGATAATCCGATTAAGGCAAGCGGTGGACTGGTTATTTTGCGTGGCAACCTTGCCCCGAACGGCGCAGTGGTCAAACTCAAAGGGGATGAACCAACCTATCATCGTGGCCCCGCACGCATTTTTAACCGCGAAGAAGATGCCTTTGATGCTGTGCAGCGCCAGCAGATTCAACCGGGGGATGTGGTCGTGATTCGATATGAAGGACCGGTAGGCGGACCGGGGATGCGCGAAATGCTGCAAGTGACCGCCGCGCTGGTCGGTCAGGGTTTGGGGCGTGATGTGGCGTTGCTCACCGATGGACGTTTTTCCGGCGGCACACACGGCCTGATGATTGGTCACATCGCACCAGAAGCCATGATTGGCGGCCCCTTAGCGCTGCTGCAAGAAGGCGATATTGTGGAGGTGGATATTGCCAACCGCACTATCAACGCCGAATTAAGTGAGGATGAATTTGCCCGCCGCCGTGCGGCATGGACAGCGCCCGCCCCCCACTATACAACGGGTGTCATGGCGAAATATGCAAAGCTGGTCGCACAGGCCGACGATGGTGCGGTGACAAGGATTTAGCGGTTAGTGATTGGCATTTAGCGGTGAGGTATCCTATGGGATACCTCTATTTATTTTGCATGGGTTCGTAATGTAACACCATGAATTTGTCGGCTTTCACGGCAAAAGAGGCATAGGTGCGCCCCTGCATATCACTGAATTCAATTTCAAAAACGTCGGGTTCTAAAATTTCAACGACTGTCCCCACCTGTCCCCGAAATAGGCCGCGCTCCTCAATATCCTCAGTCAATGCAACTACATCCAGTAGGTTGATATTGTTAGTCATTTTGACCTCTTAAAGTACATAGCACGAAGTTAATCTGGGAAAATCTTCTGATATGCGGATAATCCACGCACTCCGAACTATTGCTGTACCCATATCTGTACTTACCTCAAAATCAACTGTATCACGCTGACCGTACTCATCCTGTTGGCCTACTTCAGCTTCTGCAAATTGTACCATGTCTAAAATATATTCTTTCAAAGATTCTGCATCTGAGGCAGATAATCCCAAGACCTTTTTAAAAACATGCGCTTTATGTTTACCAGTGGGATGCTCAGGATTTAAACAGTAATCTTCGAGCTTCCGTATATCGATAAAAGCTTTTTCGGCATTTGGCAAACTCATAAGGAAATTATACCTTTTTATCTTTTAGTCCCGAACACACCTTTTTCGCCGCACAGTTGACGCACCACCCGTCGCCATTTTTCCTTGTCGTCGCCTTCGAGCAGGGCGCTATTTTCAATAAAATTGACCACATCGGCGCGGGTTTGAGTCCATAAGTCGCGCTGAATGGCGATGAGGGTATCTGATGGATGCAGAGTCAGCGCCTGTCGGAAATGGGGCAAACACAGCCCTTCGGAACGGCGGTAAGCTGCCTGAAATTTTTCATCTTCCAGATAGTGGATGAACGTCTCCAGATAGGTTTTTTCGTTGCGGTTTTGCATCTGGCAGACCATACATTCGGCAGCAGGCAGCAGCTTTTCCGCCAGTCCACTGCCTTTCCGCGCAAAAATCCGATTTTTGACCCCTTCCTGCTGAGTCAGGATTTTTAACACCTCATCTATCGACGCATGGTACAAAATGGCCGCACCCAGCTTGCCGCCAAAATAATTCATCATCTGCCAGCCGTGTTCGTTGCACAGCCCCCGGCTCTGACGGAACGCCTGATTCGTATCCACATCGACCACATATTCATATAGAATAGAATCGAGGTGCTGGTCGGCATCGCGCAGCAGAAGCTGACACACCGCGCAGCCCGATTTAGCAAAGCTGTCCAGCAAATCATAATAACTAAAGGGTGTGACCATTGAGTCGGCTTTCCGTTTTTTTTGCGTAGCAGCGTAGTCGTTACTGGAAAAGGCGTCAAGTGGGGGATATTTCTATGGAAAACAGGATTGAAATCGCGCCAGGACTTATCAGGGAAGAACGTCATGGGGGGCGGATTGTCATTTTACGAATCGCCACCGTCTCACGAGAAATTATTGATATTGCCTATGAAACCGTCCTGCAACTTCAGGAGCAATGTGGGGAGGAGTCCCCGTTACTGCTGGTTTATGATGTCACCCCTAAAAATATGACCATTACGCCGTATGTTCGCACATTCGTTTCCCGGCTGAACGCAGCGAATCCGCATGTGCGGGGACGGGTGGCGGTGGTGCTGCCGAAGTCACCGACCACCGCCATCATGAAGCTGTTTGTGGCTTTTCTACCAAGCCCAAATCGTCCCAAGCAGGTCTTTTTCTCGCTGGACGAGGCGGTGCGCTGGCTGGAAGAACTGTTATGAGTTATCGACGTAGGTGAGGGCGTCCTCCAGCGACTCCATCACGATTCCCCTCTGACCGCCAAACTGGTCAGTTTTTAAACCTTCCATGACCTTTTTATAGTGGGGGAGAAATTTGGGGCTGGGAACATAGAGGATGCCCCGATAGTTCGGATGCTCGTGGAAGCGCTGCGTGTACTTCGCCTGAATATTTCCGGCGGCCATCATATCCTGCACATTCAGTTGAGCGTCAACCAGCACACTAATCACAAAAACAGGTTCATCAACGCTGTCTAGTGCCGCAAAGAGTTCTTCAATGAGGCTTTCAATATGCTCGGCTGGTTTATACGCTGCATGATGCGTGATAACCAGAACAGGACGGTCAGCCATTTTTTCAATGGTGTAAGCAGACATACGGAAATTCCCAATACCTATAACGATAAGTGGGGCTAAGTATTATCGTGAGGGGAACATTTGTCCAGTTAACAAATTCTTACCATTATGGGGAGTTGGCCGGATAAAACCGGCCAACTTCTGCTTAATTGGAAAACAGCACTTCCAGAATCGTGCCGAGATTATCCTGCCCTTCCAGCACCCGCAGATTGTACACTTCGGTATATCCGCAGTTGGCACACGAGACAAACGCATACTTTTTGCTTTGAATTTCCAGCAGGCGCGACAGCCCTGTGCCGGACATCGCCAGCCGTTCAACATGCGCTCCGTGATGTTCACATTTGGGGCAGACAAATT
>CAZKZS010000345.1:0-5389 GCA_964557285.1 uncultured Anaerolineae bacterium | reverse complement strand
AGGGCTATCCTATATCGCGGCTTCCGAAGTGCCGTGTGTGGTCGTGGATGTGATGCGCGGCGGCCCGGGGCTGGGCAATATTCAGCCCTCCCAGTCCGATTATTTTCAGGTGACACGTTCCGCCGGACACGGAGACTACCGCCCAATTGTGTTAGCCCCCGCATCGGTACAGGAATCTATAGATTTTACGACCCTTGCCTTTGACCTGGCCGACAAATACCGTCATCTGGTGATTGTGGCACTGGATGGACAGTTGGGGCAAACGATGGAGCCGGCGGAACTGCCGCCGATGCAGCCTGTCCGCAAAGAGCGTCCGGCCTGGGCGCTGACGGGTGCAAAGGGCCGCCCCAAAAACGTAGTGACTTCCTTTTACCTGCAACCCGAAGCCGAAGAAGCCTTTAATCTCAAAATTCAAAAACGCTTAAAAGACATTCAGGCCGCCGAACAGCGCTGGTATGAATATCAGGCCGAAGACGCGGAGGTGCTGGTGATTGGGTTTGGCACTGCCGGACGGATTGCCTACACTGCCGTACAAGCGGCCCGCGCCAAAGGCTTAAAGGTTGGCCTATTCCGCCCACGGACGCTGTGGCCGTTCCCCGAAAAGCGGCTGGCAAAAATTGTCGATGAATTCAGCGTGCGGGGCTGTCTAGTGGTAGAGATGAATACCGGACAGATGGTAGAGGATGTTCGGCTGGTGGTTTCCGGCCAGGTGCCGGTCAGTTTTTACGGGCGGACAGGTGGTGTAGTTCCCATGCCTGATGAAATCCTTGCCGCGATTGAAAAAGAATATGCGCGGGCAGAAGCCAGAAAGGAAAAAGCATGATCGCGTTACAGGAAACGGCTTTTGAATGTGTCTACGAACGGCCTGAAGCGCTGGCAGAAAAACAGACCAATTACTGCCCCGGTTGCACACATGGGGTCGCGCATCGGCTGCTGGCGGAAGTGATTGATGAACTGAATCTGCGTGAGGAGGTGATTCTGGTTGCACCCGTCGGCTGTTCGGTGTTTGCGTATGAGTATTTTAATATGGATGGCTGTGTGGCCGCGCATGGCCGCGCTCCGGCGATGGCAACCGGCATCAAACGCACCCGTCCGAATAATATTGTACTTACTTATCAGGGGGACGGCGACCTGGCCTCTATTGGCATCGCAGAAATTATCCATGCGGCGGGGCGGGGCGAAAAAATCACCACCGTTTTTGTGAACAATGCCATTTATGGGATGACGGGCGGGCAGATGGCCCCTACCACCATCCCCGGCCAGAAAACCACTTCCTCTCCCTTTGGGCGCGATATTCAACTGGCGGGTTTCCCCATGCGAATGAGCGAACTGCTGGCACAGTTGGACGGTGCGGCTTATGTGGTGCGGCGCTCGCTGCACGATGTCAAAAATATCCGCAAGGCCAAAAAAGCCATCCATACCGCCATCAAAGTGCAGCAGGCGGGACTTGGTTTTAGTATGGTGGAACTGCTTTCTAGCTGCCCGACCAACTGGGGTCTGACGCCGGAAGAAGCCCTGGAATGGATGGAAGAAAACATGATTCCACACTACCCTCTGGGAGATTTTAAAGTCATAGACGCTGTGAAAAGTCTGGGGTGAAAACCATGCAGGTTGAATTTTTATTCTCCGGTTTTGGCGGGCAGGGAGTCATGTTCGCGGGGCAGCTTCTGGCCTATACCGCGATGGAAGAAGGCAAAGAAGTCACCTGGATTCCCTCGTATGGGCCCGAAATGCGCGGCGGAACGGCTCACTGTACCGTTGTTATCAGCGATAAGCCCATCGGGTCGCCTGCGGTACGGCATCCCAAAGTCGGGATTATTTTTAACCGTCCTTCCTTTGATAAATACGAAGCGGTGATTGCAAGCGGCGGCGTGCTGGCGCTCAATTCCTCCCTGATTCCGCAGCGTACCCAGCGCACCGACCTGACTCAGTTGGAAATTCCGGCTTCTGATATTGCCGATGAAATTGGCAGTTTAAAGCTGCTGAATATGGTCATGCTGGGGGCCGTTTTGACCGTATATCCGGCCGTGTTTATTGACTCGGTGCAAAATGCGCTGAAAAATCATCTGCCTGCCCATCGGCGGGACATGCTTTCCATGAATTTTGAGGCGCTCGAACGTGGGGCGGCTTACGTGGGGCATCTCGCGCCGAAATAAGGTGACACTTCTCCTCCATATTTCGCCCGGTACAGGGAAACCTTATCGGGCGTTTTTGTATCTGGGATATAATATAATCATGACAAAACGTGAAAAACGACTTCAAAAGCTACGCCAGAATCCTAAAAATGTTTCCTTTCAGGATTTAAAAACCGTTTTAGAGGATTTTGGTTTTGAATTAGTGCGTTCAAGCGGAAGTCATCATTCCTTCAGTATCATGATAGGCCAAGAACAGCATTTATTGGTCATTCCATACAGCCGCCCTGTAAAAACTATCTATGTACGAGAGGCATTAGATTTGATTGATAAACTACTGGAACTTGAAACAAAAGAGGAGAACAACGATGCCGAATAAAGATTTAGCATATTATATGGCACTTCCCTACACCCTTGAACTTATCCCCGATGAGGATGGCTACTGGTTCGCTCGAATTCCTCTGCTGGAAGGCTGTATGACCAACGGTGAGAGTCGAGAGGATGCACTCAGGATGCTGGATGATGCCAAGCAACTCTGGCTGGAAACCGCTTTGCAGCTTGGCAAGCGCATCCCTGAACCCGAATTGCATGAGATGGGGAGTTGAGTATATGGTGAAAAAGATACCTGACACAGAAAACACGCTGGTACTTCGCACAGACTACTCAAATCAGGAAGTCTGGGAAGCTATTCGCAAGGTAATGCTCGCACCAATACCAATAGCGGGTTTTGAGACACAGGCATATGTTGACATTGTCGAAGACCCCGCTTATCAAAATATGACGGTGGAAGATGTTATCAAAAACGTGGATGCTGAACGTGTTTTTCTATTTATCGTAGATAATATTACCCTGTCGCATCCTGAACACCCCCTCCTGTGCGTTGATTTGTACGATGAACCGGGGCAAACTTTCCGCCTTATCCCTTCTGAACTGGCGGCAGTGGAGAACAACCTTTCAATTGCCAACCTGGACTTTGTTGACTTTAAAGATAACGTCGATGCTGATGGGATTTTTCGGGGTTTTGAGCCATAATTTTGCTACTGGACATACGAATCGGTCAGCAGGCGGGCGGCTTCCCACATCGGCGTTTCCCAATCCAAATATGACTGCGCCCAGACCGTATCTTTAAAACGGGGTTCTTTGTCGATAAGGGCAGCCCACTGCTGGCGGACGGTATCGGTCTGACCCAGAGCATAGGCGCTGACGGCCAGCCCCGCCCGCGCCGTATGTAAGGCGGGTTTGAGGGTCAGCGCATCCTCAAAATCTTCCAGCGCCCCCTCATATTCCTGCATCAGAAAATAGACCTCTCCCCGTCCGGCAATCGCTTCGGCAAGCTGCGGGTCAAGCTCAATCGCTTCTTCGTAATCGTCCAGCGCATGGGTCAAATCTCCCAGTTTTAAATGCGCTCTCCCCCGGCTGGCAAAACTCTGTGCCAGTGACGAATCCAGTTCAATCGCCCGATTACAATCCGCCAGCGCCGCCGGATAATTCCGCATTTTGAGGTAAATTAGCGCCCGGTTGCTGTACATTTCCGCCACCTCTGGCCGCAGTTGAATCGCCAGTTCAGCATCCTTCAACGCCCGGTCAAAATCGCCTTTGTGTGCCAGCGTGACTCCCCGGCTGCTGTAGGCCAGCGCTTCATTCGGATTCAAATCAATCAACACCTGATAATCCGCCAGCGCTTTTTCATACTGTTCCTGCTGCACGTAAGCATATGCCCGACTCAAATACACGTTGTACTGCCGGGGGTCAATGTCCAGCGTGCGGGTCATATCTTCAATGGCGTGGTCGTAATCGCCGCGCTGCAAATAAATCAGTCCCCGGTTGTGATACGCATCGGCAAACTGGGGGTCAAGCTGAATCGCGTGGCTGAATCCGACCAGCGCATCGTCCAACTCGCCAAGCATCGCCCGTGTTATCGCCATATTATGATGATAAATCGGGTTATCCTTACGGATTTTAATCGCGCGGTGAAAGTAGGCCATCGCGCCGACCATGTTTTCACGGCGCAGGCTATTCATACCGCGTACAAAATGAAAGTCTGCAAGCAGATTTTTGAAGAATAACATCTGATGCTCCTCTCTGGTGAGTTTAACGTTCGGGCTTGACAATTCCCATAAATTCGATAAAAATCTAATTTTATAACTATCGAATAATAAGGAGGAATGGATGCTTCTCGACATACTCAAAGCGCTGGCCGATGAAAGTCGCCTAACGCTGCTGCAACTCTTACATGAACGGGAATATGCAGTTGGGGAATTGGCCGAACGGTTGAATCTGAGCGAGCCGACTATTTCCCATCACCTTGCGCGTCTCCGGGAGGTCGGGCTGGTGACTCTTCGCATGGCAGGCAACCAGCGCTTTTACCGGATTAACAACGATGGACTGGCAAAATTTAAACAACTGGCCGCCCACATCGAACAGCTTCCGCCCCCATCTGAGCCTGTGGTTTCTGACAACCGTTGGATTGAAGCGCTGGGCTGGGAGGCCGAAGCACAGCAAATTTTGCGGGATTATACCGTCAATGGAAAACTGATCCGGCTGCCCAACAAACAAAAAAAGCTGCTGGTCATTTTACGGTGGCTGGCGACTCTGTTTCAGCCAGATAAACTGTATACTGAGCAGGAAGTCAATGCCGTTTTAAAAGCGGTTTATGAGCCGGATTACGTCAGCTTACGGCGCGATCTGGTGGATTTTGGCTATCTGCGGCGGGAACGGGGCGGCGGGAAATACTGGCTTGCTCCGGCTGATGAAATTCTGCCTCATGCAGGATAAGGAAAGGAATCTCTATGCCAGCCACTATCACAGCGGAGCGTCCGGACACACCCGATGCCATTGCGCTTATCACTGAACTGGAAGCCACCCTTGACCCCCTTTACCCAAAGGAAAGCCGTCACGGGTTCAGCATTGAACGTTTGCTAACGGAGGATGTGCCGTTTTTTGTCCTTCGTTCGGATGGGATAGCGGCTGGCTGCGGCGGTGTGAAGCTGTTTGGTACAGCTTACGGCGAGATTAAACGGATGTACGTGCGCCCTCAATTTCGTGGGCAGGGATTCGCCAGGCTCATTCTTAACCATCTCTCCGACTATGCACAGGCAAAAGGGGTTACACTCCTCCGGCTGGAAACGGGTATCCACCAGCAGGAGGCCATCAGTTTGTACGAACGGATGGGCTTTTATCGGATTCCCCCATTTGGGGAGTACAAAGAAGACCCGCTGAGTCTGTTCTACGAGAAGTCCCTCACCCGCTAACTATAC
>CAZKZS010000344.1:0-5391 GCA_964557285.1 uncultured Anaerolineae bacterium | reverse complement strand
CGCCATGACACCTTCGGACAAAGCTGCTCAGCGCGGCGAACCCTCCTACGTCTGGCGAAGCGGGCAGGAACGCCGCCTGCAACTCCTTCTCCAAGAAGTGAATTTGAAAGACGCGCGTATTCTGGAAGCAGGCTGCGGGTTGGGCATGTATGCCAGCCAGTTTCGCCGCCGCTTTTCGCCCCATGTTGAAGCCTTTGATGTGGAATGGGAACGGGTTAAACAGGCACAGGCGGAAATTCCCCATGCGCTGGTGGCAGAAGGGGAAGCGCTGCCCTATCTCAATCACTATTTTGATGTGGTTTTTTCCAACGAAGTGATTGAGCATGTGCGTGACGATGCACTTTTTGCGCGGGAAATGGTGCGTGTCACCCACCCCGGTGGGTATATCGCCCTGTTTTGCCCGAATCGCTGGTATCCGTTTGAAACACACGGGCATTACTGGAAGGGAAAATATCATTTTGGGAATACTCCCATGATTAATTATCTGCCTGACCGATGGCGCAACCAGCTTGCACCCCATGTCCGTGCCTATACCGCCAGAGGACTGCGCGCCCTGTTTAAAAATCTGCCTGTGGAGGTGGTGCATCACAGCCGGATTTTTGGCGGGTATGACAACATTGTGTATCGGGCGCCCACGTTGGGTAAACTGATACGTGGGGTGCTGTATCCTCTGGAAAAAACCCCGTTACGCTGGTTCGCTTTATCCCACTGGCTGGTACTGCGGAAAAACGATGAGTGATACGCTGCGCGGTGCAATTTACGGCATTTTAGCTGCTTCTATCTGGGGCGGGATGTATGTGGTGTCGGATGTTGTACTAAAAATCATCCCGCCTTTTACCCTGCTGTCTATTCGCCTTCTCATGGGCGCGCTGGTTTTAGGGGTGCTGGTCTGGCACAGCAAAAAAGACTCCCCGAATCGGCAGCATATTTTACAGGTGTTAGGGGTCGGTTTGATCGGGTTTGGCATCAGCGTGGGGGCGCAGTTTGTTGGTACGGATAAATCAACAGCCGTGAATGGCGCATTAATTACTACGTCCTCTCCCGCCTTTATTCTGGTGTTTGCGGCTCTGATTTTGAAGGAAAAACTCACATTTCAGCGTATCATGGCGGTGATTCTGGCCTCTATCGGCGTGATAGTGATTATCGACCCGACGCAGGCAAATTTTAGTTCGGATACTTTTGTGGGGGACGTGGCGCTGGCAATTGCAGGCGTCACCTGGGGTTTGTATTCGGTGCTGGTGCGGGTGGTCAGCGTCAAATTAGATACGCTGTGGGTTACGCTGATTGCATTTTTTGGCGGCATGATGCTGACTCTCCCCGGTTCTGCTATTGAACTTAACAGCCGCGACGTAGGCGACATCACCTTTTTGATTTTTCTAGGGATTCTGTATCTGGGCATCGTGTCAACGGCGGGCGCGATGTGGTTCTGGAATCGGGCGTTTGCGCTGGTCGATGCGTCGGTAGCCTCCCTGTTTTTTTTCGCGCAGCCTCTGGTAGGGGCGGTGTTAGGAGTGCTGGCGTTGGGGCAGGACTTCACGCCCAATCTGGCCTTTGGCGGCCTGCTCATTGGATTGGGCGTGCTGCTTGCCCTGTACGTACCTAAACGGACACCCGTTCCTGCATAATTTTCCGCAGCAGTTTTTCGCCGCGTTCAGTCATCACCACCAGATTATCCTGCATTTGCACCAGATTCCGCGCCGTTAACTGTGCCACCATGCCTTTGAGTTGTTTTTCCGACCAGTTGAGATGGGTATGCAGGGTTTCCAGTGCTAGCTCACGGCTGGCATTTTCCGCGTGTTCATGGTTATGAATGTGCATGAGCAGCAGTTGTTCCCGGAACTGCCGACGCTGCACCGCCCGCCGTACCATGCTGGAAATCAGGCCGTAGCGGGGAGAAATGACCCAAGCCAGCAAAAAGAAAAAGCCCGTCATCATGACCATTGCGCTGGCGATATTCACATCCCAGGTCGTGTTGCCGCCTAAATCAAGCAGATGTTTGTCCAGAAAAACCAGCAGGGTATCCAGATTATAAATTCCCAGAAAATCGCCGCGTGCCAGATCATAACCTGTATACGCGGAAAGCGCCCCAATCCCTGAACTCAGCGCCAGCATCACCCAGAGGCGATCCGTCAGCAGGTAAGCGGTGGCAGCAGGCACGATAAAAAAGGCCACCACCAGCACCGCCCCTACCGCATCAAATGCCCCTACCGCCGTCACACTGACCAGCGCCATTAAAATGTAGTGCAGTAGCCCCGGACGAAATCCCAATGCTGCTGCTAGCCCCGCGTCAAACGTGGCGAGTTTGAGTTCTTTATACAGCAGCAGCACAAACAGCGCGTTCACCAGCGTGATGATGCCCATCGTGGTCATCGCACGCGGCCACAGGACCGCTTGCGGGGCGGTATCTATATATCCGCGTGTATAAGCAATGGACGCTGGATAAGTGCCGCAGTTGCTGCATGTTTCTTCAAAAAGCGCTCCTGCGTCGCGTGGGCTGTAAGGGCCATTGGGCTTACAGTTGATGCACTGGCGTCCGGTTTCCGCTTTTGGATGGTCGGGCGTAATGACCACTTCATCACAGTTCTCAAAACAGTGTTCATTCGCATTTGCCCACGCGACCCCAATCTCCCCCACCATGACCGTATCTTCATCCAGATGAATGTCGTCGGCATAACGGGAGATAAGGATAATGGCGATAGCAAATAACAATGGAAAAGCCAGCCCCAGCGCCGCATCTTCTTTGACCAGACCGGAACGAAAAATGAGTTCCGTCAGGTAGACGGTCAGCACGCCGGACAGCGCCGCCCCGACAATTAACCAGGGCGAAGAAATATCCGGCTCTTGCTCAAAGCCGTAAACCATCACGATAAATGCGACCACAATCCCAAGTAAAACCGTGTGGCTGATGGCGTCACTGGTGAGCGACATGTGCCGCAGCAGCAAAAATGTTCCCAGCAGCGCACCAGATACCGCGACCATCATCCCAATGAAGATGGCAACGGTGCGCGGGTCGGATAGGATACTATCCAGCCGTTCGGCGGAGGTAAAATTCAGCAAAAATTCGATGATTAGCTGTTCCATAACAACATCCCCTCCAGCCGCTTCACCACCTCTTTCGGAAGCACTTCCCGAATATCCTGCCGGAAATCTTCAACCACTATCGGAGTTTCCAGTTCATCCCGATACAGGCGGTACAACTTCCACAACTGGCGGTTGCGCTCCACTTTTTCAGCCTGCATTGCACCCTGTGCCGTTAACGACCAGCCACCGTCCTGTTTTTGTATCAGCCCGTGCGCCGCCAGTTCCCGCAGCGCTTTACGTGCTGTGCCGCCGTGTAAACTGGTCAGCATCCCATCCGGTACGATATATGTGGTGCTGCCGTGTTTTTCCGCCAGCCGATAAATATCTGCCAGCAGAGTCTCGCTTAAAAACTGCTGTTTGTCCTGCCGTTGTTTCCATTTTTGCCAGACCAGACCACGCTCCGGCGCAAACAGCAGCGAAAAACCTACAATCAGAGAGGCAGCTACAATAATCAACGGTCCGGTAGGGAGTCCTTCGGCAGTGGCGCTGATGATCGCGCCGCCCGCACCTGCCGCCGCCCCAAAGATGCCAGATAGAATCACCATATGGCTCAGGTCATCCGTCCACTGACGGGCAGCTACTCCGGGCGCAATTAACATGCCCACCATCAAAATCACACCCGCAAGCTGCAACCCAAGCACAATTGAAATCACAATCAGGGTAGAAAGGAATAAATCTAAAAAGCGCACCGGAAACCCGTTGGTGCTGGCAAATTCGCTGTCAAAGGTCAGCAATTTAAATTCTTTCCAGAACAACACAATACACAGCAGCACCACCAGCGCCACAGCAGACACCATGACGACATCTCTTTCGACGATGGCTGCCGCCTGTCCGAAGATAAATTTATCCAGTCCGGCGCGGCTGGCGTCCTCATGCCCCTGTGAATAACTGAGCAAGGCCATGCCCGTGCCAAAAAAAACAGCCAGCACAATCCCCAGCGCTGCATCCTGTTTAATGCGCGTGGTACGAATCACCGTATTCACAAACAGCGTTCCTAACCAGCCCGCAATGCCCGCGCCAATCAGCAGCCAGCCAAGTTCACGCCCCATCAGCATGAAGGCAATCACCACGCCGGGCAGCGACGCATGAGACAGGGTATCCCCAAGCAGACTCTGGCGGCGCAGGACGGCAAAACTGCCGAGAACTCCTGTCACCAACCCCAGAATCGAGGCCCCCATCAGCACCATTCGCAGGTTGTAATCAAATTCCACATTAAAAAGGACAATGCTCAACGGAATCATGGCTGCGAAAGATAAAAAGAGGGTAGGAATTTTAGGCATATTCCCCTCCCAGCATGTGAATACGGCCGCCGTAGGTGCGGCGCAAATTTTCTTCTGTAAATACTTCATGGGTAGCGCCGGAAGCGGTCACTTCCACATTCAGGAGTGTTACCCAGTCAAAATATTCTTCTACCGTTTGCAGGTCATGATGCACGACAATGACCGTTTTTTGCCGTGAACGGAGTTCTTGCAGCAGGGCAACAATGGCTTTTTCAGTCACAGCATCCACCGCCGCAAAGGGTTCATCCATAAAATAAATCTGAGCATCCTGTACCAGCGCTCGCGCCAGAAAAGTACGCTGCTGCTGCCCACCGGAAAGCTGGCTGATCTGTCGATGGGCTAAATCCGCGATTCCTACGTGTTCCAGTGCTTCCATAGCCAGCTCACGCTCGCGCCGCCCCGGACGCCGTATCCAGCCAAGCTGGTGATACAGTCCCATCATCACAACATCCAGCACGGAGGTTGGAAAATCCCAATCTACGCTGCCGCGCTGCGGCACATACCCCACCAGATGCCGCGTCTGAGCATAGGGTTTGCCGTAAATTTTGACATCACCGGAGGCTTTAGGAATCAGCCCTAAAATAGCTTTAATGAGTGTGCTTTTGCCCGCCCCATTCGGACCAACAATCGCCATTAACACGCCTTCGGGAACCTCTATATCCACATCCCATAAGACGGGTTTGCTATGGTAGGCAACCGTTAAATCATTGACTTCAATCGCGTTCATAGGCCACCTCTCTCGTTTGATTTAACCTGAGCAAAATCTTCGGGCTGGGGGAGTTCGGCAGGCCATTCGGGCAGTTGGTCGCCGTACCCAAATGCGGTCACAATCAAGGCGATATTTTCCTGAATCATCCCGATATACGTGCCGCCAAAAGTACCCACTTCGCCCATGGCGTCAGAATATAACTGGCCGCCGATGCTGACTTCCCATCCTTTGCTGCTTGCACCCTGCTGCACCGCCTCAATCGTATCCGGCGGAACGCTGCTTTCTACAAACATCGTGGGAATCTGATTTTCCACAATAAAA
>CAZKZS010000343.1:0-5422 GCA_964557285.1 uncultured Anaerolineae bacterium | reverse complement strand
CTCACAGCACTTTATCGTCCCGGGAACGCTCCTAATCCAGCCAACCCTGCAACCGCCCCCTCCCCCAGAGGGTATCTGGGCGTGGAATATCAGGAATTCTGGAACGATGTTCCTCCAATGGATATTGGAAGTGTCGGAAGTTATGACCCGGATGACCCGAACAGTCAGTGGCGGATTACACCGCCGGAAAACGAAACGGAAGTGCGTTCGGTGTTCAGAGATCGCACAGCACCGCCGTTTGGGAATCCCCTTTTAGATATAAGAGCCGATCCGACGGGCAACTTCCGGGTGGGTCGTAGCGAAAATCTGACTTTGATTGTCTGGCTGCGGAACAACACCGAAGCAGTCACAGAATGTCCCCTCGCTGCTGTTGACCTTTATTTCAAAAGCATCACCTGGACTATCCATGATCGCAATGGGGTGCTGGCGACAGGTACAATCACCGACCCGTCCGTGTTTTGGGTCGCAGGCCAGGTTAGCACACCTTCAGATGGAAGAATCCCTGAAACCTACGTTTCTCAGGGGCAGGGAAACAATGCAACTTCAGACATTTATACCCTGATCGATTTCACCGTCCCAGAAACTGCCCAGGGATACCTGAACGTCATTCTCAGTGATGCGGAATTCTGCCTTGATGCTGCCTGCTCGGGTGGGGTTCAGGATTCTGTTTTTCTTACCAACTATGTTGATGTTATCAGCGGGCCGCTTGCCAGCGCCGACATTAAACTGGTAGGAGGCAACGCAGGCCGCAGCGCAGGCGAAAATGCCTGGTTTGTGATTGAACTGACTGGTCTGTTAGGATCAACCCCCTTGAAAGACCCGGTAATCAAATCCGTGAGTGACAAAGGAGGGACACTGCCGGAGTGCCGCACCATCAGCGACACCCCGCATCCCAATGGACAATGGTATAAGATGCCATTTGTGCCGGACTTTGCCACGCTGGACACGTTCGTCGGTGTCTTTGACCCCTCAGCAGGCAACACAGCCTACAATTACAACAGGACAACCCCCCAGGGTACTGGCAACGACATTTTTGACATGAATTTGCTGCAAACCCAGAAGGCGTACTGTGCATTCAGGAAAACCCTTCTGCCGGATGCGAGTGGCAATTTTGTGCTGGATGCCAACCTGGAAGTGACGGGGTATCCTCCATATCCGGGCGCCCCTAAAGAATTTACGTTTACGGTGAATGTAAGAATAGTTGTTCCCGTTGGGGCAGCTACAATTCGCGTCGATAAGAGAATCATCGGGCCCGTGGTGCAGCCGCCGGAAATTGACCCCGAAACAGGCGAACCGCGTGTTAAATCAATTGTCAACGTGGGCGAAACCGTTACCTATGAAATCACTGTGACTAACACGGGTGATGTTGACCTGAATAATGTCTCGCTGATTGACAGCCTCATTGGGCCGTATACCTTTCCAGCCACGGATGTTATTCACCCGGAAGACTCGCCGGGCGTATGTATCAACTCCCCCTGTTCAATGACCATTACCTTAAGTTATGTGGTCAAATTCACCGACCCCAACCCGATTCAGAATATTGTGGAAGGCCGCGCTCGCATTGTGGGAACGACCTTCCAGGTAGCGGCTCAGGATGTGGCTTCTATCCTGAAGGCCGAGTCGGAATTGCAGCTTGTCCTGACCACTGAGCCGGCACCGGGCCTTGATGGCTTCCAGCCGGGTGAGGTGATTACTTATAAACTGGAATACTGCAACACGGGTACCGCGACGCTGACCTCCGTTGAATTTTTAGCAGGTTATCCTAGCCGGTTTGACCCCGGCAATGCGCCCGGCACGCTGCGTTACTTCCAGCCAGATTACCCGATAGTGCGTCAATATCTGGATACGCCACCTATTCCCGGCAGTTTCAGCGCCCCGCCCTTCCTGCCAGGGACATGCGGCACGATACGGTTTGCGTATACCATTCCGAACTTTGGCGACCCCACCTTCCGCGACCCCATTTTCCAGGATATTCGGATGCGGGCGGTTCGGCAGGATACCAGCATCATTTTTGGGGATGCCAAACTCGTTACACCTTTAACCAACAACAACATCACCATTGATGCCGACCTCTGGGACCCGGTGACAGGCAACCCACGCACGGAAACTACGGTGCTGCGCGGCGAAACCCTGATGTTCGACCTGACGGTGACCAACCGTTCCGAAACCGAACGCTGCAACGTGCGTGTGAATATGTACACCCTGAACTCGTTGACAGGGGTAGAAACCCTGGTGCAGTCCGATTTGCTGATGAACTGGCCTGCCATTGGTGATCATCAGTTGGGCCAGCTGTCTCAAACCCCCAACAATATTGCGAATACCCTGCCTAACGCGGGCGACCCGCCCAATATGTACCGCCCACAGTATCAGGTAGACGGGTCTTCGCCCGATCCGCTGGTGCTTATTTTTGAGGTGGATGCCCGCCAAAACTGCACCTCGAATACGCCGGAACAGCTTCAATATATCGCCCGGCAGTCGGTGGTGCTGGATGTCACCGATGTTCAGATTGCCACCACACTGGAAGTCCGTACCCGTGATGGTAACAACACAAAAGTCACCCAGGGGTTTTATCCCATTGCGGGCGACATTACGGACTACAAACTGGCCTTCTCAGCGACCAACGTTGGCCCCGCAACCATGACCATCCGAAGATGGTCGTACTGCATTGTGGGCAGCCCTATCGAGGCCGAAGACTGCGCTACCGAAACCCACGAAATCGACATGTGGGATGGAAGTGATTCTGAGGGTCGGCCGGGCAGTAGCTTCCCCGATTTTAAGGTGGACGGCACATTCTCGCTGAACTCGCGGCAGTTCACCACACTGCAAAACCGGACCGACAACCGTGCCTTTGACCTGAAATTTGGAGAGGAATACCCCAACCCCCTCATTATTCAGGTCATTATTCGCGGGACGGACAACAAAGGCACAAACGTCATTGTACGGGATACCGTGATTTTGCCCCTCATTACGGGCGACCTGAGCCTATCGCTGGCCGGCCCAACCACCCTGGTACGCGGTGACTTTGATGTGCCGATTGCCTTTGCGTTCTGGAAAGATGTCACTGATGGCACACTGCAAAATGTGCGTGTGTTGAATCTGATGGAACAGGATGCCACCAACGGCGTTGCCATGCCCCCCGGATTAGGGTTCGGCACGGAAAAATATGAACTGTGTACCTACAGCGCCGGATCAGGGGGCGGCACAGTGATTGCCACCATCCCGGAGGCGGATACCACTGCTAAAACCGGAACGTGTTTATTCACGTTTGGGAACAATGTGCCTGTAGAAGGCGACCTTCTGCGCTTTAAGGCCGCAGTCATAGCTACCCAGCAGGATAGCGGCTTAAGTGTGGTCGATGTGCGCTTCCTGGAAATTACCGTTGTGCCACATCTAATAGTGGATAAAGTGGGCTCAGCCGCCAGTCTGCGCTCAGACCGACTCCCCTATACCATCATTGTGACCAACCAGTCGGCTTATCAGTATGTTGATTTTGAGTCGGATGGGTTTACGGATGTCTTTTCGCCAACACCGGATGGGCAAATTTGTAAGACCCCGGGAGACAGCCCCTGCCCACCCACCCTGGCTGACTTTTTACCGCCCTTGCAGCCTATCGCGGGCGGCTTCCGGCTTGCGCCAAGCCCTGGCGGAACAGCAAGTGTAAGCTACGTGGTGATTCCACCGCTTGCTTCGGGTGAACACGGGGCAAACAGCTACACCAATACCGCCATTTTCACTGGCAACCGTCAGTTTGATACGGCTCAGGTGTCTGCCTCGGATACCCATCAAATCCTCCTGGAATGTCCGATTGCCTGGATGGGGCAGTTTGACCTGGGGCACAATGAAACGACCTCATTTGATACCCTGTTTAGCGTTGGGGAAACGGTGCGGGTCATTATTCAGGGATACAACCTGGGGCAATCCGATATTACCTTTGAATCCTTTAAGGATTTACGGTTTGAACTGGATGGCGGCATTCCGATGACGCTGAACAGCATCACCTGGCCTGGACCGGTAGGCATTTTGCCCGCCGCGCCCGGCGGAGGATTCGGCCAGCCGCTAACCTACTCCTTTACCATTAAAATCCGTCCTTCCGATTTCCTGGTACTGACAGGTGGCATTGAGGCCCCAGAAGCTGACAACGGCCCACGACTGACAGACAGCCCAGTAGCAGACGATACTCAACTGCGCTGGCGCATGTATTACAACACCACCATGAGCGACCCGGAAACCAACTCCGAACCGTGTTACGACAGCGACCCACAGAATTACATTTTCTGGAGCTTTGACATCTTCAACGCGGTTCGTATCACGAAGTCAACGAACGTGGCGCTGGCCTTCACAGGACAGACCATTCCCTACAGCATTGATATGTACAACATCAGCGAAGCGGTAGGCATTGTGGTGGATGGTGTGGACGATAGCCTGCTGGGAAGCAACATCGTGATGAACTTCCCTCCACCCTTTAGCAGCACCGGCACCACCGGACAACTGCCAGTGTATACGATGGGCGGCCAGCCAGCCTTTGCATTTTCACAGGGGCCGCTGACGTATACCGTGCAGGAAAATGACCCGCAAACGCTGGTCAATGTCGCTACGGTCAACTACCGTGTGGACTCAGGCGGCCCCGGCTGGCTTTACCAGCCGCCGGAAGCGAACACGATGATGGCAAATTCGGATGAAGTGGAAGTGATCACTGAAAATCCGTTGGTCATCAGTAAGGACGTGATAGTGCCTGTGAATCTGATTGCGCCGCGCGGCAGCCAGGTGGAGTATCAGATTACGCTGATTAACACCTCCGCTTATGCAGTAACAGGAGTTTCACTCACTGATTCGCGGATGACCATTCCGACCTGCGCCCCGCCTGCCCTTGTAGAACCGCGCTGCCTGCCTAATCCTGGCAACTTTACTATGAGCCCGGGCGAAGCCAAACAGGTCATTCTGCAATATGTCGTTCCGCAGGATGAACCCGGCCCCACTGTGGTGAATACTGCGACTGCGACAGGAACGCTCATCATTGACGGGACAGCGACGGATTTGCCGCCCGTTTCCGACAATGCCATTCTCACGCTGACAGAACCCGCCATTACCTTGAAAGCCGAAATTTACGCGGACAACGCCTGTACCCAGAAACTGGTGGACGTAACCTTCCCCATTGACCGGGATCGAGATGATGACGGCGTGCCGGAAGCGCGGGTTTCTGACCTGATTTACTATCGCTTTGATATTTTTGCGGGCGGTGGCAAAACCTTCAAGAACGTACAGCTTACCGCGAACCTGCAAAACGGCGACCCCAGCCTGACCAATGATGCTCAGGACGCGCTGGAAAATCATCCGAATGTGACACAGCCCGAAACGGTGATTGTGGATAATGTCAACGTGCCGCCCGAACAGCCGGAAGTCACCCTCTGTATCCCCTACGTGA
>CAZKZS010000342.1:0-5449 GCA_964557285.1 uncultured Anaerolineae bacterium | reverse complement strand
CGTCTGATTCTGGTAGCCATTCTAACGACACCGTTTAACGGGACATTGATCACAACTCTGGCCGCCCCCTATCTAAAACTCAATCATGTGCCGCCGTTCGGAATCGGATTGGCACTTTCTCTTGGCAGTCTGCTGGCGGCGGTGATGCAGCACAATGCCTACTGGGTGGAAAAAAAGGTCGGGCTGCTGGCGTTCATTTTGCTGCCCGGTGTGTCTTATCTGATGCTGGCAGGCGTGAGGAATCCCGTGCTAGTTTGGGGTGTGATTGTCTGGATGTACGGCATCAATGACATGAAAAATCCGCTTTTTTCCGCCTATCAAAACAGCCTGATTACAACAGAAAGCCGTGCCACTACTTTATCGCTGATAAACATGCTGTTGAATTTGTTTATTGCGGTGATGAGTCCGGTGTATGCGGCGCTGGCACAGGTATCCCTATCGCTGGCGTTTGTCGCTATCGGCAGTGTAATTTTGATAGCAGGGCTGGTACTGCGGGTTGATAAGACAGCAATTCATTCAGGATGACAGGCAGCACTCATCGTTCGCAGATTTTCGCCAGCAGCGCGGGGAAAGCCACCTGAACCGCAGGCGACAGCCCTTCGCCATGTTCAAAATCCTGCCCCACGACGGTGAACAGTATCCCCTCTATTGTGTGGTTATAGAGCAGGGCGGATAAAGCCAGAAGCTGCGAAGGGGTCAGGTGATGGGTAAAAGCGGCATCCGTAAGCGAGTCGGGCTGCACGGACTGGCATTGAATTTCGCCCGGGGTGCCGCCTTCAGCCGCGTCGATAAAAATCACACGGGAAAAATGGCGGAGACTCTCCGCCATTTCCGGGAAAAGCTGCATTTCAGTGAGGATTTCCACATCGGGCAGGGAACGCTGGCGTAGCGCTTCCGCCGCCAGCCAGCCAATCCCATCATCCCGCCGTAGAGGGTTGCCGTAGCCGATGATTAAAATCATGCCTGGGTGCGGCTGTCTACCAGTTCACCGCCCACGTTCCGCAGTTCAATATGCAGAGGCATCTTACCAACCGCATGGGTTGAACAGCTTAAACACGGGTCGTAGGCACGAATGACCGCTTCAACACGGTTGAGCATCGGTTCTTCAATTTTGTCCCCTTTGACAAAATGCTGCGCGACCTGTTTCACGCCCCGATTCATCGCCAGATTATTGTGTCCGGTAGCGATAATCAGATTGGCACGTTTCATCAGACCGGTTTCATCAATTTCGTAATGATGAATCAGCGTGCCGCGTGGAGCTTCTGCCACGCCGATGCCATGCAGATTGTTGGTGTTGGCATGGGCGCGTACCCGCTTGCTCAAAATATCCGGCTCGTTGAGCAGGGTTTCAATGCGCTCAATCCCGTATAGGATTTCAATCAGCCGCGCATAGTGATAGTGGAATGAGCTTAACCGTTCCTTGAAGTCAATTTGTTTGAACTGCCGCAGTTCTTCATCTGCTAGAGGGGTGCCGCAAAATTCGGCAATGTTCATCCGTGCCAGCGGCCCGACGCGATAAATGCCATCCGGGTAGCCCATCGGCTTGTAATACGGCGATTTGAGGTAAGAAAACGGCTCAACCGCCTCCCCAATGTAATCCATGTACTCGTCCGGCTCAAAATCCACTACATGATTGCCTTCCGAATCAATGATTCGCATCCGGTGGCCGTAAAACGAAATTGATTCGTCGCGGTGAACCAGACTCATGAACATGGTCGGGAAGTTGGCGAAGGTTTGGATTTCTTCGGTGAAGTTGCCAAGCATGGATTTAAAACAGGTCAGTGCATCCAGCGCGATGTGTTTGACTTCCGGAATGCCTTGCAGGATAAAATCGCGCTTGGCGGCGGTCAGGGGTTCGCTCACCCCGCCGGGGACAATCCAGGCCGGATGAATCCGCTTGCCGCCCAACTGCTCGATAATCTGCTGGCCGAACTGCCGCAGCCGGATTCCGCCGCGTGCCATTTCGGGGTAGGCTTGCAGCACACCTACGATATTACGTTTTTCCTGCGGTGCATCCATCCCCAGCAGCATATCCGGTGAGGACAGGTAAAAAAAGCTCAGCGCGTGCGACTGGATAATCTGCGCCAGATTCATAATGCGGCGCAGCGCGACGGCGGTTTCGGGAATTTGCACCGCCAGCAGCATATCACAGGCTTTGGCCGATGCCAGCAGATGACTCACCGGACAAATGCCGCAGATTCGCGCCATCAGCGCGGGCATTTCATGGAAAGGCCGCCCTTCACACAGTTTTTCAAACCCGCGAACCTGCGTGACGTGAAACTGTGCATCCGCCACCTGCCCCTGATCATCCATAAACAGGGTGATTTTGGCATGGCCTTCGATGCGGGTTACGGGGTCAATGGTAATTTGAGTTGCCATTTTGCGTTTACTCCTAGCCAAAGTGGGTATCCAGTTCTGGCTGACGGCCTTCTAGTAATTCCGAAATCACATACAGAATCAGGGACGCCGACGGCGGGCAGCCGGGGATATGCACATCCACTTTGACGACCTGATGCACCGGACGCACCTTCTTCAGCAGAGGCGGCACGACCTGATTCGGGAACATCGGATTCAGGGTGACATTTTCCTGATACGCCCGTTCCACAATTTTTTCTACCGGAAACACATTCCGCATAGCGGGAACGTTGCCCGTCACCGCGCAGTCACCCAGCGCCACCAGAATACGGGTGTGCTGGCGGATGTGCCGGATTTTTTCTAAATCTTCTTCCGAACTGACTGCCCCTTCCACCAGGGTAATATCGACCCGATCTGGAAAAACCTTGTTATCCACCAGTGGGCTGTATACCAGGTCGGCATGTTCCAGCAGTTGGAGCAGTTGATGGTCAATATCTAAAAAGGACATGTGGCAGCCGGAACAGCCATCCAGCCAGACGGTTGCCAGTTTTGCTTTGTTGCTCATTTCTTTTTCCCATTCCCCCGCATGGCCTGTAAATAAGGCAGAAATTCACGATGTTTCACCATTTCAGTGGCGGCTTTGCCTTTCTCGAACAGCGCTCCGGTGGGGCAGACCTGTACACATTTTCCGCAGCTTGTACAGGTTTCAGAGAGTCCCCAGGGTTCATCCAGGTCGGTAATGACGCTGCAATTGATTCCGCGTCCGAGCATGTCCCAGGTATGCGCCCCTTCGACTTCATCACATACCCGCACGCAGCGCGAACACAGGATGCAGCGGTTGTGGTCAGCTCCAAAACGCTCATGCGATAGGTCAACCTCGCGGCGCTGGTGGCGATATTCCAGACGGCTGTAGTCCATGCCCAATTTTTGCGCCAGACTCTGTAAATCGCAGTGGCCGTTGGAAATGCACACCGCACAAACGTGATTGCCTTCCGCAAATAGCATTTGCAAAATCATGATGCGATAGGCGTGCAGCCGTTCGGAATCGGTGAAAACTTCCATGCCTTCCTCTACCCGCGTAATGCAGGCAGGCAGGAGTCGGGATACGCCCTTAATTTCGACCAGGCACAGGCGGCACGCGCCCACTTCGGACAGCCCTTCCAGGTGGCACAGGGTCGGGATAAAAATACCGTTTTCCTGAGCGACCTGTAGAATCGTCTGATTTTCGCGTCCACTTACATCCTGATCGTTAATTTTGAAGGTCTTTACACGGACGTTCATCGCACCAGCTCCTTGATTTTGCACACGCCCGCCGGACAGCGTTTTTCGACGATATGCGCCAGATATTCATCCCGGAAATATTTGAGGGTGCTTAGCACCGGATTCGGCGCGGACTGTCCCAGCCCGCACAGACTGGTATGCCTGACCATATCGCATAATTCTTCCAGCAGCGCGAGATCGTCCAGCGTGGCGCTGCCGTTGGTGATTTTGTTGAGCAAATCGTACATCTGGGCAGTTCCCACGCGGCAGGGAATACACTTTCCGCAGGATTCGGACATACAAAATTCCATAAAATATTTGGCTACGTCCACCATGCAGGAAGTTTCGTCCATGACGATCATCCCGCCCGACCCCATAATCGAGCCGAGTTTTGCCAGTGATTCAAAGTCAACGGGGGTATTGAGATATTCTGCGGGGATACAGCCACCCGAAGGGCCGCCCGTCTGAATGGCTTTCAGATGCCGCCCATCGGGGATGCCGCCGCCGATGTCATACACAATTTCGCGCAGCGTGATTCCCATCGGCACTTCAATCAGCCCGATGTTTTTGACGTTGCCCGACAGCGCAAAGACTTTTGTGCCTTTGCTCTTTTCCGTCCCAATTCCGGCAAACCACGCGCCGCCATTGCGTAAAATGGGCGCGATGTTGGAAAAGGTTTCCACGTTGTTAATCAGGGTTGGCTGGTAAAACAAACCTGCTTCCGCCGGATAGGGTGGACGGGGGCGCGGTGTACCCCGTTTGCCTTCAATGGAAGCCATGAGCGCAGTTTCTTCCCCGCAGACAAATGCCCCTGCCCCTAACCGCACTTCCAGATGGAAGTTAAAAGTTGTGCCGCAGATGCTTCTGCCCAGGAAGCCCATTTTTTGCGCCTGACGGATGGCAATTTGCAGCCGCTTGACCGCCAGGGGATACTCCGCGCGGACATACACATAGCCGTTTTCCGCGCCAATCGCATATCCCGCAATCACCATGCCTTCAATGATCCGGTGGGGGTCGGCCTCCATCACGCTGCGATCCATGAACGCGCCGGGGTCGCCTTCGTCGCCGTTGCAGATGACGTATTTCTCATTGCTGATGGCTTTGGCAACGGTTGACCACTTGAGGCCAGCCGGGTAACCTGCCCCGCCGCGCCCACGCAGACCGCTTTTGGTGACCTGTTCAATCACGTCGCTGGGCATCATTTCGGTCAGCACCTTGACCAGCGCACTGTAACCGCCTTCGGCGATGTAATCTTCAATCCGTTCGGGGTCGATTTTGCCGCTGTTTTCCAGCACGATCTTGACCTGCCGCTGGAAAAACGGCGAGGCTACTGTCGGACGAGAGGTGACTTCGGGGATCGGCTCATCTTCCGGCGGCGGAGGAGCCGCCTGCGCGATTTTCGGTTCCAGGGCGGCAATCTGATCTACGATGACGCTGGCATTCTCCGGTGTCACCGCCTGGTACATGATTTCGCCGGGCTCCACCGACACCAGCGGCCCCGCCGCGCACAGTCCCATGCAGCCGACGCCGCGCACCCGGCAGATTTTATCCAGGCCGCGCTGCTTGACACGGGCTTCGATGGTTTCCTGTACCTGGTCGCTGTGGGTAGAAAGACATCCGGCGGCAATACACACATTAATCCGGTAGCGATACTGCTGACGCGCCTGAAGCTCATCAGCCGTAATCCGGGTGAGTTCTTCATTCATACTGGACAGCCTCTTTTTCTTCTACTGCTGTTTCCAGCATTTCGTGCACTTTGGTCAGCGCGGTCTCTACCGTCAGGTTGGCGGCAATTTCATCATCCATCACGAGCACCGGCGCTAAACCACAGGAG
>CAZKZS010000341.1:0-5450 GCA_964557285.1 uncultured Anaerolineae bacterium | reverse complement strand
GGTGACTCCCATAAATGCAATATTGGCATTTTCTTTTAAGATTCTGGCTGCTGTAACATCTATATTGGCGGTTAAGTCAGTATTGACACTTGTAACAGGTATTCCGTCCAATGTCCTGATACTTTCTTCTCCTTTATCAAACCCAATCATAGAAACCCGTACTGCCGCGCCGTCAAGTATCCACTCTCTATCCGACCAGGCCATAAAAATATCGCCCGTTTCTTTAATGCGCTGCAAAACCTGACGGTTTGCACCCCCACGAATCGAATTTGTTGCCAGCAAACCAACCCGCTTCGCTTTGTTCTGACTTAAATGCCGCCTTGCTTTTTCAAACCAGTAGGTAACTAAATCCGATTCTCCGTGCATATTTGTCCACAGGGAATAAAGGGTATCTAAATATTTGTCCCCTAATTCACTGCGTAATTTTTTCCCGCCCAAAAAAGGCGGGTTGCCAACAATCACGTCCACCTCCGGCCAGTCGGGTTCGGCGGGCTGGCCGTTGGCGTCCAGCGTCAAAATGGCGTCCATCAGGCGGATATTGTCGTGTAAATCTTCCAGAATGGGGTCAAGGCGGGGGTAGTAGCCGTTGGTCTGTTTCCACTGGATGTAACCAATCCAGACAACGATGCTGGCAAGGGCATGGGCAATCGGGTTAATTTCAATGCCGTAAAGCTGGCGCGGGTGAACTTCCGGCATCGGCTGGGAAAGTCCGTGCCAGAGGGGATGCAAAATGACCTCTTTTTCCAGATTCATGAGCAGCCCCAGCGCCACATACAAAAAGTTGCCACTGCCGCAGGCGGGGTCTAACACGCGCACCGTCCGCAGGCGGTGGAGCATGGTTTCGCGCAGGGATTCGAGTTCCTTCTGGGCAGCGAGTCGGGCGCGGGGGGTGTCGGCGCTGTCGAATTTTTCCCGAAGTGGGGCGGCCTGCGCCTGAATCTGTGTCCATTCGCGGCGTAAGGGCAGCATCAATACGGGTTCAACAATCAGCAGAATATCGTCGCGGCTGGTGTAATGCGCTCCCAACTGGGCGCGTTTGGCGGGGTCAAGGCTGCGCTCAAACAGCGTGCCAAAAATGGCAGGTTCAATCGATGCCCAGTTCAGGCGGGAGGCATCGGCCAGTTTGCTGCGGGCTTTCTGGCTGAGGGGTTCAACGGCGGTATCGTCAAACAGCGAACCGTTAAAGTAACGAATGGTTTTCATGAACATATCCCCGCCGCTTGCCATCTTGGTAAACAGTTCATGAATATATTTGACGAATCGCTCCGGCGTCTGGTCAAAGCGGGTTTCTTCGACGATATGGCTAAAAATGCCGTGATGCTGCATCTGCGGCAGCAGTTCCACATCTTCCGCGAACAGGCAGAACACCAGTTTGGTCATAAAATGGGCGATACGTTCAGGGTCGGCCTGCCACTCGTTCCGCATTTCATCGACAATTTCCTTAAAGGAAGCGGCGGCTTCTGCCGTCACCTGAGTGGTGTTGCGGCGGGGGTGCAGGCGTTCCGGGTCTTCAAACAGGGCGCGAATGACTTTGAGATTCTGGGGCAGGGTCTGGTTGTTAAAACGGTAGACCTGTTTTTCGGTATTGGGGAAGTTGGTATGAATCTCCCAGGTCTGAATATCACACACCACCAGCAGGGGCGGATTTTTCAGGTTTTCACGGTACTGTAAAAGCTGCTGGTAGGCTGCCGATAAATCCTTGCCCTGCCCTTTGTATTCGATGGCAAAATGGTCTTCGTACCAGACATCGGCGTACCCCTGTCTGCCGGAGTCTTTTTTCAGGCTCTGCTCAAAAACAAACTGTTTGCCGTCCGGGGTCAGTCCGTTGGGCGGCGGCGGTTCTACCCCGACGAGTTTGCACACATCCAAAAAATGATGCTGGGCGGACTGGCGTTCGTTGATGCTGGTATTTTGCCATTTTTCGACAAACTGCTGCGGGGTAAGGTCGGACATCGGCCAAAAATAATCCCTGTGTGACAGGAGATAATTATAACGTATTTTGGGGCGGGGGGGGAAATTCCCCTCACCCTGTTCACATCTGCGACTGTGTGGGGGAGCATTTAAATTTCCCTCACCCCCTAGCCCCCTCTCCCACTGCTGCGCGAGGAGAGGGGGAAGCAAAAAAGTCCCTCTCCCGCCTCTGGGAGAGGGATTTAGGGTGAGGGACAGTGGGTGAGGGGTATCCCTAATGGGCGTTTTTGTTGTTGTACAGGTACATCGTTAGCGGGGCAAAGATAGCGACCAGAATCGCACTTGCCAGCAGCGCTTCGCTGACTTGCTGAGAGGTGGCCGTGCCGTGCATCAGCCCGCGAACGGCGGTCACAACCAGCGAGATAGGATTAATTTTCACGAACGACTGTAACCAGGAAGGCATGGTTACAGGGTCAACAAAAATATTGCTGGCAAAGGTGAGAGGGAATGAGGCAATCCCACTTGTCATCATAACCGATTCCGGATCGCGCATGAGCAGGCCAAGCATCGTCCATATCCACGACAGACTGAAAGCGAATATCAACAGCAGCCCTAACGCCAGCACCACACCAACCGCGCCCCCATCGGGACGAAAACCCAGAATGAGGCCCAGCAC
Organism: uncultured Anaerolineae bacterium; assembly: GCA_964557285.1. Taxonomy (GTDB): domain Bacteria; phylum Chloroflexota; class Anaerolineae; order Aggregatilineales; family J027; genus SB15. Next base: position 2,863 of record CAZKZS010000341.1, on the reverse strand, counting down.
AATCACCACCATCGCGGCAATCGTGTAACGCACCATATCGCCAAGCAACGCGCCCACCAGCACCGCCGGACGCCAGAACGGAAGCGAACGGAAACGGTCAAATACCCCTTTGGTGATGTCGGTATTGATGCCGATGGCCGTATACATGCTAATCATGGCGACCGTCATCACCAGAATCCCCGGAATCAGAAGTTGGACATACTCCTTCACTGAACCCGCCAGCGCACCCCCGAACAGATACGTAAACATGAGCGTCATCATAATTGGAAACATCGTCACATCAAATATCTGGAGGGGAACATGTTTGAGTTTGAGTAATGCCCGCCATCCAAGAGTCAGGGAAGCAGAAAGCGCACTTGGGCGTGTTGGGCGGCTGCGAACGGACAGGACGGAGTGCAGCGCTTTGTCATCAATGGGGGTAGTTAGGGGAGTGGCGGTCATTGAACAATCTCCGTTTCAATAGGCTGTCCGGTCAGGGCTAAAAACACTTCATCCAGGCTGGGCTGCCCCAGCGAAAAGTTATCGATTCCGATGTTGGCCTGGGAAAGTTTTGTCAGGGTGTGGGCGACTCGTTCGGTGTCAGAAACCTGGGCCGACAGCGCCGTTGGGTCAGATTCAAGGTGGACGGGTATATTCAGCGTCTGGGCAACAATTTGTTCCGCTACAGGACGATGTTTGGGGTCATGCAGCCGGATATGCAGCGTCCCCGACCCTACCGACTTTTTCAGTTCGCCAATCGTGCCATCTGCAATCACTTTGCCATGATCGATAATTACCACCCGGTCAGCCAGTTGATCCGCTTCTTCAAGGTACTGTGTCGTCAGCAGCACCGTTGTGCCTGTTGCCAGCAGGGTACGGACAATATCCCAGACCTGGCGACGGCTGCGCGGGTCAAGTCCGGCGGTGGGTTCATCCAGGAAAAGCACCTCCGGCGCAACCACAATACTGGCCGCAATATCGAGCCGCCGCCGCATCCCGCCGGAGTAATTTTTCACCTGACGGTCAGCCGCTTCTTCCAGCCCGAAGGCGTTAAGCAACTCCTGGGCGCGGACTCTGGCCTCCCCCCATGAATATCCAAGCAGGCGTGCGACCAGCACCAGATTTTCTATTCCGGTAAGGTCATCATCAACGGAGGCAAATTGTCCGGTCAGGCTGACCCGACGGCGTACCTCATCCGGTTCTTGCATCACCTCATGTCCAAACACCCGTGCGCTGCCGCCGTTGTGACGCAGCAGCGTCGCCAGAATACGAACAGTGGTGGTTTTGCCCGCCCCGTTTGGTCCCAGCAGCGCCAGCAGTGTCCCGCGTCTGACCTGCAAACTGATGCCTTTTAGCACTTCGGTTTTGCCATAGCTTTTACGTAAATCACTGACCTCGATGGCGTAGTCGGCAATTCCCATCTACTTCCTCCTTGTAATAGAATATTTGTTCTGACCCATAAGGATAATTATACGCTCAAATGTTCTATTTTGCAAGCAGTTTATCTACTTAATTCCAGTGAATTTCGGAGGGGATTCCGTTGGTGGGAGTCGCGTTTTGTACGCTGCCATTGGTGCGGATAATCCATAACTGGCGATCCGCCGTGACCACCAGCAGCGCCGTGCGGCTGCGATTCCATTCCCACTGCACAATCGGCCCCGGAATGGCATTAGAAAGGGGGACCGGTGTATTTCCCGGCGTCATCCGATACAGGACAAACGCGCCGGCGGGGTCAGTCGCGCCCAGGAAACAAATCTGCCCGCCGGAAACTTCCGCCGCCGCCCGTGTGACCGTAATTCCCGCGCCCGAAAAATCGTACCCAACATAGGTTTGCTCGTAATCCAGATTCACCCGCCCCAAAACAAAATACCCCTGTTGATGCTGCCCACTGACAATCACCGAAGCGCTGTCCAATGCCCAGGTCGAATCCTGATAGGGATGGCGGCGAAATTCCTGATTCGCATCGTAGTTGAGGGGCAAAAAGGTGGTCATCGTGCCGGAAGGAGTGTTGGCGGTAATTAAGATGGCGGTGCTGTTGGGCGACCACTGGACACGGGTGGAGGTCACATCCCACGCATCCCGTAACACCTGCCACGACTGTTGGTTATAAAAATCCATTACCCACACCCCCGCACTGGTGACACCTTCTGCGCCTGCCCGCGATCCAAAAACAACGGCCAGATACCGTCCGTCCGGCGACCAATCCATCTGCCGCACAAACATATCCGCCGCCAGACCGTACCCGCTTGAAGGTGACAGGAAAACTTGTGCGCCATTCACATAAAGCTGATTGCCATTTCCAAACAGAGCCATCTGCCCCTGCGGCCCCACATCAAACACCTGCCCCACAGCCTGAGCGCCGCCCCCGTTAATTGAGGTGATTTCCCCAACTGGATTCACGTACAGCAGCGAATCGCCTTCTGGAATATTTCCACCCCCATTAAATAGTGGCGTAAACGTGGGCGGAATGACGGGCGCAAGGGTCGGAAGTGGGGTGACGGTGGCAAAGGGGAGCGCCGTACCGCCTATTTGCCCGTCGCTGGTGGTTTCATCCGGTACGTTGGGCGCGTCAGTGGGGCTGGCCGCCACAGGAATAGGGGTCGAGACAGGGCGGCGGGTGGCCGTACTGAGAATGACAAAGGGCGTAGCAGAAGGGGTTACAGTAGCTGTAAAGGTAGAAGTGGGCGTGCGAGTCGCGGTATTGGATGGGGTAATGGTAGCTGTATCCGTAGGAGTCGATGTATAAGTCGCCGTCGCGCTGGCGGTTCGGGAGGGGGTCAAAGTAGCGGTAAATGTAGGGGTAGGGGTGCGAGTCGCGGTATTGGTCGCGGTTGCAGTCTGAGTCACCGTTTCGCTGGCGGTTCGGGAGGGGGTAGCAGTAGCC
>CAZKZS010000340.1:0-5548 GCA_964557285.1 uncultured Anaerolineae bacterium | reverse complement strand
GATTTTTTCAACCGGAAAATTTTTCCGGCGGGCAACATTCAAATGATTGTAGTCGTCCTCGCTCATCTGATCAGGCAGTTTTGCTTCCTCGCCTTCCGCATAGGCTTGCAGGGAAGTCACCGCCGCCTGTTCCCACGCGCTGAGATGCCCGATGAGGTCCTTTACTGTCCATTCCCCGTCGATATAGATCACCCTTTCCGGGTCAACAGAGGCAAGGATGGATTCGGTTTCTGCGCGGGTCGCATCAAGGCGGGCAAAAAGTTGGAGTTTATCAGGCATCACAGTTTATCCCTCCTATCATGCCTGATAGTTCTACAGACGATTCCGCAAAAAGGCAAGTGATTTAGATAATCACTGCCGGACGGTACACCCCGAACACATGCCGCATTGCATGAGCAATTTCACCCAGTGTAACATCTGCTTCTACGGCTTCTACGAACAACGGCATCAGATTTTCTGTGCCGCGTGCCGCATTTTCAATCCGCGTAAGCATTTCCTGAACACGATTGTGGTCGCGGGTTTCGCGCAGTTTTGCCAGTTTTTCGACCTGCTGCGCTTCAACCGCCGGATCAACTTTGAGAATTTCCATCGGATGCGCTTCGCTGGTGACAAATTCATTCATGCCCACGATGACCTGTTCACCGCTTTCCACACCCTGCATGTAGGCATAGGCCGAATCGCTGATTTCACGCTGGACGAAGCCCTGCTCAATGGCAGCCAGCGCCCCACCCATCTCATCAATTTGCTGGATGTATTCAAAGGCGCGTTTTTCAATTTCATCCGTCAGGTGTTCAACCAGATAACTGCCTGCCAGCGCGTCCACCGTGTCCGCGACACCACTTTCGTAGGCCAGAATCTGCTGAGTCCGCAGCGCGACCTGTACGGCCTGTTCAGTTGGCAGGGCTAAGGCTTCATCCATGCTGTTGGTATGCAGGCTTTGAGTCCCGCCTAAAATGGCGGCCAGCGCCTGTACCGTCACCCGCACGATGTTATTTTCGGGCTGCTGTGCGGTCAGCGTGCTGCCGCCCGTCTGGGTATGGAAACGCAGCCGCATCGCTTCCTTATCGGTTGCACCAAAACGTTCTTTCATGATTTTTGCCCACATGCGGCGGGCAGCGCGGAACTTGGCGATTTCTTCCAGAAACTGGTTGTGCGCGTTAAAAAAGAAGGAAAGCTGCCGCCCAAACACATCCACATTCAGGCCGGCGTCAATCGCAGCCTGCACATAGGCGATTCCATTTGCCAGTGTAAACGCGACTTCCTGCACGGCGGTGCTGCCCGCCTCCCGGATATGGTAGCCACTGATGCTGATGGTGTTCCAGTGGGGAACTTCCTTTGCACAGTAATCAAATAAATCGGTAATCAAGCGCATGGAAGGTTTGGGCGGGTAAATATAGGTGCCGCGTGCGATATACTCTTTCAGAATATCGTTTTGCACCGTGCCGCGTAATTTACGGGGTTCAACACCCTGTTTTTTAGCCACTGCCACATACAGCGCCAGCAAAATCGTCGCGGGCGCATTAATAGTCATGCTGGTGGATACCTGGTCAAGCGGAATATCCTGAAACAGCCGCGCCATATCCTGAAGGCTGGAAATGCTGACTCCTACTTTGCCCACTTCGCCCGCCGCCATGACATCATCGGCGTCGTACCCCAGTTGAGTCGGCAAATCAAAGGCGACTGATAAACCGCGTGCGCCCTGTTCCAGCAAAAATTTGTAGCGGGCATTCGATTCCTCGGCAGTGGCATATCCGGCATACTGGCGCATCGTCCAGAAACGTGAACGGTACATGCTCGGCTGAATCCCGCGTGTAAAAGGATATTCACCGGGGAAACCCAACTTTTCCTCATACCCATCTGGCGAGTCCTGGGGCAGATAAATCGGCGCGAGTGGTATATTGGAAGATGTTGTAAACTGAGGCTTACGCTCAGGAAATTTAGCGGTGGTTTTTTCGAGGGTGTCTTTGTGCCACTTCTCGTATCTGGTTTTTAAATCAGACATTATCATTCCTTCGAGTTTTCGGACTATTATATCGTAGGCGCTTTTACTCCATGCGAAAACTGATTTTGTTCCTGTTTTTTGTTGCTTTCTATAAACCTCTGGCTGCTCAACCCGATTCCTGCGCTGGATTAGTCGCGCCGCGCCTGGCAGTGGAGGATACCGGACGGGTAATGGCCGATGATGGAATCGGGCTGGTGCTGCGGGATGCGCCGACAACCAATTCGCAGGTACTTACAAATCTTTCTGAAGGAACAATTTTTACGGTGCTGGAATCCCCTACCTGTGTTGATCATCTGGTCTGGCGGAGGGTACGGCTGGCCGATGGGCGAGAAGGCTATCTGGCGGAAGGCGGAGTCCAGCGTTATTATGCTGAACCCTATGCTGTTGGAGTTCATCTTTTTCAGGAGGAGAACACCCGGCTTCAGCACTATTTTGTTGATTCACGCGGTAATGTTCAGGTAAGGGATACCTTGAATATACTGCCACGTACAGGGGCGGGATTATGGCAGCAGCCGGAGGTCGTACTTGCCAATCAGGTGATTCAAGACCGCCGCACCAATTGTCCGAATGTGCTTCCCCCCGAAGTGCCGCCTGACATCAATCATTTTTCATTTGAGGATAACCAGCGCCAGTTTTACGCCTCTCCTGATGGACAAAAAATCCTGGTTTTCCGGCATTACACCGTTTCTATTCCTGACTGTGCCAATCAAATAAGTGAACAATTTGGGACAAGTTATGTGTCGCTGCTGGATTCCAGTGGGGAGCAGATCCTTTTTCCCTTTTCGCAGCACAGTGATCCGCCCCCCACTTCTTTTTGTCAGCCGCCAACGGTTTTTGCACCGGAGCAGCGTACTTTTGTGGATGAGGTCGTCTGGTCGCCGGACGGAACTTATGCGGGGTTGGTGGTGCGTTATCTGCGAGATGGGCAAAATTTCCCCTGTGCGTTTTATCATATTTTTTTAGTCAACACACAAACATTTGAGGTCACTTATCTTGATAGTGGGCGGCGGCTGGCCTGGACAGAGGGTGGACGGCGCTTGTGGTTTACCCGCGTTGAACGGACTGACCCCAATGAGACAGGGATTGAGCGCCTGTTCAGCGTTCAACCGGACGGCAGCAATAAAATTGAGTATGCGCTGTCGCCGGAAATTACCCTTCTCCCCGATGGTGTGGGCAGGGTGCTGCCCTGGGATTCCAGGGCTGAACGGCTGCTGGTGTGTGTGGGGCGGGTTTATACCTGTGAGCAAGTCCGTACCCTGACCCCTTCGACCCTGACTTTTACGCCGACTCTTGATGTAGGCATCAGTTTCAGTTCTGTTCACTATGTAGCAGGCGATACCCACCTGCTATGGCTCAGCACCGACGGAAAAATATATCTCCAATCGCTGGAAGGAAACCTTGAGGAAATTCCTGTCGGCCAGCCTATTGTCGAAGTGCAATCTGCTGGAATTGGGGTGCTGCTGCGTTCGCCCGAAAACCGCTATTTTTATTGTGATATGGCGAGCCGTGCCGTGAAGGAAGTTTTGTTGAATACCCCTAACTCATCTGGTAGATAGCAGGACGATAACGCGGCTCAGGAATTTCTGTGCCTTCTTCTGTAGCGGCTTCCAGCAATATATCCCTCATCGTCTTCACTGTAAAAAGTATTGATGTGATAGTCTTTCACGTTTCTGCCAGTTTGCCTTCTCGCCAGTGAAGTTCCCGCACTTCGCGTTCAGCCTCCCCCATGAGGCCGTTCATCTGGCGGCGCAGATGGTCGGCGGAGGCAGTGGTGTAATATACCGTTTTGCCCATCTGATTCCGATTTGCCAGCAGGTGTTTTTCGTTCAGCACCCGTTCCACCTGCCGCGCTACCGCCGGCCCCGGGTCGATAATGGCGACGTGTTCCGGCAGGGCAGCCCGCAGTACAGGTTTCAGGAAAGAAAAATGCGTGCAGCCCAGCACCAATTGGTCGGCTTTGGCATGAATAATCGGCGACAGGATTTCCCGCACCTCCCGAATATCGGATTCTGTCCAGGGATTACCCCGTTCGGCTAGCGTAACCAGTTCCGGACAGGGGCGCGTGACCACCGTAATATCCTGAGCAAAACGATCCAGCAGACTGGCGTAAAGCTCGCCTTGAAAAGTAGCCGCCGTTGCAATCACCCCGATGACTCCCGTTTTGGTGTCACGGGCGGCAGGTTTGATGGCAGGCTCCATGCCGACAAACGGCACATCAGGAAATTTGGCTCGTAAATAATGCAAGGCGGCAGCGCTGGCGGTATTGCAGGCCAGCACAATTAATTTCGCGCCCTGAGAGAGAAAATAGCGGGTAATGCCTTCGCTAAACTGCTGAACTTCTTGCAGCGAACGCGGCCCATAGGGGAGGTGGGCCTGGTCAGCTACAAAAATCAGATGTTCATGCGGCAGACGTTTCTGGATTTCTTGCAGGACAGACAGCCCGCCTATCCCCGAATCCAGTACGCCTATCGGCATACCGCCTCGGCAAACTGCTGGAACAGCTTTTGCATGGCAGGAGAAAAGTCAAATAATTCCTCAGGATGCCATTGAACGCCCACAAAAAAACGGGCATCGGGGATTTCCACACCCTCAATGATTCCATCGGGCGCAAAAGCAAAGGGACGCAGCCCACTACCCAGGGTTTTGATTCCCTGATGATGGATACTGTTGACTTCAAGGAGTCCTGTTCCAAGTGAAGGCACAACCTTCGAGTCGGAAGCCAGTTCAACGGTATGCAGCAGCATTTTACGCTGATGGGCGGCTGAGCCAACGCTGTGGGTCACAGAAGTTCCCGTTTCGCTAGGAATATCCATGATAAGCGTGCCGCCAAAGGTAACATTGATAATTTGCTGCCCCCGGCAGATGCCTAAAAGCGGTTTGTCATCCTCATGCGCCCACTGTATCAGGGTCATCTCGGTTTGGTCGCGGTCATCCTCAACCCCGTAAACCAGATCACATGCCTCCAATCCCGAAAAGCGCGGGTTGACATCACCACCCCCGCTAATCACAATGCCGTCCACCCGTTCATACAGCGCACGTAAGGCATGGGTATCATGCGTAGAAGGAACAAGAACAGGCATGACCCCACACGTTAGTAAGGCGCGTGTGTATGCCTGTGGCAGCAGATGATTGGGAACACCTGTTTTTTCCCGAATATAACTTGAAGTGGTTACGGCAACCAGGGGAGCAAGCCCCATAGATGTTTAGCCCTCGCTGCTGGTAGTGGTAGCCGCTTCAGGCTTGGGAACGCGCTTATAGGCCGCTTTGCTTTTGGGCTTGTTGCGGTTGACTTCGCGTATTTCCTTCAAACGGGCTGATTTTCCACTCAATTCACGGATGTAATACAGTTGAGCGCGGCGCACTTTGTTATGCCGGATGACTTCGATTTTTTCAATGCGCGGGCTTTTATACAGGAAAGTCCGTTCAACACCAATCCCATGGCTGGCAATGCGGCGTACCGTAAACGTGCGGTTCTGCCCTGTGCCGCGATTTTTCATGATGCGCCCATGAAAAACCTGTACCCGGCTGCGTCCGCCTTCCACCACA
>CAZKZS010000339.1:0-5603 GCA_964557285.1 uncultured Anaerolineae bacterium | reverse complement strand
TGATAGGTTAAGTCGTGCGTAAATACCCCAGCCGGATTACCTGCCAGCGAACCGCCGCCTGTAATGCCCGCGATTCGGCCTAAAAATCGGCTGTCGGTATCGGCAAGGCTGTATTCCGCCGAATAACTTAAAACCCATCCAGCAGTCTGAGCCACAGACACATTTTGCTGCCCGTCCGACCCCACGATACGCATAAAATAAGCGCCTTCGTCTTCGGGCGTAAAGGCCAATTCATATTTTCCCGGCGCCACCTGAGGCACAGAAAGTTCCTGCGATTCCAGGTCTGGATTTACCACAGCAGCTTTCAGATTCAGCCCATTCATGAGTTCCCCGTCGTCATCACGGGCATCCACCACCAGATAAGCCTGTTCGCCCCGATGCTCAACCCGGACTTCAAGGTTGCTGGTCGCCCCTTCGGTAATTGTCCAGCGCACGGCCTGTCCCCAGAAGCGGCTGTACTGTTCCCATGTGACCCAGTTCACCCCCCATCGGGCGCTGGCATCCGATGTAAACGCGACGGAACGCCCCAGCCCATACTGCCACTGTGCCAGAATCGGGTCTTCTTCCGGGCCGCGCAGCACAACCGTAGCGGTATCTTTTTCTGTGGTAGCAATATATCCTTCCAGACCTGGCAGCGCAGTAATGCCGTCCATAATCTGGCTGCGGGAGGTTAATTCGGGAACAAAAGTTTCCTCAAAAATATAAGAACGGGTCGCCAGAATGGTTTCCTGCGTAAAAATAGAAGGAATGGAGGTGACATCAATCGCCTCATGGAAATTACCCCGTCCCGCCTGCGCCAGACTTTGCAGCCAGGGTGCATATCCCTGCCCCACCGCCACCACCGACAGCGTAATGTCATATTTGGTGTAAAGCGAATTGGCGAGTTCCATCGTGCCAGCCGGATTCGCGCCCCCGTCCGTCAGCAGAATGATGTGTTTCAGCACCGACGGATCAGGGGGCAAAATATCATTAGCCGCCCCTAACGCCCCAAAAATATCGGTTCCACCGCCCGGACGCAAAGAGGCAACCGTCGTTTCCAGCGACGCGCGGTTAGAGGCATCCCCGACTTCCTGAAGCTCCAGCACAAAATACGCCTGTGAATCAAATGACAGCACACCGGTTCGGTCATAGTCATTGAGCAAATTAAAGGAACGGATAATTGCTTCCTTCGCCAGTTCCAGATTCGTGACTCCCTGAGGATTAGAGGCAATTTCCATGCTGCCGGAACGGTCAATCACAAACAGCATGGTCAGGGTGGGAATCCGTTCCTGATTGCGGATACGCATCTCTACAGGCAGGGTTTCTTCAAGCGGGGTCTGGAAATATCCCCCCACACCATAGGCATTTGGCCCCCCAATAGCAACCAGCCCGCCGCCCAGGTCACGAACGTACACTTGCAGCAATTCCATCTGATCAGGAGTGAGCATGGTTGCAGGGGTGTTCACCAGCACGATACTGTTATATGCACTTAAGAGGGGCAGGCCAGAAGGTAAATCACGCGGTTTGACCACATTCACCAGCAGCCCGTTTTCTTCCAGGGCAGGCTGCAAAAATTCAATTTCACGTTCATCCTGTGCCACCAGCAGCACACTGGGACGCCCGCGCACTTCGGTAAAAGCGGAAAGTTCGTTGTTCTGATAAAAATTATCGCTGCCCTGGGGTTCAATTTGTACGCGGAAGTCCACAAAGCCCTGTCCCGGCCAGCTTAACGGCCCGATGACAAAGCTGTTTTCTCCGGCGCGCAGCGAGACATCTTCCTGATGAATAATTTCACCGCCCGCCAGCACCCGCAGTTCCGCGCTGGTATCATATTCACTTTGCACGGTCACGGTCAGGTCAAAAATTTCTTCCTCATTCACACGCGGCGGCACGACCACGTTGCTAACGAGAATTTCTTCCTGGGTGTTGACCTTTGTCAGTGGCACATAGTCGATTTGTACATTGGTGGCTTCGGCTAAACGTGCTGCGCTTTCGGCGTCTCCTACCGTTTCAACCCCATCACTCAAAATGACCATACGTTTGGCGGTATCCGGTGGAAACAGCGCTAAGCCCAGCCGAATCGCTTCCGCCAGGTCAGTGTTCAGTGTGATCGGATTTGCTCCTAACTGGCTCAAATCCAGCGCCGCCGACATGGGCTGTTCCACCACTGCGTTCGCGCCGAATAAAATCACCGCCGCTTTGTCTCGATTCGTATCCATTTGTTCAATGGAGTCACGCACATAATCGAGGGCGGCCTGCTGCGTAGTGCGGTTGATACTGTCCGAAACGTCGACCAGAAACACCACCGCCAGATAATCCGCATCGCGGGGCAGTTCTAATCCGGCCAGCCCAAAGATAATCAGTGTGACCAGCAGTAGACGAATCAGCAGACTGACAATATCCCGCCGCCGCCGATACAAACTGCGCGGCCAGCCGACAAAAATAAAAATCGGCAGCAGGAGCAGCAGCAGTAAATATTCCTGATTTGAGAAATTGATGGAAAAGTCATTCATCAGATTTTACTCAGCCTAAAAATCTGCGGCGTGGTAAACGCGAACTCACAAACGCGGGGATGGCGGCGCTTGGTTTTCGCAGGACGGCACGATGATAAAACAGCCATTCCACCAGAAGGATAATCAGACCCAGCGCCGCCAGTTCGCGCCACCATTCGCGCTGCCCTACATCCTCTCGCACAGCATCCGAAAACGCGATTGTACCAATCACTACCGAGTCGCGCGGGGTGATATTACTTTCCATGTCGTCAAACAGGTTCACAGCGAAGGACTCGGTTGCCAGCGTGCGATCCCCGTCGCGGATTTCTACCGTGTAAATGCCTGTTTGAGCTGTATCGGCAAAAGCGACCTGCACCGTTTCGCTCATGTCAAAGGTAACTTTTTCATCGTTGGGTAGGGTAATCCGCACCGAATCGCCCGCATAAGGGTGAATGGGAAGCGGCGTTCCGGGGGAAATGCTGTCGCCCACATCCAGCGCACGCGGCGGGGTATACCAGCGTGTCAGATTCGATACCAGCACCGGCCACGCAATTTGTAGGGGCAGGTCGGATTCTTGCAAGGCGAAGGTCAGAATCGCCACCTGACGGTTGTTCACTTCTCCCGCAATCAGCAGGGGGCCGGCTTCCGCTTCGATCAGGGGTTCAGCCCAATCTTCAAACCCCCGCACACTCTGAAAAGCGCGGATATTCACTTCGTTAAAATCAAGAAATTCAGTTCGCGGGTCATCTGGTTTCACATAAGTAATACGGGCGCGATTTATATCCTCGATTTTGCCCGTCACAGTAAATAAATCGGTGCTGGAAGGGGGATTAATGATAAATACGTCTCCATCCGGCAGGCGAGAAGGCAGCCAGCTATCGAATACATACAAATCAAATTCCCCGCGTGGCAGCCCATTGGCCGGATCGCCTTCAGTCAGTTGGACACCGGGCAAACTGCTGAAAATTTCCGAAAGGAAAATGTTACGTGGGGTCATGAGCAACACACGCCCCGCCCCGCCCGCGTTATAAACCGCATAGGCTGTATTGTCAGATTCCAGATAATCCGGCACGGATGAGTCCGAAGGAACGCTTAAACTGGCTTCCAATTCACGGAAATTTTCTGGCAGATTTTCGGTCAGAACATCAAGATGCTGTCCGGCAGGAACAGTATAACGCTGTGCGCTGAACAGTTCGCCATCCAGATTTAAGCTGAAAATGGTTTCAGAGTCCTGTGTGCCGTAATTGGTAATCTGAGCGAATAACTGCGGCTCACCCCCGCCCACCGCACGAGTCGCCAGCGCGGTTATCGCCAGATTTTCACTGGATTCGCCGACCAGCACTACCCGAATATCGCCGGGGATTTCCGGCAAATTTCCGGGCAGCCCGCCATCAGTCACGATGACTACATTAAGCTGCTCGACGCCTTTTGCACCTGCCGCCGCTAGAGTCAGCGCGGCAAACCAATCTCCGGTGCTGTCACTGACTTCGGCATCTCGAATCGCGCTGCGAATCAGGCTTTTATCGCGTGAGGATGAAATCAGGACATCCGGCACATCGGCCACGCGAATCACCGTCATTGTGTCGTCACCGCCCAGGGTATCCACCAGCGCCTCAGCAATTTGCTGCGATTGTTCAAATCGGGTAGGGTTCACATCAGTGGCAGCCATACTTGCCGACGCATCCAGCAGCAGCACAATCCGGCCGGAAGAAATCGTTTTAACTTCCTGAAAAGGTCGTGCCAGCGCCAGCACCAGCGCCGCCAGAATGAGCAGTTGCAGCAGCAGCAGCCAGCTAAACCGTAAACGCTGCCAGGGGGCATTGGCTTCCCGATCACGTACCAACTGCTGCCACAAAAAATTACTCGAAATTGGCATTTCGGTGCGCCGCAGCCGGAGCATATACATCAAAATGATGGGAATACTCAATAATCCGAACGCCAGCGCCGCAGGGGTAATGAAACTCATATGTTACCTGATTGGAATCTCAACAAAATCTGCACCATCTAACAATAACACACGTTGCGCCGTGAGGGGGTCGTACAGCCCCACGATTAACCTCCTATATTCTAAACCATTTAATTGAAGGTTGTGTGAATCTTGAACATATTCCCCTTCAATCCAGGTGGTCGTGGGGCGCGGGTCGGGCATGGTCATATCCTGTACGACCAGCCGCCCTTCCGCATCCAGCAGTTGTACAAAAACCTGATACTCAACGTTCGGCGTAGTCAGTGCCTGCCACACCAAGTCAACCTGTATATGTTCGCCCCTTACCGTCACCGTTGCCCCATGTAAAATCGCAATTTCGCCCAATTGGGCATTGATAGGAATCTCAAATTCCGGCGGGGTCATCAGCCGTTCGATTTGAGCGACGGTATAGGTTTTTAAAACCGTGTCCTGCTTTAACACCGCTTCCCCTTCGGCTTCTACCGGAATCAGAAATTCAATCCAGTTCAGCCCGATGTTGATATTTTCGCGCAGTTCCCATGAATCGCCCTGTAAGACCAGTTGCCCCGCCTCCGGTATCACAACTTCCACCCGTAAACGCTGGCCGGAAAATAAACTCCCTTCGCGGGAATTATCGCGGGTGAGTTGGGGAGTGTCGGATAAAATTTGTTGTCCCTGTAAATGGATTTTGGGCAGCCGTAAATCCTTTCCAAGCGGCGCTCCTTCTGCGTTTACCACGTCCCACCCGCTTAAATTTTGGGGAGTATACAGCCGTAAAACGGCATCGTAATCCATATCCGGCACACCATCGGGAAGGGGTAAAAAGGTAAAAGCTGCGCCGTCATCACCCACCTCCCAATCTTCGACTCGTGCCTGGTCATCTCGCAAGATCAGACTGTCTCCAGCAGCCATTTCCCATCCAAAAGGATTTAAAATACGGGCGGCTGCATGATATACGGGCGATTCCGGCGGGTTTACCAGCGTCCAATGGGAGTAAAAACATACCCCCTGTTGGGAAGCCGCGTACTGAACATCCGTTAAACGCAGGGCGCTGTTAAAATTGGCTTCCGTCTGAATCGGCTGCATGATCATTGGCTGGCTAAGTAAAAATCCTGTGGTAGAAAGGCCATACACTTCGTAAGTATCTAAAACTTCCTCACTGGCGGCGGCCAGCAAACAGGAATACA
>CAZKZS010000338.1:0-5633 GCA_964557285.1 uncultured Anaerolineae bacterium | reverse complement strand
GGCGAATCGTGCCATCCGTCCAGATTTCCAGAATCAACTTGTCGTAGTTGGTTTTCTGACCAACACGTGCCCGTTCCACATCAAAATTCACCCGCCGAATGGGGCTGAAAATCGCATCGACCGGAATTTCCCCAATCGGCAGCCGTCCCCGTTCTTCGGAGGGGGAATAGCCGCGTCCGCTTTCGACGGTCATTTCCATCTCAAGCTCAGCGTCCGCCGAGTCAACGGTGAACAAATACAAATCCGGGTTGATAATTTCAATTTCGGGCGGGCAGTGAATATCTGCCGCCGTGACCGTTCCCGCCCCTCTTACTTCCAGACGCAGCCGTGCTGACTCGCGCCCGTCGTAGAGTTTGACGCGAAGCTGCTTGATTTGCAGGATAAGCTGCGTCATGTCCTCTCTCACATGGGGAACAGCCGAAAATTCGTGATGCACGTTGGAAACGCGCAGCGAAGTGACGGCGGCCCCGGGCAAAGAAGACAGGAGTACGCGCCGAAGCGCATTGCCTAGCGTGGTGCCAAAACCACGTTCCAGAGGGCTGATAACAAAACGCCCATACTTGCGCGTAACGGCGTCCCTCTCAATTTTAGGCAAGACCATACTGGTCAGAGTCACTGGGTCACTCCTTGTAAATTAGACACGGCGCTTTTTAGGCGGGCGCACCCCATTATGGGGAATCGGGGTCACATCCGTAATCGAGCGCACCTTCAGGCCGCTGGACTGGACGGCGCGGATAGCCGCTTCCCGACCCGGCCCGGGGCCTTTCACAAAAACATCCACTTCCACCATGCCATGTTCCATCGCTGCTTCGGAAGCCTGCTGCCCTGCCAGACGTGCCGCATAAGGCGTGCTTTTACGGCTGCCCTTGAAGCCAGAAGTTCCTGCGCTAGCCCATGAAATCACGTTGCCCTGCTGGTCGGACATGGTGACGATGGTATTGTTAAAGGTAGCGAAGATATGCGCCTGCCCGTAAGGGACATTCTTTTTAACTTTACGCTGGGTGGCACGGCGGCCAGCCCCACGCTGTGGTGAACGGCGTCCCATCAGTTCTCTCCTACTGTTACTTCTTCTTCATACCACGACGACGGCCACGCCCTGGGACTGTCTTTTTGGGACCCCGTTTGGTGCGGGCGTTGGTGCGGGTGCGCTGACCACGCACGGGCAGGTTGCGGCGGTGACGTAGCCCCCGGTAGCTGCCAATGTCAATCAGGCGCTTAATGTTGAGTTCCACTTCGCGGCGCAGGTCCCCTTCCACGCGGTACTGGCCGACTGCCTCACGCAGCAGACCCACTTCCGCTTCCGTCAGGTCACGGACACGTTTGCTCGGGTCTACGCCGGTTTTTTCCATAATTTCATTGCTGCGCGTCCGGCCTATACCGTAGATATAGGTGAGCGCGATTTCTACCCGTTTATTTCGCGGTAGATCGACACCTTCAATACGTGCCATAGCTACTCTATTATCCTTTTAGTCCAACTGGTGATATGCCAGACCGTTTAGCGGCCTCTAAGCATATCAGAAACATTTATTGCTGTCTAGGCTTATCCAACGCACCTATTACGGAAGCGTTAGGATTAAAGGCTCGTCATCGACAATAGCGATAGTGTGTTCACAATGGGCGCACAGGCTGCCATCTTGCATCACTACCGTCCAGTGGTCATCCAATTCCTGAGTTTCCGGACTGCCCATGCTGACCATGGGTTCAAGCGCATAGGTCAATCCCCGTTTAAGCGGCACACTGCGCCATTCTTTTTTCATACGCCGCCGCAGACTTTTTTCCGGCCACCAGTTCGGGATGGTTGGTTCTTCGTGCATGGCACGGCCTACCCCGTGTCCGGTATACTCCCGAATGACGCTGTATCCCCGCGATTCGACAAAAAGCTGAATGGCCTTTGCAACGTCGCTGGATTGGCTGCCCTGTCTGGAGGCTTCAATCCCCACAAAAAGCGCCTGTTCCGTGACTTCTATCAGCCGTTGTGCTTGCGGCGTAATCTGCCCAACACCAACGGTAAACGCGGCATCCCCAACATATCCGTGATAATGACAGGCGGTATCAATACTCACAATATCGCCTTCTTTTAAGATGCGCTGTTTGCTGGGAATCCCATGCACCAGTTCTTCGTTAATGCAGGCGGTAATCACCGCCGGAAATGGGTGCGGGCTGCGCGGCGGATACCCCAGGAAGGCAGGCCGCGCTTTGTATTTCTCAAAAAAACGCGCCGCCATCTGGTCTAAATCCCAGGTGCTGATGCCCGGTTTGATAGCCGCCTTCATTTCTTCCAGCGCGTAGGCGACCAGCCGGCCCGCTTCTCGCATGGCCTTCAGTTCTGCCGCTTTTTTCAGGTAAATGCCCATTACTTCGCTTCTTCGACGGCCTTAAACAAGGCTTCTTTGACTGCCTCAATGGGCTGTCCGGCATCTATCGTCTTGACCAGCCCTTTGGATTTGTAATAGTCGATTAGCGGGACAGTTTCCTGATAAAACAGGTCAATCCGTTTTTCCACGGCTGCCCGTTCATCATCCGGTCGCTGCTCAAGCGGCTGCCCGTCCACATCATCCAACCAGACGCCCTCTTTTTTGTTTTTGGGCTGGTTAAAATAGATGTTGTATACCCGCGATTTATCTTGCGAATACCGCCGCCCTTCGGCACGCATAATCGCTACTTCACGGTTCAGTTCCAGCACGGGGACAAGGGTAATTTTTTCACCACGTTCGGCCAGCTTTTTATCCAGCCAGGCCGCCTGTGCGACGTTACGTGGGTAGCCATCAAAAATCACCCCATTTTGGGCGTCGCCCTGCCCCAGACGTTCTTCTACGATGCGGTTTGTGATGTCATCAGGAACAAGGTTTCCCGCTTTCATAATCGCCTGCACTTCGCGGGCAAGCGGGGTGTCCTGTGTTTTCATGGCTCGGAATAAATCCCCGGTTGAGACATGGGGAATCCCAAATTTCTCAACCAGGAATTTCGCTTGCGTCCCTTTGCCAGCGCCCTGAACCCCAATGAGAACCATGTAAATTCCCATGAGTGTTCCTTTACACTAGCGAAGAAAACTGCCGTAATTACGCATCATCAACTGCGCTTCAAGCTGACGCATGGTGTCGATGACCACACCCACGACGATAATCAGCCCGGAAGGGCCAATCACGTTGGCGGGGTTGGCAGAAAAGTTAGTTGCTGCCGCCGACCCGTAAGTAATGCCGATCAGAATCTGCATCAGACCGGGCAGAATCGCCACAAATCCCAGGAACAGCGCCCCCACCAGCGTAATCCGCCGGACAATCAACAGGATGTAATCCTGCGTGCGGCGTCCGGGACGGATACCGGGGATAAACCCACCATTCTTTTGCAGGTTTTCCGCCAGATTCTGGTTTTGCATCATCACGTCGGTGTAGAAGTAGGTGAACCCGACCACCATCAGGAAGTAAATCGTCCAGTACCAGAACCCATTGGGACTGCTAAGATTGTCAATAATCCAGTTGGTGACACCTCCATCCGGCAGAAATTGGGCAATAATGCCCGGAAAGGTGATGATGGACTGGGCGAAAATCAGCGGAATCATGCCTGCCTGATTGACACGCAGAGGAATGTGGGTGCTTTGTCCACCATACACCCGGCGTCCGCGTACTCGT
Organism: uncultured Anaerolineae bacterium; assembly: GCA_964557285.1. Taxonomy (GTDB): domain Bacteria; phylum Chloroflexota; class Anaerolineae; order Aggregatilineales; family J027; genus SB15. The sequence continues at coordinate 2,004 of CAZKZS010000338.1, read as the reverse complement.
TTCCCATACTGAACCGGAATCCGGCGCACCCCTTCATTGATGTATACAATCACGATGACCGTGACGAGTGTCAGCGCGACAAAGGACAGCAGGTTAAACACAAAACGGGTTTCCAGCAGATTTGCCAGTGAGGACGGCGCACGCGCCACAATCCCCGCAAAAATGATAATCGAGATACCGTTCCCAATGCCCTGCTCGGTAATCAATTCCCCTAACCAGATGGCAAACATCGTTCCGGCGGTCATGGTCAGCACTACCGATGTTGTGACCAGAAAATCGTCGCCAAAACCGGGGATTAAATCCCCACCCTGAATCTGGGACTGGAACAGGTTAATCTGACCAAACGCCTGAAGCATCGCCATCGGAATGGCAAGGTAGTAGGTGTACTGGTTGATTTTGTCCTGTCCACCGGGTTCACGGGCAATCGCTTCCAGCCGGGGAATAATCGGGATGAGCAGTTGCAGGATAATCGAGGCGGTGATATACGGATAGACACCATTCGCAATCACGCTAAAGTTCCGAACCGCACCGCCCGACAGCAGATTCAAAACGCTGAGCAGCCCGCCCTCATCGTTTTCAAAGAGATCACGAATCAGTTCGCGGTCCACGCCCGGAACGGAAACGTGGGACACGAACTGATAAATGATAAGAATGAAAATGGTGAACAGAATCTTGCGGCGTAAATCGGGCAGCCGCAGGGCATTTTGTGCCGCTTCAATCATCTCAGTTCACCTTTCACTTTTTGTTCGCCTGGGCGCGAAGGGCTTCAAGCACCTCTTTGCGCGGACGTTTAATAGTCGCTTTCGCTCCGGTCAGCAGGTATTCCAGTTTGGAAATGCTGCCGCCCGCTTTTTCAATTTTTTCCTGAGCGCTGCCGCTAAACCGATGCGCGTGGAGATTAAATTTGGCGGTCACTTCGCCGCGTCCCAGAATCACCACCGGTTCATTCGCGTCGCGGATCAGCCCTTTTTCGGCAAGTTCAACGGGCGTTATCGTGCCGCCATCGGGGAAGCGTTCTTGCAGCTTATCCAGATTAACTTCCTGGTGAACCACCCGAAAGATGTTGGTGAACCCGCGTTTAAATGGCAGACGACGTACCAGAGGCAGCTGTCCCCCTTCAAAGTAGGGAGATTTTGCCCCACCTTTGCGGGCATTTTGCCCTTTTGTACCACGTCCTGCGGTTTTCCCCTGTCCGGCAGCCGGCCCGCGCCCCACACGGCGTTTCCGTTTGCGCGACCCCTCTGCGGGACGCAGATCACTGATTTTCATGATGTTTAGTCCTCGACCTCTTCAACGGTGACGAGATGCTGCACATGATGAATCATGCCGCGAATGGCAGGATTATCCACATGCTCGACGGTCTGGTGCATCCGGCGCAGCCCCAACGCTTTCACCGTAGCCCGGTGTTTTTGAAGCGTGCCAATGGTGCTGCGGGTCAGCGTAATCCGCAGTTTTTTCTGCTTTTCACTCATTGTTCCGTCTCCGTTCCCAGAAGGGGCGGACATCGCTGACATCCTTGCCACGCATTTCGGCAAGCGTCTGGGCATCCTGCAACTGCTGAAGGGCATCAAAGGTAGCAAACGCAATATTCAAAATATTGTTGCTGCCTTTGCTTTTGCTCAGCACATCGCGCACGCCCACGGCTTCCAGCACGGCACGCACTGCCCCCCCCGCGATGACTCCTGTCCCAGGGGCAGCAGGTTTCAGGAACACCCGCGCCCCCCCGCAGCGACCTTCAACTTCGTGCGGGATGGTGGAGCCAGCCAGGGGAACCCGTGCCATTGCTTTACGACCCTGTTCGTTGCCTTTACGAATGCTATCCGGCACACCGCGTGATTTTCCAACGCCAACACCGACCCGTCCATTGTTATCGCCAACCACTACCGTGGTGCGGAAGGCAAACCGCCGCCCGCCTTTCACTACTTTGGCAACACGGGTGATGTCTATAACGCGCTCGTCCAGTTCTTCACGTTCCTCGCGGCGACGTGTTTCTCTTCTACCCAT
>CAZKZS010000337.1:0-5639 GCA_964557285.1 uncultured Anaerolineae bacterium | reverse complement strand
CCGCGTAGATACGACATTCGATAGCATGACCGCGCTGAAAAATATCCTCCTGCCGGAAGGGTAAAACTGCCCCCGCCGCAATATCCAACTGCGCGTTCACAATGTCGATTCCCGTGACCAGTTCCGTAATCGGGTGTTCGACCTGCAAACGGGTGTTCATTTCCAGAAAATAGAAGTTTTCATCTTCATCAACGATAAATTCAACTGTTCCCGCATTCACGTAATCGACTGCCTGGGCTGCGCTCACGGCCGCCTGTCCCATCTGCTGGCGGCGCTCATCGGATAAAAAAGGCGACGGGGTTTCTTCGATAATCTTCTGGTGGCGGCGCTGAATCGAACATTCACGCTCATACAGATGCACCACATTTCCATAAGAATCGGCCAGAATCTGGACTTCGATATGCCGTCCGTTTTCGACGTATTTTTCCAGAAATACAGTTGAATCATTAAAGGCATTCAGGGCTTCTCGCCGCGCCGATGTTATGGAATCAAGCAGGGCGGACGGCTCATGCACAATACGAATCCCTTTGCCACCGCCGCCGCCCGCCGCTTTCACCATGACCGGATACCCGATTCGGGCAGCTTCTCGCTGAAAATCGTCGGCCGAAGCATCGTCACTTTGAAAACCGGGGACAACCGGAACGCCTGCTTTTTCCATCAGCGAACGGGCTTCGGTTTTAACGCCCATTTTTTCAATGGCTTCGGCAGGCGGGCCAATGAACACCAGACCTGCCGCCCGCACCGCCCGCGCAAAATCCGGTGCTTCGGAGAGAAAACCGAATCCCGGATGAATCGCCTGGCAGCCTGTTTTTTTGGCGGCGGAGATAATTTTGTCGCCACGTAAATAGGATTGAGAAGGGGCAGCAGCGCCAATCAAAACCGCTTCATCAGCCAACCGCACATGCAGCGCGTCGGCGTCCGCTTCCGAATAAACGGCCACCGTGCGAATCCCGCGTTCGTGGCAGGCACGAATAATCCGCGCCGCAATTTCTCCCCGATTGGCAATTAAGATTTTTTTGAACATGGGTTTACATCCTGAACACGCCGTACTGGGTTTCTTCCACCGGCGCATTGAGGCAGGCACTTAAAGCCAATCCTAACACGCGGCGGGTTTGAGTCGGGTCAAGGATGCCGTCATCCCACAGGCGGGCAGTAGAGTAATAAGGGCTGCCTTCGCGCTCATATTTATCCAGAATCGGCTGTTTAAATTCGGCCAATTCCCTATCCGACATTGGCGATAATCCCTGCCGCGCCAATTGATCCTGTTTGATGGTTGCCAGGACATTGGCTGCCTGTTCGCCGCCCATCACGCTAATTCGGCTGTTCGGCCACATCCACAAAAAACGCGGATTATACGCCCGCCCACACATGCCATAATTCCCCGCGCCAAAACTGCCGCCGATAATCACGGTCAGTTTGGGGACGCTGGCATTGGCAACGGCATGAACCATCTTTGCGCCGTCTTTGGCAATGCCGCCAACCTCATATTCCCGCCCCACCATGAATCCGGTGATGTTTTGCAGAAACAGCAGGGGAATCCGGCGCTGGGTACACAATTCGATAAAATGCGCTCCTTTTAAAGCGCTCTCGCTGAACAGCACGCCGTTATTCGCCACAATGCCGACTAAATAGCCTTCGATTCGGGCAAATCCGGTTACTAAGGTTGTGCCGTAGTTGGCTTTAAATTCCTGAAATTTGCTGCCATCCACCAGACGGGCAATGATTTCCCGCACATCATAGGTTTCGCGGAAGGTTTTTGGGATAATGCCTAGAATTTCAGTGGAGTCGTAAAGGGGTGCTTCCGGCGGGGCAATATCCAGGTCTATTTTTTTACGGGTGTTTAAAGTGGCAACGATATTTCGCAAAATTTCAATGGCATGGTCGTCATTTTCGGCGAAGTGGTCGGCCACGCCGGAAAGGTGGGTATGCACATACGCACCCCCTAAGTCTTCCGCCGACACTTCTTCTCCGGTAGCCGCTTTGACCAACGGCGGCCCGCCCAGAAAAATCGTTCCCGTTTTATTCACGATGATGGTTTCATCGCTCATGGCTGGAACATATGCACCACCCGCCGTACAGCTTCCCATCACCGCCGCAATCTGAGGGATTCCCGCCGCGCTCATGATGGCTTGATTGTAAAAAATCCGCCCAAAGTCATCATGGTCGGGGAACACCTCATCCTGCATGGGCAAAAACGCGCCGCCTGAATCCACCAGATAAATGCAGGGCAGGCGGTTTTGCAGCGCGATTTGTTGGGCGCGAAGGTGTTTTTTCACGGTCATTGGGTAATAACTGCCGCCCTTGACCGTTGCATCATTGCCCAGAATTAGACATTCCCGGCCGGATACGCGCCCAATTCCGATGACGATACCCGCCGAAGGCACATCATCGTCGCCGTATAAATCCCAGGCGGCTAACGGCGCAATTTCCAGAAACGGCGAACCGGAATCCAGCAGTTTGTCAATGCGCTCCCGAACGACCAGTTTGCCCTGTTCAACATGGCGCTGACGGTAGCGTTCACCGCCGCCCTGCCGCACCAATTCCAGACGTGCCTTAAGCTCATTCACCAGCAGCAGATTTTGATGGTAATTGGCATGGAAGATGTCGTCCTGGGTGTTAACCTGCGATTCAATCGGAATCATCACGCCAGTCCGTAATCCTGAAAAGCACGGCGAGAAATGACAATTCGCAGCACTTCGCTTGTGCCTTCACCAATGGTCATCAAACGCTGGTCGCGGTAAATACGTTCAACCGGAAATTCTGCGCTGTAGCCATACGACCCATGAATTTGAATCGCGTTAAAGGCGACTTTTTCCGCCACTTCGGACGCCTTCAGTTTGGCAATGGCGGCGGCTTTGGTGAAGTCGCGCCCCTGATCCTTGAGCCACGCGGCTTTCATGACCAGGGTGCGGGCGGCTTCAATTTCAACCTCCGCGTCGGCAATCATCCACTGGATGGCCTGAAATTGGGCAATCGGTTTGCCAAAGGCTTCGCGCTGCTGGGCATATTTCATGGAGGCTTCAAAGGCGGCCTGTGCTAAGCCCACGCTCAACGCGCCGATGGTAATACGCCCGCCGTCAAGGGTTTGCATGGTCTGGTAAAAGCCTTTGCCTTCTTCCCCCAGCGTATTGCTCACTGGTACTCGCACATTTTCAAACGTGATTTGCTGGGTAGGAGAGCCTTTTAACCCCATTTTGTGTTCCGGTTTATGGATGGTCACACCCTGACGGTCTGGCTCAACCAGAATCATACTGAAACCGCGTGTGCCTGCCTCCGAATCTGTCCGCACCAGGACATTAATCACAGGGGCATACTGCGGGTTGGTAATCCAGGCTTTATGCCCGTTAATCACCCAGCAATCATCATCCTGATAGGCGTTGGTTCGCACCCCGCCCGCCAGGTCAGAACCGGCATTGGGTTCGGTCAGCGCCAGCGCCCCCAGATGCTGCCCACTGGTCAGCAAAGGCAGGTACTTTTTTTTCTGTTCCTCTGTTCCCCACAGCATCAACGGCGCACAGCCCAGACCGTTATGTGCTGCAATGGACAATCCAGTTGAACCACATGCACGCCCGACTTCCTCAATTGCCAGTGCTGCGCTCACCGTATCCAGATTCGCCCCGCCATAGGCTTCATCCACCATTAGTCCGGTAATGCCCAGTTCCGGCATTTTACGGATGGCTTCCCAGCGCATTTCTCCGGTTTTATCGACTTCATCAGCGTAGGGAGCAAGTTCCTTCTGGCAAAACTGGCGCACCGCATCGCGGTACATGCGCTGTTCTTCCGTGAGGTCAAAATTCATCTTCTATCTCCCAACAAATTATTTTTGTACAATTTGCCTGAGAGTGTAGCGCACAAAACCCAAAGTGAGTAGAGAGCCGATGATAAACGAACTTGATTCACGGACTCAGGAAAATATCCTTCATGCCCGCACCCTGAACGGTATTCCGCCCCATCACAGCCTTGTTCCCTATCGCAGTGTCAAACATATGCTGGAAAACAGGGTACAGGAAACACCGGATAAAGTTTATTTGATTCATTACGACGCGGACGGCAGCCGTCACCAATTTACGTATGGGGAATTTAACGCCCGTGTCAACCAGATCGCTAATTTTCTGGTCGCGCATGGGGTCAAACGTGGCAATCGGGTGGCGACGATTGCCCACAACCACAGCGATACGGTCATGATTTATTTTGCCTGCTGGAAAATTGGGGCGGCGGTTGCTCCTCAAAATGTATCGGAAGATGACTCGCGCATTGCCTACATTTTACGCAACAGCGAGTCCGTCCTTGTGCTGGTTCGCCCGGAATATCTGGAACGGGCTGAAACCATTGTGCATGGGACAGGAGATGGGCTGGGCGCAGAAAACATCCGGGAAATTGTGCAGGTAGGCGGCACACCCAATCCAAAGTACAGGCAGCTTTATGAAGAACTTGGGGGGTATTCCACTGAATTTACTCCTGAAACCGAACCCTGTTTAGAGGATGAGAGTTTGCTGGTTTATACCAGTGGCACAACAGGCGCTCCGAAAGGCGTGGTGTTAATGCAGTACAACATGCTGGTGGATGCGCTCTCGATTTCCAACTGGCAGGGCATTACCGGAAACCAGCGTATGATGTGCGTTTTGCCGATTCATCATGTCAATGGCACGATTGTCACGCTCATCACACCGATGTATGTGGGGGGCAGCACGGTTTTAAACCGCGCCTACAGTTCGCATCATTTTTGGGAACGGATTGCCAGAGAAAAAGTGCATGTGGTGAGTGTTGTACCTACCCTGCTGCAATTTAGCTGCGAATTTGCCGACCAGCAGGCGGCGGAAGGCAAAAGTATTTTTGGAGATGGCATTTTGCGGGAAGATTTACGCCATTTTCGGCATTTTATCTGTGGGGCGGGGACGCTGGCGGTAGCGCTGGCAAAACGGTTTGAAGACCAGTTTGGCTTCCGCATTTTGCACGGCTACGGCTTAAGCGAAACCACCTGTTATAGCTGCCATCTGCCGATTGATCTGGACTGGGAAACCCATCAACACTGGATGCAGGATTACGGTTATCCAAGTATTGGCTGCCCGATTCTAGCAAACGAGATGGCGATTTTTGACCCCACCGGAAGCGGTCAGCAGCTTGGGGCAGGCGAACGCGGCGAAATCTGCATCCGGGGGCATAACGTGATGAAATATTACTTTAAACGCCCTGATGCCAACGCCGAAACGTTTAAATTTGGCTGGTTCAGAAGCGGCGACGAAGGCTTTTACGAGGTTGATGAACGCGGGCGACAGTTTTTTTTCATCACGGGACGCATCAAAGAACTGATTAATCGCGGCGGGGTGAAGTTCAGCCCGTTTGATATTGAAGAAGTGCTGCTGCAAATTCCGGGGGTCAAAGTCGGGTTAGCAGTGGCCTTTGAAAATGTGTATTACGGGGAAGAAGTGGGCGCGTATGTGGTGCGGGAAGAAGGGGCAGCGGTTTCGGCGGACGAGATTTTAAACTACTGCCGCCAGCATATGACCTTTGAAAAAAGTCCTAAAGTGGTGATTTTCGGGACTGAAATTCCTGTGACGACGACGGGGAAATATCAACGCCTGAAACTTAAAGATTTGTTTACGGAATGGAAGGATACGCAGTTCCGCAAGTAGGGACGG
>CAZKZS010000336.1:0-5654 GCA_964557285.1 uncultured Anaerolineae bacterium | reverse complement strand
CGGCAGGAAAAAATCCTGTTTTTCGTCGCGTAGTTCTCGCAGCGATACCCAGGGGGCGTTCATCTGCCGTTCAACGTAATACCGTGCCGAAAAATCCCCTACCCAGATGTCCATCAGAATTAACTCATCCTCCTGATGAAAACGGGTGATATTACGGGTGACTTCGCGCCAGGGCGGGTTATTCTGTCGGCTGTCAACGGTGCTTAAATTGACTGCCAACAGCACCCCCACCAGAAATAACCGGGGAAAGGGCTGCAAATTCGCTAAACCGTGTGCGGCCAGCAGCAAAATTGGCGGCAGGGCAAGGCTAAAAATACGAATCCGTAAAATTTCACGCTGTTCATTCAGGTAAATGAACAATCCAATATAAAAAACAGTCCATACGGCCAAAAAAACGATACTGCTCGCAGGCCAGAATTGGATTTTGAGTCGTGGAGCATATTGGACAAAAACCAATCCAAGCAGCATCAACCCGATCATGAGGCCAAACTGTCGGCTGACCAGCGCATCTCGAATCAGGATAAACGTTTCTTTGTTGTTGGGCAGCCCACTTTGATAAAAAATGGGGTAGTCCCAGCGTACCTGATTTTGCCGGATAAAAACCACAAACCAGGGCAAAAATGCCAGCCCAATCGCTACAAAGCGAAACAGCCCATCCCAGATTCTTGATCTGGGGCGAAGAAACATCAGCAGGTGAAACATCTGAACGGCCAGCACTACCCCTGCGACATACTGTGTATACAACGCCAGCACGGAACACAGCCACCAGCCGATTCCATTTGTTCGGGTAGGAGATTTGAAATAGCGGATATAAAAAACACAGGAGAGCAGGGTAAACAGAGTCAGCAGGCCGTACTGCCGTGCATCCTGAGAGATGTCAATCGAAAAATCCCACACCGCCAGCAGTGCCGCCGCCAGCAGACCGGCCTGCTCATTCAACAACACCCGTCCTAACTGGTAAATGGCCGCCACGCTGAGGATGCCTGTAAAAGCAGAAAAAGCACGGATGGCAAATTCTGTATTTCCGGTTATCTCATGCCACTGATGGAACAGGACAAAATATAGGGGCGGATGCTGGTCAAAAGCCATCGTCTGCACAATATCCGATACCGATGGCCCTTCCGAAAGCAGCAGAGTCCAGCCTTCATCTTCCCACAGGCTGCGGTCTTGAATCCCCGAAAAACGAGTGACCGCCGCCAGCAGCAAAATGAGCAGGAGGAAAACTCCAAACCGCATTTAGCGAATCACCCGCCCCTGCATGGCTGGAGGAATATCCAGTTGGAAGGCATTCAGCAGCGTCGGCGCAATGTCCATCAACTGATGACCGTATAACTGCCCTTTCTGGCTGCTCTGTGGGTCATACCAGATGAATATCCCGTCCGGGCCGTGATTGGCATCATCGGGGCCGGTATCATTTTCCCGTGAGGTCAATTTACCATGTCCTAAACTGCCAATCGAACGGTAGTGCAGGTTGCCAAAATAAACAATGAAATCGGGCGGTACGCCGTTGGTTGTCTGGTAAATGGCTTCCGGACGGTGACATGCTGCGCCGACAATTTGCCCCGTATCCGCGTCTACGATGGTATTCAGGGCAGCTTCCAGTTCGCGGCGGGTATCTTCATAGGCTTCCGGCGGGACAATGCCTTCCGGTTCGCGTCCTTTCACATTCAGGAACACCCGCCCATAATAGCCACCATCTCCCCAGGCACGGGTTTTTGACCAGTCAATTTCAAGGGCGTCCAGTTTAGTAATCTGTCCCTCTGGCGGTGGGGTTTTGAAACTTAGCCAGCCATTTTTCCACAGCCATTCATTCAGGCAGACTCCCCCGTCCATGCGCCGCACGCCATGATCGCTAACGACTAAAATAATGGTATCGTCTGGCACACGTTCGATGATTTTGCCAACACGCTCGTCAATTCGTTTATAGTAATTTCGGATGGCATGTTCAAACCGATTGCCAGCTTCATACAGGCGGTGCTGCGGGTCGTGAAAACGCCAGAATCCGTGATGAATCCGGTCTACACCCATTTCCACCCACATGAATAAATCCCATTCATGGCGGGTAATCACGTCATCCAGCAGTTGAAATCGCGTTTCGGTCATGTCAATTAACTGCTGAAGCAGCCAATCTTTGTCGTTGGTGCGGAAGCCCTTCACATCAAACATATACTGGCTGTCGGTGTGCGTCAGGACTTCCTCTTTAAATTCGGGCGGGTGTGTGAACGGCGAATCCAGATTCGGAGTCAAAAAACAACTGACCATATGCCCGTTTATGGAACTGACCGGATAAGTTTGTGGCACGCCCACGATAGTGGAGGTTTTTCCGGCTTCGGTCAGATAATCCCAGATGCGTTTTTCCTTGACCGCCGTACTGGTCGCAATGCTGAGTTTGTTGTAGCTGTAATCGGCACGGTTGCGGAAGCCATAAAACCCCAGTACGCCGGGGTCACGGCTGGAAAGCATACTGCTCCACGCCGGAACAGTGATGCAGGGAATGGTCGAAGCCAGACTGCCCCACACGCCTAGATTTTTCAGGCGGGTGATGTTGGGCATGTCTGCGGCGAACTGGTCAAATACTAAACTGGGATCGGCGCAATCCAGCCCGACTACCAGCACCTTACGATTTTTTTTGCGTCGAAAAAACATGGTTAGTTCCGTATGGTTAATTCAGTGATGACAGGAAACCCTGTGCTGTGGATTTTAAAATACTGCCATTCGGCGGACGGAAGTTCAATTTCTCCCTCACCCCGGATAGGGTCGGGGATTAAAGGCGTCCACGTTTGTTTATCATCAGATACCTCTACCCAAATTTCAAGGGGATTCGTTTCTGTCACCAGTTCGATAGCTGTGACCGTTTGTTTTTCCCGAATATCCCCATAGATAGTATTCCCATAAACAATCCATATGGGCTGCTGCCAGTAATCTGCACCATCGACCCGTATTGCACCCAGAATCAACTCATCGGCTTTTTCATTATCGAGCGTTACAAATTCAAATCGAAAATAACGCGCGTCTACCGCCTCAAACTGATGGCTGCCTTCACTTTCCTGATGATTTTTTTCTTCCAGCAGCGTTATCCATTGTTCACCATCTTCTGATACGGAAAGAGCGTAGGCAGTGGGATAAGTCGCGTTTCGTCCATGCATGAGGATAAAGTCAAAACCGAAAGAAACGATAGATTTAACTTCCCCCAAATCCAGAATCACCGAGTCGGTACTGTGAGCGTCTACGGAGTATCCGGCTCTGGTTTCCAGCGTATCGGGCGCTTGCAGGATACGATTTTCCGGTGAAACCGTGTTTAAATAGGTATCAGCAGCGTAGGGTTCAAACAGATACTGCTGCCAGCGCAGCGCATAATCCAGAAAAATTGACTCCTGAGTGTATTCATACAACCAGACCAGCCCTTCAATATGCTGCTGATGGAACGGCAAAAAACGCGAATTGGAGCGCTGCGGCTGGGGCCCAAGTGCATAGAGTGACATGGTTTGCACGTCAAAATCGGGCAGATATTTCCGCACTGTCCCGATGCCAATGTCAACAAGGCGGTGGGCAGTTTCATCTCCGGTATATTGGGCGTAAAAGTCCAAAGCCCGCAGCGCCAGCAGATGCACATTTAAAATCCGCGAACCAGCCACGCCGGGGCCGGCGGTTTCTTCAAAAATTAAACTTTCGCCGTCGTCCATTAGACTGCTGACACCGTGGTTGTCCATTGTGACCAGAAAACTGTTCACGGCAAGTTGCGCGTAATCCAGATACTTTGGGTCGCCTGTAATGGCATAGGCATAGGTCAGGGTATAAATCGCATTGGAATTGCCGTAAGCTGATGTCCAGTAGTCGTATAAGCCAAATTCAGGGTTGGCAAAAGTATAGTGCCAGGTGGCAAAATCCTTATGCAGCACGGCCGTATCAATATACCAGTCCGCCTGTTTTAAGCCGATGACCAGCCCCATCGGGTCATCAAAGGAACACCAGGCCGAAAACCCAAGCATCCCATAATTACCCACATGATAGGGGGAGGACTGCCAGCCAGCCTCCTGAAACACATTGTATTCCCCATAGTTAAACCTATATACCCCCTCCTCCGTGAGTCCATGATAGGAGGCTGTAATGCCCAGATAGGCTTTTTCGGTGGTAGTTGGGGGAACAATCGAGCAGTCATTGGGAAAATTTTGGGTATCAGGGACAGGAAAAGTTTGAATCAGGGTCTCAGGCGTCGCTGGAACGGTAAACTGCTGTACCGGACTGGCAGCAACCGTTTTTTCATACGCGCCGTTGGTCAGTTGCAGTACCAGAATCTGCCAGTCATAATCGCCACCTTCTTGAGCAAACCATCGGACATCATAACGGGTATCCCCCGTCCACTGAATATCCTGTAAAGGTTCGCCCGCCCGCGCCACATGCACCGAATACACCTGATTTTCCGCTAAAGGCTGTTCCCATGACCACTCCAGAAAAATCGGCACATGATAACCCACCATCTTATTCTGAGCAGGGCTGAGCAGCGTCGGCGCAGGAACAGGAGTCACTGTTGGGGGTAAGGGGGTTGCTTTCGGTGAGTCAGAACAGGCTGCGATAAACAGGATAATAAAAATCAGGAAAAGTTGTTTGAGCATCAGGAAGTTCCGATATAAAAAATAAACGGGGATTGTTCATCCCCGCTTATCTTATCATGCCTTAAAAATTAGATGCTGCCCTGAATCGCCAGTTTAACTTCACCAATGGCGCGGGTGACTTCAATTTCACGCGGGCAGGCAGGGGTGCAGTTAAAGATGGTGCGGCAGCGCCATACGCCGTCCGGTTCGGCCAGAATATTTAAACGCTGTTCGGCAGCCCCATCCCGCGAGTCAAAAATGAAGCGGTGCGCCTGAACAATGGCTGCCGGCCCCACATACTTTCCATTCGCCCAGAAGCTGGGGCAGCTGGTGGTGCAGCAGGCACACAGAATACATTTGGTTGTGTCGTCAAACCGTTCGCGGTCTGCGGGCGATTGCAGCCGTTCGCGCCCATCGGCGGGAACATGCTCTTTGGGTACAAAGTACGGCATGACCGCGCGATAGTGGTCAAAAAAGGGTTCAAAATCGACCACTAAGTCTTTGATAACGGGCAGTCCCAGGATAGGCTCAATCTGTACTTTGAGATGTTCCCCCACACCTAACGCCTTGACCAGCACCTTGCACGCCAACCGATTGATGCCGTTGATTCGCATGGCATCTGAACCGCAGACTCCATGCGCGCAGGAGCGCCGCAGCGTCAACGTGCCATCCTGCTCCCATTTCACACGATGTAACAGTTCAAGCACCCGGTCAATCGGGTCTACATTATCGAGTGTGTATTCTCCCCACCAGGGTTTGCTGTCTTTTTCCGGGTTAAAGCGCCGGATACGAAAAGTTACTTTCATGCCAGACTCCTAGTAAACACGTTCAGTCGGTGCAATTTCCAGCGAGAGATCGACCTTGCGGCTGAAGTCGGTGGTGATCTTGTCCCCTTGCAGCCAGGCAAAACTATGAACCAGATAGTTTACATCATCCCGATCCGGGTAATCGACCCGGCTGTGAGCGCCCCGGCTTTCCTTCCGTTCCAGCGCACACTGGGCGGTCACAAGGGCAACATCAATCAGCGCCCCCAGTTCCCATGCTTCCAGCAAATCCGTATTA
>CAZKZS010000335.1:0-5659 GCA_964557285.1 uncultured Anaerolineae bacterium | reverse complement strand
AATGCCTCTAATATCAGCCAATCGGGTAGGGGGTGCTGCCGGGCGTGGCGGGGGTGCTTTTTGCTGTTTTAGGGTAAACGCAGGTTGATTTTGCTCTATCTCAAGCAGGCGGGGCCGCACCGCCCAAACGTAAACCAATCCTGTGGCGATTACACAGACAAAAGCTCCTAATGATAAAAGTGCCAGCGCAAGCACAGGGTCCATAAACCATTTGCCCTACTACCGATTTGCCCCACATTATAGACGGGATTTGGCCGAGAGAAAAAAAGCAGGGTTTAAAGGTCAGGCTCAAGGCTCAGAAAGTATTGAATCAGGGCGTCAGCAAGGATATTTTTTCCCAGTTCGCTGAGATGCACCCCGTCCCCGATAATCCAGCCATCGGGATGTTGATCCCAAAAGACTTCAAAGTAGGGCAAAACATCTTCCGGTATAGGTTCATATAAACCGGACAAAATATCTTCCCGCGTGCCGCCCATCACCACATGCTGATTATTCAGGTCGGTGAACAGCGACGCCGTTTCCATACAGGAAACATTCGGAATCTGGCCTAAACGACCTTCGGGCTGACAGGCTTCAAAAATGAACTCGTTAAAAAGGGTGATATTTTCCGAAGTATGTCCCGGGGCATAAATGGATACAAAATCGGCACGCTGGCCATAATAATAACCGAGAAGAATGATTTTTGTTTCCGGGCTGCGCTGGTGAAGATCTGTGACCAACGCGGTTAAATCGTCCACGTAAGCGCTGGCATTGTTCGGGCGTTCCACACTTAAATCATTCATCCAGGGCATGATTACCGTGAAACGGCAGCTATCTTCCAATAACGCTTGATACGCCGGGGTTTCAAAGTACGGAAACCAACCCAGCGTACTGAGAAAGGCTTTATTGGCGCTCCGGTCATGCAGCGTCAGGTAATCCAGCCCATTTTGACGCAGATGCTCCTGCAAAATGATACTCAGGGGGGTGTTGCGAAGAATCACAAAAGCATGGCCTTCAATTTTATAAACCACTTCACCGTGCGGCACGGAATCACCTACCAGCGTGATGCAGTTTTCCACCGGAAGGCTTGGCACGGGTATCTGGCTGATGTCAAACTGAGTCAGACCGTCGGGCAGACCGTTCAACTGCTGGGCTGCTATCCATCCGTACTGCTGCTGATATTCGATATACACCCACTGTTCATCAGAAGATACGGCTATCGGAATCACCTGCTCAAAAGGGGCAATTTGAAACAGAGTCGGGAAGGTATAGGCTGGTCCCTGTTTGACTCTAACAATGGTTTCAAGAACGGTAATTTCCTGAGCCTGAACTCCACCCAGACTCAGGAAAAAAATGAGGGCAACAGCATATTTTTTCATGGGCAAGGCTGTGAATCAGAGGCTGTTATTTCTGAATCTCCACGATGACCCCTTCTTCAGCCCAGTTATAAAGTGCTTCCGCATTTTCCAGGCTCAATAGGATACAGCCATAGGTAGCGGGTCTGCCGAGGCTGCTCGTCCACAGCAGATAACCGCCGTTGGCATCGGTGGGAAAACCGTGAAAGCCATTCATCACTCCCGCATTCGGGCCGGGATTATACACACCCATAAAGTGTGGCATATAAAGATTCCACTGGGCGGCATAGGCGTTGGGTTCATGGGAGCGAATCTGGAACACCCCCGGCGATGTTGGGCTGCGGGCAATCCCCGTGCTGATGACCCAATCATACACCAGCGCCCCATTTTCATATGCCCATAAATGCTGCTGGCTGAGACTAATCACAATGCGCTTGTTGCGAACGACGGGCAGGGGAATCAGTTCATCAACCGATGGAATATTGATGGTATCGCCCGGATTCACCGCGTCTACTCCGGGGTTAGCGGCCTGAATCCAGGGATAGGGGATTCCCAAATCATATCCTATGCTGGAAATCATATCACCCGCCTGCACTGTGTACGTGGTAGGGTGATGATAAACCTGAATCCAGGTGCTGACGTTGTTCTGACTCAGCGCGGCATTAATGCGCTGTACACTTTCATCAATTTTCAGGTAGCGGCTGCTGCCCAGTTCACCCGCCCGCGCATTAAGATAATTACTTAAGCTGTTAGGGTCTAAACTCAGTGATAACCCCAATGGGCTGTTGGGGTCAGAAGTAGCAATCAGCCACTGACTCCATTCTTCCGGCGTCGGCGACCACACGATAGATTCGTCAGTAATGGGGTCGTAAATATCAATTGAAAGCGGGCTGCTGAGCAGGGTTCTTGCCCGGTCAACCAGAGCGCTGGCGTCCGTCACCGCAGGCGCAACCGGAATCATGACTAAATCTAACGCGCCGTCTGCCATTTCACCCGCAGCGTCATTTTGTAATTTCGCCAGCGTAGCGTCAATATCCAGCACCCGACCCTGTACCGGTGGGGCGGCCTGTACCTGTCCATTCACCAGACGTACCCCCGCGTTCATAGCCGGCTGTTCAACCAGGCTGCGAATTTCCGTCAGCCGATTGGAAGCCGTTTGTAAATCGACAACCAGCACCGGACGAATCTCCACGCCAAACAGCAGCGCTTCAATTCCCCCCAACAGGCTGCCGTCGCCGCGTCCCCAATCTGCTGCTGCTGCTGCCGTCGCGTTCCCATCCATGCTTAAGCCAAGTTCTGCCGGATTAATCTGCCAGATACGCTCCTCATCGCGCAGCAAAATGCCCTCCGCGTTCCAGCGATTAGCGATGAGGGCAGCCGCTTCCGATTCAGGTTTTCCCCCCACCTTGACTCCGGCGGCGCTCACCCCCGGCAAAATATCGCCGGAACTGTACATCACCACCAGCACCAGCATAAAAATGAGTCCGGCCAGCATCCCCAGCAAAACAGGCGTCCCAAGCGCCAGCGCCAGAATCCATCGGCGGCGTTTGCGGGCTTCCGGACTGGAGGGTTTTTGGCGTCTGCCCAGATACGGCGTTGAATGACGCGGTTTCATGGGCGCAGGATAGGGTTGCGGCACAGCATTGGGACGGGCAGGCAGTGGGTGGTGAACTGGCTGCGACGGCACTGTAGGCTGATTCGAATCGGGACGGTAGGGTTGCATTTTTCCTCAGGACATTCGCTAGACTCGGCTTCTCATTTCATTGTAGCATGGTCAGGCGGGTTTCTGACCCGCCTTTTGGCGGATGTTTGGGCTGACCAGTTCGGCGCGAATCTGCCGGAGCGCATCACGGGTTTTAACAATTTCACGCGGGGCGCTGATGGACATCATGCCATGCCAGCCAACTGTAGTCATGTATTCAATGCTGATACCGCCATGATAATCTTCTTTTGCCAGGTCTTGCATCAGCACATGAAAATCAATCCTTCCCTGCTCAAACGGGGTTTGAAGGCGGCCCTTCACTGCCTGCCGAATCTGAATATGGGAGGTATGCTGCAAAAGTGGGCGAATGTCGGCCAGCGTATATCCCTGAACGATAAAATGCGCGTAATCCAGGGTGATGCTTAGCCCCGGAACGGCTTCCACCACCAGAAGCGCCTGTTCCGGTGACATGACCGCCGAATCCATGTGCGGCTCAAACGAAATCCGTAAGTCGTCTGTGGCCTGTACAATTTCCAGCAGCGCCGGAATACTGCGGGCGAGGGAATGGTCAGCACCATCCTTGTGCTGAATCCCCGGCGAAATGGTGATACCGGGTGTCCCTAACGCGGAGGCAAATGGCAGCAGTTTTTTAAACAGGCCAATTTGTTCTTCTCGCCGTTCGGGTTCGGGCGCGTTGATGTACGGCAGCATGAGATACAGGTCGGTCACATTCAGGTTATAAAATTGCAGCAGCGAACGGATATACTGTGCGGTTTCTCCGGGCTGCGAAGCCGCGCTTTCAAAGTGAATGTGCGGGCCGCTGGCAAGGTCAACATTTCTGAAGCCCAGCCGTGCCACTGTTCCCAGCATGTCCTCCAGCGAACGGTCTGTAAATGCCCACGCATGGCAGGCCAATTCCATCATGAGTTGTCCTCAGTTTTGATAAAATTACGAGACAGGGCTTCGGTCACATCCAGTTCGTCGCGTGTTCCCATGACAATCATACGGGTGCCGGGTTCAAGCAGGGTATCTGCCGCCGGACTGGTTAGCAGTTCTCCTGTGGAACGGTACAGGCCCAGAATCAGCGCTCCGGTACGGTTGCGTAAATCTACTTCGCCCAGCGTCCGGTTCACGATGATTGAGCCTTCTTCCACAATAATTTCTTCCAGCGTTTTTTCTAACTGGCCTGCCGTTCCGGTCACATCCAGAAAATCGACCACATAAGGCCGCACCGCCAGATGCGCCATTCTGCGCCCACTTAACACATAGGGAGAAATGACTCTATCCGCGCCCGCCCGAATCAATTTTGCTTCCGAATTTTCATCCGATGCCCGTGAGATGATAAACAGGTTTTCGTTTAAACCGCGTGCGCTGAGAACAATGTAAACATTGGTAGCATCGTTGGCAGTAGCACAGATAATCCCTCTGGCGCGTTCTATACCGGCCGTTATCAAACTTTCATCTTCTGTTGCGCTGCTTTCAATGACCAGATACCCGTAAGATTGGGCGCGGGTGATCGCTTCCGGCATGTTGTCGATAATCACAAACGGGGTTTCTTCGTGGCGCAGCGCCAGCGCGACTTCCTCCCCCACCCGGCCAAATCCCGCGATAATAAAATGATTTTTCATGAGTTGCAGGCGTGAGGCTTTCTGGCTTGCTTCCACCGTTTTAATCAATTCTCCGGTCACAACATACTCAACTGAACTGCTGATACCATACGCAATAATCGTAATCGACATGACAATCAGCAGCACCGAAAAACATCGGCCACTATCATCCAACGGGCGGGTTTCGCCATAGCCTACCGTGGCGATGGTAATCATCGTCATGTAAAAGGAATCGGACAGATTCCAGCCTTCCAGAACAATATATCCTGCTGTGCCAAAGCCAATCACCCCCAGCACTGCAAAAATCAGCCCTCGAATCAGGAAAAAACCACGCAGAATCTGAAGCGGGCGGCGGGTGCTTTCGCGCAGTTCGATAAGCGCCTGCTGAAGCCGGATAAACTGTCGAATCAGGTAAAATTGCAGTTGTCTACGCACCGGACACGGTCACTTTCAATTCCCCTGCCGCAGGTCGGGTCACAATGCCCGTATAAGCTGCAATGACATCATAGGGGCAGTCGCCTTCCTGCACAAATTGTAACATCAAGTGGTTATTTTCTAAGCGCTGCTGGATAAACTGAGCATCACAGCCCTGAGTCACCATCACCATCACCACCAGCACCTGACTGGCAAAATCGAAATTTTGCCGTTGGGCAGGTTCTTCGCAGTGAGAATCCAGCGTGTTGTAAAACCCCTCTAATGCTGCGGTGTCTGACAGGATAAGCACCTGATTATGCAGCGCAGCCAGCCCGTCATAACAAACACCGTTTAACAGCCAGCCTGCATCCTGTACTGGAAAGGAAGTGAAGGTGGGTGAAATCGTCAACGTAGGCGGAGGTGCAGAATCAGGAGAGATGCGTGTCAGGCTGCACGCCACTGTGAGCATCATGAAAACTAGCCAGATCCGCCGCATGAATCCGATTCTGGCGTGATTCTGTCCGTCGTGCAACGGACACGTGTTATAATCCAAATAAAAATTTAAGGTGGTTTTGCCTATGACAACCCTGGAACGCAACCCC
>CAZKZS010000334.1:3016-5736 GCA_964557285.1 uncultured Anaerolineae bacterium | reverse complement strand
CGTCGGGGTCGAAAGCACCTTTGGCAAAGGCAGCACCTTCTGGTTTACCCTGCCGAAAGCGTAACTTATGGCAGCGTATCAATTGCGTCGATTTCGGCGGATTCACCTGTGCCGCCGCCCAGTGAGGTAATCCGCAAAAAGAGATACGTACCGGAGGGAACGATGGCATCTATATCAATCGTAATGCCCGTTTGCAAAGGAGAACCATACAACGGCGGCCCCTGCGGAATCCCGTAGTTGTCCGGTTCACCTGAGCCAGCATAGGTCGGAATCAAATTCGTGTTGGCATCATCAATGCCATCCCCGAAGTAAAAAACCGTAAACCAGTTCACCCCGTCCTGACTGACTTCCAGACTCACCCAATCCACAAAAATACTTGCTCCGTTGAGGCGCTCATAATACACCAGTTCATAATCGGACGTGTTGCCATCCGCCACCACCGCCGGACTCAGCGCCAGCACCACCGACACGCCATCATTCAGCGAACAGTGGGCGTTATCCGGGTTGCCAACATCAATAGTGGCGGGTGTACACGGCGGATTGGCACACGTCGCGGTGCTGGCGATTTCCGTATCCTGCAAGACTCCACCGTTGGCAAACAAATTCATGGTGTTGGGGCCGGCTTCTGCCGTTGAAGTAAATGCGATTTCCCCCGGCACTGCCCCCACCGCCGCCGGCACGATTCCCGTTCCGCTGTCCGTCCCACTCACCAGCGCCCAATCAAAATTGACCGGAAACGTATTAAAATTCCTGACGATCCAGACGCGGGTGAGCGCTGGATTTGGAGAACACAACGTTGTAAGTTCCAGCACGCTGTAGGGAGTCGGCACGACGGTAGGAATATCCGTTGGAATATCGGTTGGCGGAATCGGGGTATCCGGCACGAGGGTATTGGTCGGAATAATCGGCGTATCACTGGGCGGAATCAGGGTATCCGTAGGAATCGGCGTGGCAGTTGGCGGCAGCGTCTGACTTGGAGCAAGAGTCGCCGTTGGGATGAGAGTTGCGGTTGCGCTTGGGGCCAGTGTAACCGTTGAGGTGCGAGTCAGCGTGGGGGCGGAAGTGATACTGGCCGTAGCGGTACGAGTCAGCGTGGGAACAGCCGTTAAGGTGGCCGTGCGAGAAGGAATCAGGGTGAGAGTCGCGGTGCGGGACGGCACAAGGGTAAATGTGGGACGCTGGGTATTGGTTGGAATCTGCGACGGTGTACCGGAAGGCCGAAGGGTCGCGCTGGCGGGCAGCGTGGAGGATGGACGTGCCGTATTGGTCGGAATCAGGGTGGGAAGCGGCGTGACACTCGCGGGCGGGGTGAGGGTCGGCGTTGTTAGCACCGCTACCGACACTTCTTCCCCATTTTCTTCTTTCACAATCAGGGTTTCAAGCTGCGGGTTGACGGGCTGAAAACGGACAAATGACCAGGGACTGTAATCGGCAGTGGCAAAGGGGCGAATATTTTTATCCAGCATGTTTGGCTGAATCATCAGAAATCCGGCCTGTGCAGCACACAGTACACATCCCACCATCACAGGCAGCAGCACACACACCAGCCAGGGGCGGCGTCGTTTGTTTTGCTTTTCAGACTCCATCCGAATTTTGGGAAACGGGCAGACGAATCCTCACCGTTGTTCCCACGTCCTGTTGGCTTTCCAATTCTATTGTACCGTGATGTGCTTCAATAATATACTTTGAAAAATATAACCCCAGCCCCAACCCGCGTGTATCCGTTGGCCCCGCGTCCGCCGACTGTCCCCGGTATAACCTTTCAAAAACCAGGGATAGCTCATGTTCCGCGATTCCGACGCCGGTATCCTGAACCGTAAGTATAACCATAGAAGCGGCACAGGTTAGCCCCACCTGGATACTCCCCCCTGGCAGGGTATAACTGTGGGCGTTGCTGAGCAGATGGTCAATCACCTGCCCAATCCGGTACGGGTCGCCTTCGATGTCCATTTTTTCCTGCAAAAACTCAGCGCTGAGAGTCAAACCCCGTTTTTCACACTGTGGAGTCCAGACCTGTACCTGCTGCTCAATAATTTCCACCAGATTAAACACTTCCATTTCGATAAAAAACTGATTGGAAATAATCGCGCTCACGTCAATGACCTGATTCACCATCTTTTCCAGCGTATTCAGGCCAGCAAGTGAGTTGTTTAAATAGCCCATGCTTTGCTGCGGAATGGTTGCCTGCCCCAGCATGATCGCCAGTTCAAGGTAGCCCCGCGCCGCCGATAGCGGAGTCCGCAGTTCATGAGAAAGCTGTTTCATCATTTCATCTTTAAGCTGTTCCGCCTGAATCAGCGCGGTAATATCACGGAACACGACCACATGCCCCAGCAGCGTATCATCATCCATGCGAACGGATGTCGAGAGGGTGCTGAAAAACTGCTCTCCCAGGGCAACCGTGCGCGGTTCGGACATGGCTTCCGGTTGATGCAGCAGTTTTTGAACTTCCTCCTGCCCCAGCAGTTTATCCGCAGCCCGGTTAGACATCAGAATATGCTGGTCAAAATCCTGCACAATCACCGCATCGCTGATGCTGGCTAAGACCGCGTTCATTTCCCGGTTGCGCTGCACAAGCTGGTCGGTCATGTGGTCAAACGAAACGCCCAACTCCCCCAGTTCATCCGGCGTTTTTAACTCCACGCGGCGCGATAAATCCCCCGCACGAATGGCACGAGTGGTATCCACAAGCTGCGTCACAGGGCGTACAATCGAACGGG
>CAZKZS010000334.1:0-3006 GCA_964557285.1 uncultured Anaerolineae bacterium | reverse complement strand
CCAAGCAGCGCAATAATCATAAAAAGGGCAGTGAACAGCACCGCAAAGGTGTTCCGGCTGGTGCTGACCCGATCCACAATAAAACCACTGGATAGCGATACGCCCAGTAACCCAATCGGCTGACTGCGGATTTCAAGAGGCGCATAAAGAGTCTGGTAGCCTATTCCGCCGATGTCCTGTTTTTGAATCGGGCTGCCCTTTTTTGCCTCCTCAATGAGAAGCGTCATCTCATCCGGTGGGATAGGCAGCGATTCCGCTTCCAGCGAACGAAAGGTACTGCCTAACACCTGCCCATCCGATTGAAACAAAGTCACGGCAGAAAGTGACTGTTCCCCGACGCGCTGCGCCAGATGGTCGGCAGTCATTCCCAGGCTGATTCCGCCGACAAGCTGCCCGTCCTCATTCACGACGGGCGCGTTAATGTACAGCAGCAGACCCATTTCTTCTTCCACAATATCGACAAATTTATCTCCCAGCAGGTCGGTTTCCTGGGTAAGGATGCGCTGCACCCCTTCCCGTCGGCTTAAATCCGGCGGCTGCGTAGCGCGGAACAGCAGGCGGTCTTCCTCCTCCAGGCGCTGCAAGTGATAAATGCCCTGTCCTTCAGCATCAAACACAATCACCGCGTCGGCCTGCTCGTTCACCGCGATAGGCCGCAGCAGACGATTCACCGCCCCCGTATCTGCATTTTGAACCGCTTCCGGCAGCCCTTCGGTAAAAGCCATCAGGCGCAGCGTGGCAAGCTGCTGCCGTTCAATATCGGCAACGGTATTGCTGGCCGCCTGAGCGCTGTCAATGAGTTGATTGTTAAAACGCTCCTGCACACTGCCCGCCACCAGACGAGTCACCACAAACACGCCCACCGCCGCCGTGACAGCAATCGCTATCAGGTAGGGTAAGGTGATACGGGTGCGGATACCGGGGTAAAACATGACTCCTCAGGCAGCTTGTCGATTATTAGCCTTCAATAGTATACTAAATCATGAAAATAGACGGGTTATGTGATGCACGTTGTTCATCTGGAAGATGACGCTCCCCTGCGCGAAATTTTACGCGCTTCTTTTCAGGCGGCTGACCCTGAAATTGACCTGATTCAATTTTTCAAAAGCGACGATGCCCTGGAATATATTGAAGAAAATATCGACGCCATTGATTTATACATTTTTGATATTCGGGTGCCGGGGTCGCTGGATGGCCTCCAACTGGCACGCCGCATCCGTGAACTTGATGCCCCCGGGGTCATCGTACTGACTTCCGCGTATACCCCACCCAAACGCGAACTGCTGCTGGAACTTGGCTGTGAGTGGTTTCCGAAACCCTGGCATATCATGGAAACCACCAAAAAGCTGTTTGAACTGGCACGCCGCTAGTTATTATACCACAGGAGGGACACAGCAATGCCGTGTCCCTCCTGGTCCGAAAGTTGCCATTTCTGAGAAACTTATGAGTCACACCCCAAAAAAGGTTAGAAAATCACTACAGTTGATGAAAAGTTTAGTACCATAATAACAAAATGGATATTTTAATCCACGTCAAGGGAAAGCTGCTATGACCACCAAAGACCTCATTTCTTTTGCTGACATCCCTCTTTTTGCGAACCTCGCCCCGGATGTCCTCGGACACCTCCACTACTCCTGCCACACACGCAAACTCGAAACCCGGGAGATTCTTTTTCATGAGGGCGAACACGGGAACAATATGTATATTATTAGTTCGGGCCGGATGCGGGTTTGGGTCAATACGCCCAGTGGTTATGAGCTTGACCTGGCTGTTCTCGGCCCCAATGAAGTGCTTGGCGAATTGGAAATTTTTGATGGTAAACCCCGTTCCGCCAGCGCCCAGGCATTAGAATATACGCTGCTGGCTGTCCTGCCCCGCGAAGCCATTTTTGATACCATTGGACGAAACCCGGGCGTTGCCGTTCATATGATTACCATTTTAAGCGGACGGTTACGCAATAATAATCTCATGCGGATTCAGGAACGTTCTGAAGCCAACCTGATGCAAAAACTCGCTCGTTTGCTGCTGGTAATGGGGGAAAATTTGCCAGACCGTTTTATCCCTCTGTTTAACTACAGTCAGGCCGTTCAGTTGTTAGAAGCTGACCCTGGCCTGACCCGCGACCTGATGCATAGGCTGGAAGCCGAAGGCGCGATCGCTGCCGACAACGGCTCAATTACTTTGCTGGATACGGCTAAACTTCACCATATTGCAGGATAAAATGGTAGGGACACAGCAGTGCTGTGTCCCTACGACCTCATCACCCGATTTGCAGCAGTTCCACTTCAAAAATCAGCACCGAATATGGAGGAATCACGCCGGGGATTCCCTGTTCGCCGTAAGCCAGTGTATACGGCAGGTAGAATCGGTAAATTGACCCCACTGACATGAGCTGCAAGCCCTCCGTCCAGCCCTTAATGACTCCATTCAGGGGAAAGACGGCAGGCTCGCCAGTGCCGTAGCCGGTGTCAAATACTTTATTATTGATAAATTTTCCCGTGTAATGCACTTTGACGGTATCCGTCGCGGTGGGTTTAGCCCCCTGCCCTTCCCGGATAACGGTATATTGCAGCCCACTGGGGGTAACATTTACATCGGGATAGTTGGCATTTTCCGCAAGATACAGTTCACCTTCTTCTTTGTGACCCATCGAATCCTCACCTGTTTGAACACGGTAAAGTGTACGCAATTCCGCGCCCTTTTTCACGGTGAAAATTTCTGGAAGGCGAATTTAGCTGTTTGCGTCAGAAGCGGCCTCCTCAGGGCGCTCAAAATGGCGGCGGGATAGAGGAGGCTTATCTGAACGAGGAGTCATGATATACCGCATGTGGTACAGATGATCTTCTATGGAAAGTGCCAGTTTAATTACCTCTGCCAACAAAACAAACATGAGGGCATAAATTGAGAACGCGATAAAAGTAACGACAAACCCCACTAAGTTGGTTGTTTCTTCAAATTTTCCTGTGTCTTGATTAAATGCCTTGTCGCCGGACTGAGCCACTTCGA
>CAZKZS010000333.1:0-5754 GCA_964557285.1 uncultured Anaerolineae bacterium | reverse complement strand
TGACACCGAAAGTTTGCCTGATGAACCCCGTGCTGTCTACTGTCGCCCCCTCAGCACGCAAGCGGGGAGAGGGACTTTGCTTCTCCCGCTTGGGGTAGGGGCAAAACAAAGTATTCCTACAGTTTAGATTTTGTTATTTTTCCGTGTTATTCCCCTGAAAAATGCGCTACAGTAGATAGGTAGAGAAGGGTTCAGAAGAATGCCGATTGAGATTCGCTGGCATATCAAACAAAGGGTGTTGCTGGTTCGCCCCCATGGGGAAATCACGCTGGAAGAAATAAAAACCTATAACGAAGAACTGCGGGAGTATCTGGCTGAAGGGATTCGACCTATTCACCTTATCGCGCTGCCAGAAAAAATTGACCGTCTGCCGCCTACCCTTAAAGGGGTGATTGATACCCTGCTTATTTACCGTGAACAGGGCATTGGATGGAATATTGTGGTGGGCGATAGAAGCATCCTGACCAAATTTTTCACCAGCACCCTGGGACAGTTGTATAAGCTGCATGTGGCCTGGGCCGATAGTTTTGATGAGGCGCTGGATATTCTTCGTAAAGAAGATAAAACCCTGGAAGGTCTGCTGCCGGACTCGGACTTGCCGCTTGACTTCACCTCCGTTTAAGATACGCTTGCTGAGGGATTCTCCCCCGGCAGGTGTATTTTTTACCGACTAAAAAGCCAGCATGTAGAAAGTACGGAATGGAACCAGCCTACGAAGTCTCTTCGGATATGCCTTCGCTTCCCCCCTGGCGTGACCGCATCCCGTTTACCTGGCAGGAAGCCCTGACTGCCGCGCTGCTGATCGCCATCCTTGCGGCGGGCTACTGGCTGCGCTCCGTGGGGCGCAACTGGGATGATTACACCCATCTGCACCCTGACGAACGCTTTTTAACCGATGTCGCCAGCAAAGTGCATCGCAGCACGGTTTATTTTCCGCAGGAACAGCAGGCACAAACGGCGCTGTGTAACAACCGTTATCCTCAGCCAACTCCGGCGGAATTGGAGGGGCTTTCCGAAGAAGAACAGGCCGAAAAAATGCGGAAGGTGGGCAAAGGGGCTTATTTTGATGCTGCCTGTTCCAATCTGAATCCGAATAATCTGGGCTTTGGGCTGTATGTCTACGGGCAGTTTCCCCTTTTTACAACCCGCGTAACGGCGGAAATTATCACCGAAATAAAACGCGACCAGTGCAACGACGATGAAGAAAACTGCGATGCGGCGGCGCGGCTGTCCGCAGACGAAAGTTACAACGGCATCCATTTTGTGGGTCGGATGGTCAGCAGTGTAGCGGACACTTTTACGATTCTGCTGGTGTTTCTGGTGGCCTTCCGATTGTTCGGGCGCTGGCCTGCGCTGCTGGCGGCGGCGCTGTATGCTTTTGCCGCGTTTCCTATCCAGCAGAGCCACTTTTGGACGGTAGATACTTTTACGTCGCTGTGGGTCATGCTGGCGATTTATATGGCCGTGAATGTGCTGGATGACGATGCCCGCAAACCCGCCGTTTTTGCGCTACTGCCGTGGATTACGGCGGCGGTAGGGCTGTGGGTTTGGGATTTGCCCAACCTGAAAAACCCGACGGTGCTGCCGATTCTCATTTACGGGTCGGTTTTTGCCATCGTGGGCATAACAACAGCCTGGTCGCAGCAGTACCGAGATTGGCGCTGGCTGATAGGCGGCACGGCGGTAGCGGCCCTTTTTGTGATTTACGCGCTAGGCAGCAAACAAACCACCCTTAACGGACTGGTAGGGCTGGTGCTGCTGAGTGTGGTACTGGCCGCGTTTACCTTTTTTGGCATGAATCGGCTGGCGGCGTTTGGCGGAACACTGCCCTGGCTGGCGGCGGCGTTTGGCATCTGGATTTTTGATTCGCTGGCAAATTACGTTCGGCCGGATTTAACCCATCTGGTCATTTATCTGGTGATTTTTACGGCGTCATCGCTGCTAGCGTCCGCGCTGTACCGCGCTCGTTCCCAAACCGAATCCATTCTCTGGATGCTGCTGCTGGGACTGCCGATTCTCATCTGGTGTGTGCTGGATGTAATTTTTGGGGCGGTATCGTGGCAGGGTATGGCGGTGGCGCTGACGTTTGCCGTGCTGATGGTCGGGGCGACGGCCTTCGGCTACCGCGATTATATGGGATTCGGCATCGCGTTTGGGGCAGCGCTGGCGGGACGGGTGAATATCGTGCCAGTGGTGGGGGTACTGCTGCTGGCGGCGCTGATTCGAGCGCTGCCCCTGTTTGACCGCCGTACCCCCATTACAGAACGCTATCGCCTCAGTACGGTCATCATGCTTGGGCTGGTCACGGCGGCGGTGCTGACGGTGCTGACTTTCCGGCTGTTACAGCCGCACGCTTTCCAGGGGCCGAGTATCATCGGACTCAAACCCAACCCCGGCTGGACAGAGGACATCGGAGAAGCACAGCGTTTAACATCCGGTGAATGGGACGCCCCGCCCAATCATCAGTGGGCGAATCGCACCCCCTGGCTGTTCCCCTGGCAAAATATTGTGCTGTATGGCATGGGGCCGCTGTTGGGCTTATCCGGCTGGGGCGGGCTGGTCTGGGCGCTGTGGAAAATTATACGCGGCAGGCCGGGCTGGACACGCTTAGCAATCCTGGCCGCCTGGATTACGGTTTATTTTGGCTGGCTGGGGCGCAACTGGGTCACGACCATGCGCTACTTTATGCCCATTTACAGCCCGCTTATTATTCTGGCGGCGTGGGCGCTGGTGGAACTGGTCAAAGGGGCGCGGCAGCGACACCTCGAAACCGGACGCACCTGGGCAGTTCCCCGTCCAGGGCTGGCCGCCGCGAGTCTGCTGATGGGTGCGGTGCTGGCCTATACTATGCTCTATGGCTACGGCATGACCGCCATTTACCGCCACCTGCTGACCCGTGTCGGCGTATCGCTGTGGTTTCAGCAAAATGTCCCCGGCGATTTAGGGCTGTGGATTGAACAGGACGACGGTTCATACATCCTGCAAAATGTGAGTACCCCCGGCACGCCCACTCCGCCAAATGTGGCATGGCTGGAAACCGGAAGGGTATTCAGTTTTCCTCTGACTCTGGCTGCTGATACTCAGATTCAAAGTGTGGTGTTTCATCGGCTGACCGACCCGGAACGCGACGATGAGTCGGAGGCGATTCAAATTCAAATTCAACGCCTGAACGACCCGCTTCCGCCGGAAGTGATTGCCGACCAGACGCTTGAGCTTGATTTGAATACGGGTCCCAGCGCGTTCGGGGACGAATATTCCATCCCGTTTGACAATCTGGAACTGCCCTATCTGATGGATGGCAGTATGACTCCGGCGCAGTATTCGCTGGTATTCCGCATTTCCGATGGGCCAGTCGCGCTGTCGAATAACGTGGTGGATAACATCCTGCCACCCAACGCCAATCATCTGACCGTCTACGCGCTGAATCAAAGCACCGGCACGCTCGACCTGAAAGGGTTTAAGGTCGATGAGGCAAAAGATGAAACCCTGTATACGGTCTATTTCCCCGGTCAAAATACGCAGTCGAACTTTGTTGCTACGGCAAGCGGTACGATTCGCCAGTTGGAAATTCCGCATGTAGCCGACCCAATTGGGGACACAGATGAGGAAACACTGCGGGTAGAAGTGCGTGGCAGCAGTGGGGAAGTCACTTATGGGCAGGTGACGGGCAACTTTTTACGCGAAAATGACGGGTTTCATCACTACGGGCAGCCTGTCACGATAGCCCTGAATCCGCCCTTACAGGTCAAGCGGGGCAGCAGCTACATCGTATATGTGACGGCGGACGCGCCGCTGTTTATCATGGGAACGGCGGTTGCTACCGAAGGGCCCTGGGATGACGGCCTGCCTTATAATGTCTGTCCTCTGCCGCCGGGGGTAGAACTTACCCGCGATACGGAATCCGGTTATACCCGTAATACATGCAGCAGTGTGCCGCTTTTTGGTCCCTACTACGAAGGGCTGGAACTCTATCTCGCGGCGGAAGACAACGAGCAAAAACGGGATACCATGCTTAAGGGGCTGGATCGGGCCGAATATCTGACCATTTCCAGCAACCGATTTTATGACTCGCTGGCGCGGATTCCGTATCGCTGGCCGATGACGGAAGCCTATTATGATGCGCTGTTTGATGGGTCGCTTGGCTTTGAACTGGTGCTGGAATGGACCTCGTACCCGCGTGTAGGGCCGTTTGTCTGGAAAGACCAGGTGTTACCCACCGATGACCTTCCTGCCTGGCTGAACGAATACGAATCAGAAGAAGCCTTTACGGTTTATGACCATCCGGCAGTATTTGTATTCCGCAAAACCGAAAATTATGACCCCGCCCGCACCCGTGAGGTGTTGGGGGTGTCCATCCGGCAGTATAAAGAAGCGCTTGGGGCGCTGACTCTGGATGCTGAACCTGTCAACCGGAATGTGGTAGGAGCGCTGGAAGCCTCCACTGCCCCTACCGAACTGATGCTGACAGAGGATGCGCTGAAAGCCCAGCGCGAAAGTACCTGGTCAGACCTGTTCAACCGCGATTCGCTGATGAACCGTTATCACAGCCTGACGATTCTATTCTGGTGGCTGGTGATGATAGGCATGGGCTGGCTGACCTTTCCCCTGCTGTTTGCCATGTTCCCCCGGCTGCCGGATCGGGGTTTCAGCGTGGCAAAACTGGCGGGATGGGTACTGGTGGCATGGCTGGCATGGGTCGGCGGTACGCTGCGGATTGGCCTCTGGAGTCAGACTGGAATCGGGCTGTGTGTGCTGCTGCTGGCGCTGGTTAGCAGCGCGTTCGGCTGGACACACCGCCGCGAATTGGGCAGTTATATCCGCGCCCGCTTCTGGACTCTGCTGGCAATGGAAGGGCTGTCGCTGCTACTGTTTGCGGTCTTTCTGCTGGTGCGGCTGCGGAATCCCGATTTGTGGCATCACTCCTTCGGCGGTGAGAAGCCGATGGATTTTGCCTATTTTAATGCGGTATTACGCAGTCGGGTTTTCCCCGCGCTTGACCCCTGGTTTGCGGGCGGCTATATCAATTATTACTATTGGGGATTCGTGCTGGTTTCGACCCCGACCAAGCTGTTGGGGGTCGTTCCGGCGCTGGCCTATAATTTGCTGATTCCGACTCTGTTTTCCTTTACGGGCATGGGTGCGTTTGCGATTGCCTATAATGTGGTGCAGGCACGGTACGAAGCCCCCGAAGAGGATAATTTGCGCCGCGCCCCGTCCGCGAGTCCCTGGCTGGCCGGAATCGCTGCGCTTTTGCTCACGGTGGTGGTCGGCAATCTGGATACTCCGCGTGTTTTTGCAGATGCGGTAGCCAGATTAGGCGGCTGGCAGGGGGCGGCATCGTATGATCTGGTGGCTGACCGCCGAACGGAACTGCTTCAGGAATTTCGGGAAGAAAAAGGCCGCGAACCCAACGGGGCAGAACTGGAAGCCATCATCAAGGAGGCGGAAAATCCATCCTCCCTGACTGAAATTCAGCACAGCCTGACACAATACCGGGATATGGTCAATGGATTTGTAGACGGGCTGGAACAGGCGTTAGATGGTGCGCCGCTTCCGCTTGCGCCGCATCGCTGGTACTGGGCGCCCACGCGGGTGATTGCGGAACTGCCAAACGGCAAAGGTCACAACGCTATTGCCGAAATGCCCTATTTCACTTTCCTATATGGGGATTTACATGCCCATATGGTATCCATGCCGTTGATGCTGCTGGCGCTGCTGTGGCTGACCGCCGAAATCATAGGAGCAGGACGCGGC
>CAZKZS010000332.1:1958-5766 GCA_964557285.1 uncultured Anaerolineae bacterium | reverse complement strand
ATGCCCGCCCCCTACGGAAAGGGCAGGCATCGCTCACAATATTCGCTTGTTCCTGCCCGCAAAAGCCCCTCTCTGATTTTCGGAGAGGGGTTTGGGGTGAGGATAAAAAGGGTGTTACTCCTCCGGCGACGCAAAGCGCACCGAATCCATCATCTGACGAATTAGCTCACGCTGCGATTCAGGGGAGCTTAATCCGGTAAATCCCATCAGGCCGTAGTTGGGTTCTCCAGGCAAGAGAATAGTATAGACATAAATTTTCTCTCCCACTACCATTTCAATTTCCATCGACATAGAAAGTCCTTTGGTTTTGCCATCTGAACCCGTCCAGAGGGAAACTTCAAGGTTGGAGACGCTTTCTCCACCAAAAAAATCAAGCAGCAATGCACCCGATTCGAGTTTTTCAGGGTCGATGTTGCCTTCTTCGTCCAGAATTTCCGCAATTTCTTCGGCATCTACTTCACTAAATATCAGCATAATACCTTCAATTGCAGAAAAGTTTTGATTTTGCATGGTTTCCACCAGTTCCCCGCCAAAATCACTG
This sequence comes from uncultured Anaerolineae bacterium, assembly GCA_964557285.1. GTDB lineage: Bacteria > Chloroflexota > Anaerolineae > Aggregatilineales > J027 > SB15. The sequence goes on along the minus strand of CAZKZS010000332.1, from coordinate 5,225 downwards.
ATGACCATCTGTGCCTCTTCGTCTGCCATATACCACCAGGACAGGGGTACTTCCAAAAAAATCCTGTCCTCGACCAGTTCCACCTCATAAGTAGCATCCACTACCGTTGCATCCTTAAAATCCACCGTTTTAAGAAGCTCATCCAGCACTTTTGCTTCGCCTGCTGGACTAAAGGCAAAAACAATCAGCGTGTTTGCCTGGTTGTCTGGTAAGGCCAGCAGCCGCATCACGTTATTCTCATTTTCGGCGCTTTGCAGAATCCCCGTCATATCGCCGATAGTAAATTCTGTTTCTTCAGCCGACAGGTCAGTCATCATCAAACTGGCAAATTCCGTTCCAGAAATGCCCAGCGTTTCAAACAGGCCATACGGCCACACCGTCGCATAAACAAAGCTGCCCGGCAGGGGCGCAAAATCCGCAAATTCAGTTGGGTCGGGCTGATCGCTTATCACGTATTCAAGCGTGGCTTCCGAATCAGCCAGTGTTAGCGCTTCACCGAATATAATTGCCTGCAACTCCCCCACTGCTTCCTGGGATGATACCCATCCTCTGGGCAGTTCAAAACTGTAACGTCCCGAAATTGGCGTGACCGTTTCGGCTTCCTGCGCCCCTACCCACAAACCGGAAAGCGCCATCACCATGACTACCAGCAGCAATTTTTTTATCATGTGAGCATATCCTTCAATTATTTTATTTCTATTGTATCGTAAACTGCCGCCACTGTCTCACCATGCTGTTCCCAGGCTTCCTCTCCGGCCACGGCCAGCACCGCCAGCAGTTTATCGCCTGCATCCACAATCACTATTTGCCCGCGCAGCCCATCTTCCAGCATCAAAAGCAGGGACAGCCCTGTGAGTCCGTTTGTATTTTCCCAGGGTTCAACGGCAATCTGCCCTTCAAAATCCGGTGCTTCTCCGATGAGGCCAGCCAGGTCAAACTCCTCAATCACGACCTCAGCCCGCAGCGCCCCATTCTCATCGTAGGCTTCCGGCGGAAACAGCGATTTGTCGCGTTCAAAGGCCAGCATAAACACCCCTTCTACATCGCTCAATTGGCTGTCCTGAAAAGCAGTCAATGTTTTTTCAGTAAAATCGCTGGCAACCAACCGAAAATCCGGCATCGACGCCAGCCACCAGCCCGCCGGAATTTTTAAGGACGCGGTATCCGGCAAAATCTCAATTTCTACCGTTGGGGCGGTCTGCTGCCTCAGGGAATAATATTCCAGGGTTTCCAGTATGGCATCAATTTCCGCGATTCGGTCTGCTGGAGCAAAGGCCACCACCAGCAGCATATTGCCCTGCGGGTCTTGCAGAATCAAATAACGCTGGTGTCCCCCGTTGGCATCTTCCAGCCGATACAGCACGGCTTCTGCCTCCCCCACCTCTACCGTGACTTGCTCAACAGTTTTACCCTGCCGGTTGGCAGCCAGCAGTTGCTCCCCAAAACTCATGGCATCGTACCCCAATGAACTCAGTAACCCCTCCGGCCAGACGACACTCACGATTCCCTCTCCTGTCAAATCAGAAGTCTCCAGCCGTTCAAACTCACCACTAAATGCTGTTTGTGCGGGTGCAAGAGTCAGCGCTTCCGCCGGAAAAAGCCCCTGAAAATTTTCATCGACCGGAGTCGTGCTGGCGACCCAACCCGCCGGAACGATAAAACTGTACCGCCCCGAAAGTGGAGCAGCACGCTCCTCCTGTGCGGCAGCAGGCAGCACCATCAGCCAAAGTATCCATGCGAGTGCCAGGGTTTTCATAGGATTTTTCCTCTCTTTGCTGCTTTAAGAATAGTAGAAAACTCGTAAAAGAAGCACCGCCTTCCTTTACACATTCCGCGTATCTCTCCTATAATGTGAACCATGCAAGAAAAGAAAGAGATTATCTCACAATGAAAAAGTTGCTTGTTCTGGCGTTTATTGTTCTAGTGGCCGTTCTGCCCACCGTTTCCGCGCAGCAAGACCCGGTGATTGGATACGGGGAATCGGTCAGCGGCACGACCACCTCTCCCACTGAAGAAGTCCGCTATACCTTCACAGGCAAAGAAGGGGATGTGGTAGTCATCCTATTTGGGGATTTAAATTATGAAGGGGAGCTTTCCGGTGCGAAAGTTGCCTTGCAGGATGCCAGTGGCAGCGAACTGCTGCTGACCGAAGGTTTCAGCAACGTGACCCTGATTTTTGAAGTGCCATCGGCAGGTGATTACACCATTGTTGGCACGGCGGAAACCCCCGGCCTCTGGACGCTCTCCCTGCTGCAACCGCCTGTGCTTGAATCCGGCAGCAAATTGGACGACAGTGTAACCAGCGAAGAAACTGATTATTACGTCATCAAAAATGACCAGCCGTTTACCCTGACGTACTCCCGCACGGGCGGCGATTACAACCCGGAAGTCAATGTCCAGATTATGAGCGAATTTGGCTTTGGATTAACTCCGGTGGCTTCCCTGACCGGAACGCAGATGACGGGCGGTGTGCTGGAAGTTGAACCCGGTGAAACCGGCCTCTATCTGGTGACGGTGCAGCGTGCCTTGTTTGATTTCAGCTTTGACTCCACTTCCGCCGACTACACCCTGACGTTTAAATAAACGTTTTCAAAAAGCAGGTGTGTAGGGGTGTGGTCTTAAGCGCAGCATGACCCGCCCTACATTCGTAGGGACACGGCAATGCCGTGTCCCTACTTTTCCAGAATTTCAGGAGTGAGGCCGCGTGCAGCAGCCCTGTCACTGATCTCATCCATCAGTTGAATTAAGGGACATTCGACGCCAATTCGCGCAACCATACCTGCATCATAAACTGCTGCTAACTCAGCAGGAACAGAAATTGTTATTGAGGCCACATCTTCCTCCCTTATTTGCTTCTATCATACAGCAAAAGCTCTTGTAAGCGCCCCATACTTCATGCTATACTATGTTTAACAGCTTATCTCATGTGAGAGAAGTGGGGTTCACCCCACTTTTTTACATTATATACAAGGAAATCGTAGGCAATGAAAAGCGATTTTACGCTGGCATTCAACGAAATTGTTGAATCCCGTGCGTTACCCAAAGAAAAGGTGCTGGAAGCGCTGACTCAGGCGCTTGTCTCCGCCTACCGCCGGGATTCAAAAGCTATTGACGCACAGCGCGTAGTCGCGGAATTTGACGCTACTGGGCATCCACGGCTGCGGGTAGAAAAAGAAGTCGTCCGTGATGTGGTCAGCCCACAAACCGAAATTTCGCTGGAGGACGCCCGTAAAAAAGTAGACCCTGAGGCACAGGAGGGCGATATGG
>CAZKZS010000332.1:920-1948 GCA_964557285.1 uncultured Anaerolineae bacterium | reverse complement strand
GCGAAAACTTTGGACGTATTGCGGCCCAAACCGCCAAACAGGTCATTTTGCAGCACATCCGGGAAGCTGAACGGGAATCGCTATATACCGAATTTATTGACCGTGAAGGGGATCTGGTCATTGGCACGGTGCAGAGCATCAGCCAGAACGCCATTACCCTCGAACTGGGACGGGCAGAAGCGGTCATGCCGCCGCAGCACCGGATTCCCAGCGAAAGATACCGCCCCCACGAAAAAATTCGGGTGTATATCGTTGAAGTCAAAAAGACGAATCGCGGTCCGCAGATTATCGTTTCTCGCAGTCATAAAAATCTGCTCAAGCGGCTGTTGGAATATGAAGTCCCCGAAATTTACAACGGGCAGGTCGAAATCAAAAATATTGCGAGAGAAGCTGGTTATCGTTCTAAAGTCGCGGTGGCGGCTATGCAAGAAGGCATTGATGCCGTAGGCGCATGTGTCGGGATGCGGGGGATTCGTATTCAGAACATCGTCAAGGAACTGAGCGACGAAAAAATTGATATTATCGAGTGGGATCAGGACGCTGCAAAATTTATTGCGCGGGCGCTGTCTCCGGCGCGTGTGACCAAAGTCTTTCTGGAAGATGAACTGGATACGGTTCGCACCGCCACAGTGATTGTACCGGACGATCAACTTTCGTTAGCCATTGGGCGCGAAGGGCAAAATGCCCGCCTTGCAGCCAAACTCACGGGCTGGCGAATTGATATTAAGAGTGTGTTTGAGGCAGCACAGTCAGCCATTGCTCACCTGCACGAACCCCCCTTAAAGAATGTCTTTGCCAAACATGGCGAACTGGTGGAGGATGCCCGCCGGATTCTGGAAAAGAAACTGGCAAAACGGGTTATCACGCCGGAAGAGTACGCCAAACTTGCGCGGTTTGTAGAACTTTCCGAAGGCCAGCTTTTTGGTCAGCGCGAAGTCGAACGCCGTGAGCGCCGCGAAGCAATTGCCTCTGTTCGTCCTCTCGTGCCGGAAGCTGCCTTTAGCATCCCACTTGAGGAGCTTGAACTG
>CAZKZS010000332.1:0-910 GCA_964557285.1 uncultured Anaerolineae bacterium | reverse complement strand
ACTGGCCGAAGATATTATGAAGGTGATTGGCCGCCTGGGAAACGTTGGCGAACTCTGGGTACGTTATATGGCAGATGAAGAAGGGCTGCGGATTGCGCTGGAGGAAGGCGGCGCAAACGCCGACGCCATGGAAGCCATCCGCGACGCGCTGGATGATCTGGTCGTACCGGAAGTAGTTGAATCCAAAGAACCGCCGCAGGCCGAACCCGAAAAAGTGGTTGTTGAAGCCGCCCCAGCGCCCCAGCCTGTTGCCGAACCCGTTCAAGCGGTGGAAGAAGTCTCGTTTGAAGCCGCCATTCAGGACGACCTGTATACCAGAACCGCACGCGGCAAAGACCGGAAGAAGTTCGACACCGATGAAGTCGTGGACGATGATGAGGCCGTCCTTGAGGGTAAGGATAAGAAAAAAGGCACAAAAAAGAAAGTCAGCAAGAACAAACGGCGTCAATTGGTCTATGATGAGGACGCCGGAGAAGTGGTTGCCAAACGCCGTCGTAAACGTGGTGATGATGACGATTACGAAGAGTACTACTAAGTATGTCGGCTAAGAAGCAGCAGGTTCGCCCAAAGCATGTCCCACAGCGAACCTGCCTAGTGTGTGGCACAACCAGCGCCAAACGCTCGCTGACCCGCCTCGTCCGTACCAGAGATGCCGGAATCTGGGTTGACCCTACCGGCAAACGGGAAGGACGCGGCGCTTACCTGTGTGATAATCCAGCGTGCTGGGAAACAGCACGTACCACCCAGGTACTTGGCAAAGCGCTGCGAACCACCCTGACCGATGCTGACCGGGCGCGGCTGCAAGAGGCTGCGCCCCGCGAGGAGCGCTAGGGGTGTGCCTATGTAAGAAATTTTAGTAGCAAAGGATGCTTATGCCATCAGAAAAGCAGCAAGAAAAACAGGTTCTGGT
>CAZKZS010000331.1:0-5769 GCA_964557285.1 uncultured Anaerolineae bacterium | reverse complement strand
GGCGGTCATTCAAACGGCCGACATGGTTTTCCTGAGTCTCCGGCTGTGCCATTTCAAAACGTAAAATGCCCAGCGAAAAAAAGACGATCACCCATCCCACCAACCGGAGGAGTTTATCTGAAGAAAACACCCACACATTCAGAAGCGCCGCTATAACCGCCGTGACCACGGCTAATCGGAAATCAAGGTCTACCCGTGAGGCCAGTACAATTCCTGCCACCCAACCCAGTGTGAGGTAAATAAGAGTCACAGCAGGTTCACCCTTCTGAATGAATCCTCTTTATATTAAACTACCCTCAACAATTTCGCAATTTGCCCCATCCCACAGATTTGATTAAACTGGTATCCCATGAATTGAGGTGTATATGCAACAACTTCCCCCCGAACTAACCCGAATCCCCACGACCGCGCTGGATGTGCTGCGGTTTCTGGGACACAGCCAGCTTGAAGCCGCCGATAAAGACGCTATTGCCGAGGGAACTGGCCTCAGTGACATCGGGGTTGGCAAGGCCATCCGAGGGCTTGTCACCAAAGGTTATCTCAACATGGATAACTATGTGTATTTTCTGAGTGAAAAAGGGCGTCAGGCGGTCAAAGATGTGCTAGCCTACGATGCTGCCCACGGCCACAGAACCACGTCGGCCAATCAGGTTCAAACCCTGCACGCGGATTTAGTCGCGGTAGCGCCGGACTCGCTGGAAGCCCAGAAAGCCACCAGTATCCGCGTCGGCCTCAGCAACGTTTCCGGTGTGCAAAACCCGGTTCAGTTGATGCTGCGTTTTTCGTCCCTGGGGGGAACGCTCAGCCGGGGAGATGCTACTCTGAATCTCGAACCGGATCAGCCGCCCGCGCCGATTCGCCTGGAAATTACCCCCGACGGAAAATATGATGCGGTGCGCGTGCGCGTGGAAGGGATTCAACTGCTGGATATGGACGAAGTGCATCCGGCAGGCGGAATTTTTTTTGATATTCCCGTGAGTCAGGCTTCAAACACCATGCAGGCGTGGTATGGCACGCTCCATTTACAGCCCTGATGCACCTCCTCTACGCCGACTCGCATTATGAAGGCGCTCATCGAGACTGGATAGATAATTACGTTCGCCGTTCAGACCATCAATTTACCCTGCTGACCATGCCCGGCGGAGACTGGCGCTGGCGGATTCAGGGCGGCGCGATTCACCTTGCCAATCAGTTTCTTGCCCGCCGCCCGTCGCTGCCGCCCATTGATGGAGTGCTGCTGAATGGCATGGTCAGCGCGCCAGTATTTTTAGCCTGCACCCGCCCCTATTTAAATGCCCTGCCTGTCGCCCTTTATATTCAGGAAAATCAACTTAATTACCCGCAGGAAGGCTATAACTGGACCAACGGCGCGATTGTGCAGGTCACATCGGCCTATGCTGTGGATTGGGTGCTGTTTAACGGCCCTTATCTGAAAGCCGATTTTTTACAATCCTTACAAATCTTTCTTGAGCAGCGCGGCGATTATATCGATGATATTCTGGAACGCATTACCGCCAAATCTCATGTGTTGCTGCGCGGTATTGATCTCAGGAGTCGGCTGGGTGAACCTGTCCTGATACCGCCTGTTCCCCAACAACCAATTACTTTCCTCTGGAATCACCGTTGGGCATATGAAAAAGGCATTGATGATTTTGCTGCTGCCCTGCGCCAGCTTCATGCCGAAAATGTGCCGTTTCAGGTCATTCTGGCCGGACATCCCTGGAATAACAGTGAATTGTACGAAAGTTTGCGGCAGGAATTAGGCGCACGGGTGATTCTGTCCGGGCTGCTGGAAGGGGAGCAGTACGTGGAAGCCCTGCAAAAAGCCGATGTTTTGGTTGCCTGCTCGAAAAATGAACCGCTTGGCGTCAGTATGCTGGAAGCCATTTATATGGGCTGTTTGCCACTGCTGCCCGCACGCGGCAGTTTTCCGACCCTGCTGCCTCCCGAACACCATGATTTACTTTATGATGGCAGCGTGGAGCAGTTGGTTGAACGTATGCGGGCGCTGGCGCTTCATCCCATGACCCGCCCTGGGCTGGCCGCTGTTGCCGCCGCTTACGATTGGTCAAAGGTTACATCCCAGTACGACCAGTTTTTTTCTGAAAACCTGTTCGTTAAAATAGAATAAAGTGAGGAGCGCTTTTGTTCAGCGAGCTTGAATTTTACGTCCGTTACGCCGAAACCGATGCGATGGGTGTGGTACATCACGCCACCTATCTGGTCTACATGGAAGAAGCCCGCAGCCACTTTGCCCGCGAACGCGGCCACAGCTATGCAGAATTTGAGGCCAGTGGTTACTATCTGGTAGTATCAGAAGCCGAAGCGCGGTTTATTGCGCCGGCGCGGTATGGCGATAAACTACGAATCCGTATTGAAACAGAGGAATTTAAAAGCCGACGTATCACATTTGCCTATCAAATTTTTGAAGCCACCGCCAATAAACTGCTGGTGGAAGCCCGCACCCGCCACATTTGTGTTAACAAAGACGGCCAGCTAAGTGTGATACCAGAAGTGTGGCGGGAAGCCTGGGCAGGAAAAAGTGAGTAATGGGAGTGCTAGATTCACCCCTCCCCAATACATCGATTCAGGGGCGGAAAGTAGGGGCAGGAACAAGCGAACCTCGTGAGCGATGCCTGCCCTTCTTCGGGAAGTCCCTCTCCCCACGCAGCAGTGGGAGAGGGATTTAGGGTGAGGGAAATATATTTGCAAACACTGTCCCGCAAAAGTTTAGTTATTGTTATGCAGGAGCTATAAATGATGATAACATATGCAGATAAACCCTGGTTAAAAAGTTACGACTCCGGTGTGCCTCATTCCCTAAAGCCGTACCCGGAGTATCCGGTACACGCCACGCTGGAAAACAGCGCTCAAAAACACCCCACACGCATCGCGCTGGTGGCCTCTGCTCATCTGCCTGTACTGGGACGGGTAGCTAATCAGGTCAGCTACCAGAGTCTAAATGAGTATGCCGATGCCATGGCCGCCGCCCTGGTCGATTTGGGGCTGCAAAAAGGGGATCGGGTGGTGATTATCATGCCCAACTGCGTGCAGTTTGCGATTGCCTTTTTTGCCATTTTAAAAGCGGGCGGTGTGGTCGCGGCCACCAATCCCACCTACCCGCCGGATAAAATGAAACAGCAGATTAATGACAGTGGGGCAAAAATCGCCATCACGCTCAGCCTGTTTTACAAGATGATTGTTGGCATCCAGCCGGATACCCCCATTCAGCAGGTGATTGTAACTAACATTAAAGAATATCTGCCTGCGCCGGCCAAATTCCTGTTTACGCTGGCAAAAGAGAAAAAAGACGGCCACCGCATTGAAAAACGCCCTCAAGATCACTGGATGCAGGACTTGCTGACCAAATATCAGGGCAAAAAAGCCAGTGTGCAGGTGAAAGGCGATGATTTAGCCCTGTTCCAGTATACGGGCGGCACGACGGGCGTTTCCAAAGCAGCCATGGCAACCCATACCGCGCTGGTTGCCAACGCCATGATGATTTCCGCCTGGTTGTTTGGGAACGGCCACCCCACCGAAGAGTCCTATCTGGGTGCGATTCCCATGTTCCATGTGTTTGGGCTGGTCGCTGTGCTAATTTCCGCCGTGAACATGGCAAGCAAAATTATCATTGTTCCCAACGCCCGTGATATTGAAGATGTGCTGGATAACATTCACACCTTCCGGCCTTCGATTTTCCCCGGTGTGCCAGCCCTCTATAATGCGATTAACAACAACGAAGGCGCACGAAGCGGAAAATATAATTTGAGCAGTATCCGCGCCTGCATCAGTGGGTCAGCCCCGCTTCCGCCCGCCACCAAAGAAGAATTTGAACGTATTACGGGCGGCCGCTTGATGGAAGGGTTTGGCATGAGCGAAGCGCCTACCGCTACTCACTGCAATCCGGTTAAAGGCGAAAACCGCACGGGGTCGATTGGCCTGCCACTGCCGGATATGGAAATGAAAATTGTTTCGCTGGATAACCCCGATGAGGAAGTACCCGTTGGTGAAGTGGGCGAACTGGCAATGTACGGCCCTCAGATTATGCGCGGTTATCACGGAATGCCCACTGAAACCCAAAATACCCTGCGGGAAGATGCCCAGGGCAAAAAATGGCTCATGACGGGGGATATTGCCCGCATGGATGACGACGGCTATTTTTACATTGTTGACCGCAAAAAAGACATGGCGCTGATTGGCGGTTTTAATGTGTATCCGCGTGCTGTCGAAGATGTGCTGATGGAACATCCTGCCGTGCGCGAAGTCGGCGTCGCGGCCGTACCGCACCCGGAAAAAGTCGGTCAGGAAGCCTTAAAAGCCTGGGTGGTTGTCCACGAAGGGCAAAAAGTTACCTCTGAAGAATTGATCGAATTTGCGGCTAAAAAACTTGCCCGCTACGAAATCCCAACGCGCTTTGAGTTTGTGAGTGATTTGCCGCGTACCACCGTCGGCAAGGTACTGCGGCGCGAATTGGCACGTATGGAAATGGAAGCCCGCGAAAAAGCTGCCCGTTAAAAATAAAACTTGACTGGGCTTGTCTATTGCGTTGAAGCGCGGCGTTCGGGCGAATTTTGTGTGCAGGAGCAAAAAAGTCCCTCTCCCGTTCTGGGAGAGGGATTTAGGGTGAGGGGAACATACCCCTGCCCTACTTGAGTGACTCTCATTACGCGGGTGAAGGCGCTGACCCCAATTTGGGCGGGTTATCCGCGCCAATGGGCGGTTCTTCCACAATCACCTCACTGCTTGCACGGGAGGATGAAGGCGGGATGATTCTACGGCGGTTGGCTTCGTCGTAATCATCCGGGTTTTCGCCCATCAAAATCAGGAATTCTTCGCGGCTCAGGCGTTCGACCTCAAGCAGCCGTTCCGCAATTAAATCCAGCTTATCGCGGTGCTGAATGAGGATGTTCTTGGCACGCTCATACTGTTCCTGCACCAGCGCATGAACTTCTTCATCAATCACTTCCGCAATCCGTTCGGAGTAATCGCGTTCTTCGGAAATTTCGCGCCCCAGGAAAATCATTTCCTCTTTGCGTCCGAACACCCGCAGCCCCAGCCGTTCATTCATCCCCCAGCGAGTTAGCATGGTGCGGGAAAGCTGAGTCACCCGTTCAAGGTCATTCGCCGCGCCGTTGGTAATACGCCCTAAGGCGATTTCTTCCGCCGCGCGTCCGCCCAACATGCCGGCAATATTATCCCGGTATTGTTCAAATGTACCCAGGTTGGCATCATCGGTAGGCATACTCCATGTCACACCGCCCGCCATGCCGCGTGGAATGATGGTGATTTTACGCACGACCATTTCCGATTCGGGGAGCAGGTGCATCACAATCGCATGTCCCGCTTCATGATAGGCAATCGTGCGGCGTTCTTCGGGCGAAATCACCCGGCTTTTGCGTTCGGGACCAAGCGCCACCCGTTCGGTAGCTTCTTCAAAGTCGCGCATGGAAATGCTTTTACGGTTTTTGCGGGCGGCCAGAATCGCGGCTTCATTGACCAGGTTTTCCAGGTCAGCACCCACAAATCCTGGGGTGGAACGCGCCAGCGTCCCAACTTCTACATCCGAAGCCAGGGGTTTGCCGCGTGTATGCACTTTGAGAATGGCTTCCCGTCCGCGCATATCAGGACGGTCAAGCACCACACGACGGTCAAAACGTCCGGGGCGCAGCAGTGCCGGATCGAGAATATCCGGTCGGTTGGTGGCCGCAATGATGATGATATTCGTATCCGTATCAAACCCGTCCATTTCAACCAGAATCTGATTCAGGG
>CAZKZS010000330.1:0-5776 GCA_964557285.1 uncultured Anaerolineae bacterium | reverse complement strand
CCTGCCCTGCCAGGCTGCTGCCACTGGCACGCGCCAGCACCGGCACCTGATATTGGGCCGCACTTTCCACCGCCGCCTGAAGGTCATCCTCATGGGCGGGAATCAGCACGCCATAGGGCATCACCTGATACAGGCTGGCGTCGGTGCTGTAGAGCATCCGGCTGTATTCATCGGTGCGGAGGTCGCCGGAAATGCGCGGTTGCAGATCATGAAAAAAATCAGTGAGGAGCATGATATGATTTTATGCCCATTCTCCCACAAAATCGCGGTGGGCATCCAGATAGTCGTTCACTAGCGTGCGGCTTAGCGGATATGACCCCACCAGAGGATGCTCTGCCAGCGCTTCAACGGCCAGTTCACGGCTGCGCTGCAAAATCGCCTGCACCGCCAGCCGTTCATAACGTTTGACCGCCCGCATAAGCAGATACGGGCTTTCGGGGATGCCGCCAATCGAAATTGGATGAATCCCGCTTCCGTCTACCTGACAGGTGATTTCAACCACATCCGACTCCTGGAAGCCGTGAATTGCACCGTTGTTGGGTACGTTCAGCCCAATCCGCAGGGGTTTATCCTGAGTCACGGCCAGTCCCGTTCGCAGCGCCACACCAGCATATCCGCCCACATTCTCCTGCGGAACATGCACGGGCTGAGTGCTTTCTAATGGATGAGCGCGTTCCTGCCGCAGCGATTCATCGGCTTCCGCATAGGCCATGTAACTGGCACTGCGCCGCCGATTATAACTGTCATAGACCTCGAGCCGTTTTTCAGGTGCGGTCTGGTGCAGGGTTTCAAAAAGCTGCTGGTTGAGGATTTCCACTTCTTCGCCGCGTGTGACTTCCTCCTCCAGAATCCGCGCCACCGCCACATCCCGAAAGTAGTAATAAAACAGATATTCATTCAGGAACATGCCCAAACGCCGCACCATCTCCGCCCCAAAAAAGCGTAAATGGGTGCTTTGAATAAAGTTCTCCGCTTGCAGCACATCAGGCAGCACATCGTAGCCGTTGACGCGGGCGCTGCGTGTCCATGAAAGGTGATTTAGCCCGAACACTTCTGTTTTGACCGCATCCACACGCACATTCAGGTAGCGGGCAATCTCATGCTGCGCGGTATTGGCACTGTCACAAATACCCACTACCCGCGTATATCCCGAATCATGCAGCGCCTGCGCGACCAGTCCGGCGGGATTGGTAAAATTAAAGGTCCAGGCACGCGGGGCCAGCACTTCGGTACGTTCAGCAATATGCAGCAGGGCAGGGATACTTCGCATCGCCATCGCAAACCCGCCGGGGCCGGTGGTTTCCTGCCCCAGGATTTTATGCTTCAGCGCGATTCGTTCATCCAGCACCCGCCCGCGTTCGCTGCCCACCCGAATCGTGGTGACAACGATACCCGCATCTCGCAGCGCTTCATCCAGAGTCGGCGTTGTTTTAATGACAAACGGGCTGCCCGCCCGGGTCACAATCTGCTCACACAGGGGCGTCATGGCTTCCAGCCGTTCCGGTGCGATGTCCATCAGCCAGAGTTCCTGCAAATCCATTTCCGCAGCGAAGGCCAGCGCCCCCCGCACAAATTCAGGAGCGCGAACCCCGCCCCCGCCAATCAAGGCTAACTTCATGAGTTTGAGTCCTTACGTTTTGACTGAACCGGATAAAATCCCGCGTATAAAATGGCGCTGGAAAAAAATATACATCAGCAGCACGGGCAGCAGCACCATCACCGACCCCGCTGCCATGACCGGTGTATCCGACGCATAACGTCCGCGCAGCAGCGCCAGCCCCACCGGAAGGGTGCGTAAATCGCCGGACGCCATCACCAGAATCAGGAAAAATTCGTTCCAGGTCCACATGAACAGCAGCACCACCAGCGACAGCAGCGCCGGACGGGAAAGCGGGAATAAAATCCGCCACAGCACCCCCCACAGCGTACAGCCATCTACAACAGCAGCGTCCACAATATCAGGGGGCATGTTTTTAAAATTGGCACGCATCCAGAACGTCCCAAAGGCAAAGCTCAGGGCAACCTGCGGTAGAATCAGCGCCCAGTAGGTATCCCGCAGGCCAAGTGTTCCCATCATCTGCCAGAGAGGAATAATAATAGCTTCAAACGGCACCATCAAGCCGAGCATAATCACAAACAGCAGCAGGTTATCCCCCGGAAAACGGTACATGCCAAAGCCAAAACCGGACATGGTAGCCAGCAGACACGAAATAATGACCACCGGAATCACGATAATCACGCTGCTTTTAAAGTAAGTTGAAAACCGTGCGCCGTTCCAGGCTTCTGTGTAATTTTCAAATTTCCAGTCCTCTGGCAGGGTAAAAGGGCTGTCACGTAGTTCACGTTGCTCCTTAAAGGAGGTCAGGAGGATACCCGCAAAGGGGAGAACCGCCACCAGCAGAAAAAGCAGCAGAATCAGGTACGTGAATCCGATTTGCACCCGCTTATACAGCATCAGAATCACTCCGCGATTGCAGCCAGAATACCAGCGCGGAAATAGTCACAATAATTACCGCCAGCGTCACGGCCATGGCTGCCCCGTACCCCGCCCGATTAAGATTAAAGGTGTTCTGATACACCAGAATACTGGTCACAATTGTTTCTTTGCCCGGCCCCCCGCTACGAGTCAGCACAAATACCAGGTCAAAAACGCGCAGCGCCGCGATAAAGGTCAGCACAAACGCGACTAAAATCTGCTGCCGCAGCCCTGGTAAAGTCACATACCAGAACTGTTGCAGGGGATTCGCACCAAAGACCGTTGCAGTATCATACAATTCTTCGTTAATTGCCTGGATTCCGGCCAGAAAAAGCACCATACACAGCCCGTATTGCACCCACGTTCCGACTGACCCCACTGCATACGGCGCGTAGGTAAAATCACCTAGCCAGGGTTTGACCCATTCGCTTAATCCGACCATTGTCAGCAGTTTATTCATCGGCCCGCGATATTCAAACAGCCAGCGCCAGATAATGCCCACCACCGGACTCATGACCTGTGGCACAAACAGTCCTGTGCGAAAAATCGCCATGCCTTTCAGTTTGCTGCGCGACATCAGCGACGTTAAAAACAGCCCCAATAAAATAGGCAGCACCGTGTAAAAAGCCACGAAAAAAAAGTTATTGCCGATGGCTTTACGGAAATCCTCATCGTGGGATAACTCGCGGTAATTATCCAATCCGATAAATTCCGGTTCGCTGAAGCCCGTCCACTCGTGCAGACTGTAACGAATCGTGCCAGCGACGGGCAGCAGCACAAAAACCGCATAAATGAGGAAGCCGGGCAGGATAAAAAGAAGCGCCTGACTTTTATTGGAAAATGGAATCGCGGTTTGGCTGAACCATCGGCGGAAGAAGGATGGGGCCGGCTGTTCGCCAGCCCCGTGCCCATTACTGGGCAGATTGATAGTCTTCTTCGACATTGTTCACGAATTCTTCAGGGCTGGTCTGGCCTGCCATCATTTCCTGAATATCCGCCGCAATATCGGGAACGGTCCAATCCAGATAGTGACCGACTTTGTTATTGCTGCTGATGAGATTCCAGGCCGCCACTACGTCGCCCGTCAGCGTGCCTTCTTCTACCCCTTCGGGAGTAACGGCGGGCAGGTAGCCCTGTTCAAACAGCAGAGTCGCCGCGTCCGGTCCCGTCATCAGGTCAATATATTCCGCCGCCAGGTCTGCATGTTCGGACGTGGCACGGATGCCATAGGCCAGCCCGACCCCACCAATCGACAGCGGCACTTCCTCGCCAGTGGCCGAAGGCAGCAGGAAAAATCCGACGTTGTTCGCTTCATCGCCCAAATCTTCGATAATCGAACCCGTCATCCAGCTTCCGGTAATCCACATCGCGCCGACTTTGTTAATAAAATCGCCGTAGGTGGCATTGTCGTAATCCATACCTTCAAAACCGGGGGAGAAATACCCCGCATCAATCCACTCGCGCATTTTCTGGGCAGCCTGCACGTTGGCGTCCGTCACAAACGAACCTCCCTCACGGCGGTACATGAAGGCTTCAATATCGTCCAGCGTGGAATAAGCGTGCTGAATCGCGCCCCAGGTGTGGATGGCAGGCCAGCCGTCCAGGCTGCCGAACACAATCGGGGTGTAGCCGCCGTCGGCGATAGTTTGCAGCGCCGCTTCAAATTCTTCCCATGTCGTCGGGGCTGCTAAACCCAATTCCTCAAAAATATCCTTGTGGTAGTACACCCCAACCACTTCCGCCGTATTGGATACACCGTAAAGCTCACCTGTACCAAATTCTCCGTCGGCGGAAAAGCTGTTGCGGGCGTGCAGACCCATTGCATACCGATCCCACCAGCCGTATTGGTCGGCATAGCTGTTTAAGGGCAGCAGCAGACCGGCTTCCACCAGCGCCCCCATGCCTGTGTACCCCTGATTGACCATCAGTACATCCGGCCCGTTGTCCTCCGACAGGGCGCGGGGCGCAAGCTGTGTTAAATCGGTGGTTTCATAGGTTTCGCGTTGAATGGTCACGCCTGGATGGGCTTCCTCAAACTGAGCGTTTAAGGTTTCGATCATTTCCTGTTCGGCATCGCGGGTGAAGTTATCCCACACGACCAGCGTCACTTCTTCCTGAGCAGCAGTGGGAATCAGCCCTGCGGTAGCCATCAACAAAATGACAGTTAAAACCAGTAAGGAGCGTAGATTTTTCATTGCTTTTTGAACTCTCCTTTAATTTTGGCACGAGTATAACATGCTGCATGGGCGAAGGGGCTAAACCAATTCTTATAAAACATTAATTTGCTGGGTTTTATATAGACGTTAATATCCAGGTACTCACTTTATAAACACTATTCAGGAGTGTTTCTGTGCATCATGATTTTTCCCTGTTTGCGACCATCACGATGGGAATCCTGACCGCTTTTTTCGGCGGTTACGCTGCCCGCAGCTTAGGGCTGCCGCCCCTGGTGGGTTATCTGCTGGCCGGACTGGTCATCGGCCCCTTTACTCCCGGTTTTGTTGGGGATATTGATGCCATCAGTCAGCTTGCCGAAATGGGGGTCATTTTCCTGATGTTCGGGGTAGGGCTGCATTTTTCCCTTAAAGACCTGTGGGGAGTACGGCGAATTGCTATTCCGGGGGCGATTTTGCAAATGGGCTTTGCGACCCTGATCGGGTTCGGGCTGACCCGCTTGTGGGGATGGTCTGTGGGAGCAGGGCTGGTACTGGGCGTCGCGGTGTCGATTGCCAGTACAGTCGTGCTGCTCAGAGGATTATCGGATGCCGGATTGTTAAACACAGTTCACGGAAAAGTCGCCGTTGGATGGCTGGTGCTGGAAGATTTAGCAACGGTAGCGATTCTGGTGCTGCTGCCGACCTTTGTCGGGGATTCAGAAAGCGGATTGGTGGAAGATATTGGGCTAGCGCTGCTCAAAACAGGGATATTTATAACGATTATGCTTTTTGTGGGCGCTCGTGTCATGCCCTGGCTGCTGACACGAATCGCGCATACCCGCTCACGGGAGTTATTTATTCTGGCAGTGGTGGCCGCCGCACTTGGGACAGCCCTGGTAGCCTACGAATTGTTCAGTGTATCGCTGGCGCTGGCCGCCTTTTTAGCTGGCGTTGTAGTCAGCGAATCCGATGTCAGCCATCAGGTCGGGGCAGAAATTATTCCCTTCCGCGATATTTTTGCTGTCCTCTTTTTTGTTTCGGTTGGGATGCTGGTTGATCCCGGGGTTGTGCTGGAAAATATCGGACAGGTGCTGGCACTTACAGCAGTTATCATCGTTGGAAAAGGGATTTTCACCCTGCTGCT
>CAZKZS010000329.1:0-5792 GCA_964557285.1 uncultured Anaerolineae bacterium | reverse complement strand
GCCAGAGGTTTTTGTCGAGCGTGGGGATGTGAATGACATTCCTAAATTGTGGACACTTATGCAGGGTGTGGATGTGGTTATCCATCTGGCGGCGCGGGTATCTGTGCAGGAAAGTGTCAAATACCCCCGCGATTACAATCATGTCAATGTCGGCGGAACGGTCAGTGTGCTGGAAGCCATCCGTGATACAGGCATTAAGCGGCTGGTTTTTTCTTCGTCGGGTGCGCTGTATGGCAAACAGCAGACCGAACTTCTGCATGAGGGTTTAAAACCCGAACCCCAATCACCGTATGCGGTCAGCAAACTGGCCGCCGAACATTACATTCGGGCGATTGGCGGCGCGTGGAATATTGAAACGATTTCCCTGCGAATTTTTAATGCTTACGGCCCCGGCCAGCCCCTGCCTGCTGCCCATCCCCCTGTGATTCCCCAATACTTTCGGCAAATTTTGGGCGGCGGGTCGGTGGTGATTCATGGCGGCGGCAAACAAACCCGCGATTTTGTCTATATTGATGACGTGGTAACGGCATTGGCGCGGGCGGCCACCATGGAAACCTATCCGGGACGCGACCCGATTAATGTCGGCAGTGGGGTCGAAACCAGTATTGTTGAATTAGCGGAGCTAATCGGACAGCTAACGGGCAAAAAACCGCAGTTTCTTTTTAATGCCGATTCTTCAACGGGTGTGCCGCACATGTGCGCCGATTTAACCCGCCTGAAGGCATCGCTGGATATTGCCCCTAAAGTGAGTTTGCGCGAGGGACTGCTGCGTATTTTACAGGAAGATATACGTTTTGCGCGGTAAGGCTTGGACAAACCTACCTAAATCTCATATAATCTCACCATCTCTACTCAATCCTTGATGGTGTGGATGGAACAAAAAAACCTTTCAATAACACGCAACCTCAAAATTGGGACATTTCATATCGGGTCAACAATGGCGGACGTGCTGGGGGCGGGGGTCTGGAATCGGGTCATGATTCAAGACCTGGGATATGCGGCTACGCCTGTGGGTTTGCTGCTGGCCCTTCGTTATTTTATGGCGCCCCTGGCAACGTGGGCAGGGCAGCGTTCCGATTATACAGCTTTGTATGGCTACCGCCGTTTGCCCTGGGTCTGGGGGGGGCGGCTGATGATGGTAGCGGGCTATCTGCTGGTTGCGTTTTCCACGGTTGAATTGGTGCGGCATGGCAGCCTGTGGTGGCTGGGAATTATTCTGGGATTCATCTTTTCCAGCCTGGGGTACAGCATTTCCGGCAGCACCTTTCTGGCACTGGTGTATGATCGTGCCGCTGACCATCAGCGTGGGCGGGCGATTGGCATTGTATGGACATTTCTGCTAGCAGGTTATGCGATTGCGGGGATTCTCTTTGCACGTTTGCTGCCAGAATACAAAGAAGGCGAGTTTGTGACATTTTTTGTCACGATAGGCGCTTTGATGGTGTCCATCTGGGCATTTGCGCTGTGGGGAGAGGAGAAACCTGTCACGCAGGAAACTCTTTCCGCAGAAAAGCCTGCCCATGAACGCCCTTCCTTTTTACAGGAAGTTCGCAGTTTGCTGGAAAATCAGTCGGCACGGATGCTGGCGTGGTTTATGGTACTCAGTTTTGTTGGGGCATTTATGCAGGATGCGCTGCTTGAACCCTTTGGCGGCAATGTGTTCGGGCTGGAAACCGGCGACACCTCCCGTTTTCAGGCGTATTGGGGAACGCCTGCTATTCTAATTTCGGGCGTAACCCTGTGGGCTTACCGCCGTTTCCCCGGCGTGGGCTACCGCCGTTTTACTCAATTGGGCATCTTCCTGATGATTATCACGTTTACCCTGCTGAATATTACCGCATTTGCAAAAATCCAATCCCTGCTGTACCCCTCTCTGCTGCTGCTCGGCACAGGATACGGATTCTGGAACATTGGCACTCTTGGTTTAATGGTCGAAAACACACGCGAAAGTAAAGCCGGACTGGATTTAGGTGTGTGGACTCTGATGGTCACGCTCTGTCGTGGCGGGGGGATTCTGGCGGGGACAATTTTATTTGACGTGTTTAACACCCTGTTTTCCGACAGCGCTGCCGCTTATGGAATTATTTTTGCCATCGAAGCGGTGCTGCTGGTTTTATCGCTAGCCGCGCTGCCTCAGATTGAGGACCGGAAGCCCGCCGTACAGGAAACGCTCAAATCGGACTTCATTTTAAGTGCGGTTGCCGATTAAACGTGTCAAAATCTTCACTAAAAGCAGTCTGAGGATTTGAAATTGAATCGGGTCTTTGTGCTTCTCAGCAGCAACTATGACGCTGAGAAAAATTTACGTGCCAGCCTATCGCTTTTACGAGAGAAAACCGTTATTGAAGCCATCTCATCGGTATATGAAAGTGCGCCAGTTGGAGAATGTTATACCGCGAATTTTCTGGATGCGGTCGTGCAGCTTCAAACCGCGCTCTGCCCGCTTGAATTTCGGGAAGGCATTTTAGCGCCCATCGAGCAGCGTCTAGGGCGCGAACGTCCGAAATCTGGTATTCACATGATTACGATTGACCTGGATATTTTGTTATGGAACAACGAAAGTTTCGATTTTGGCCGGAAACCCTGGCATGTCCCCGATAAAAAAATTATCTATGAAGCCCACCTTGCCGTTCCTCTGGCGGAACTAATGCCCAATTACATTCATCCTGAGGATGGACGCACACTGTTTGAAATCGCAAAAATGCTGCCAGAGGAGGCGTTAATTTTGCGGGGGGATATTCGGCTGAGATGAGATGCTTATCCCCCGGCAGCAGGCTTAAACGCGGCGGAATTCGGCTTCCCAGTTTTTCACAAAATCTTCAAACTGGTCAAACGACTCCAGAATAAAAAGTTCCTTGTGGAATTCGTGCGGGCTGGGTTTAATGGTGGCAATATAATCGGGATCAAAGGGGCGTAAATCCACCGCGCCGGACAGTGCATGAACCGATTCGCCATAGGAGGAAGCCAGCCCTGCTCCTAAAATTTTAATCTCACCGTTTTCCCGAATCAGGCCAAATTCGATAGTGTACCACCAGATGCTGCCCATACCCTTCCGTTCTTCTTTGCTGTAACGCAGCATTTTGTGAGCAAAATCATACACTAAATCAGCATAGCGTTGGTTCAGCATCAGGGGTAAATGTCCAAAAGTATCATGCCAGACATCCGGCAGAGGCGTATAATCCAAATCCTGTTTATCACGGATATATTCCGTAATCATAAATTCCTTGCGGGAAAGATGCTCAAACCAGTCCTGCCCATCGGCAAACTGCGTATCCGTGCTGAACAATTCCCAGCCTACTTCCCGACGATAAAGTTCATCCAGACGGTAAAAATCGGGAATCCGGTCAGGGGTCAGTTGGAGTTTTTCAAAGCCTTCCAGATAATAATCGTGAGAGGCCAGCCGTTTTACCCGTTCACACTGGCGTTCATACAGCAGCCGCCAGGTTTCATGTTCTTCTGCTGACCAGACCTTAAAGGGGCGTTTTTCTAGCATGGGTGCTTCCTCTACCACATTCTTTTTCAATATTATATGTGCAGGGTGACGAAATTTTAAATCCCTTAACAGCACTCTAACGCTACAATGAAACGCGGAGAGAAGAAAATGATTACCAATAAAATTCAGGTGTTGATTCATCGTCCAATACAAGATGTTTTTGCTTTTGTGGTAGAGCCTGCCAATACCGTGCAGTGGTTAGAGGTGGTGGCTGAAGCCGAAAAAACTTCCGAAGGTGAGTTGGGGGTGGGCAGCGTATACCGTCAGCTTTTTAAACTGCGTGGTGCGGCCAACCAGGAAATGTTTTTTGAAATTACTGCTTTTGAACCCAACCGAAAAATGGCTTTTCAGCGCAAGGGTGGGCAGTATTCGATTCGAGGAACATACACTTTTGAGGCTAAAGACGGCGGCACGCTTCTGACCTATGATGAGCAGGCCGGTCCGGACAAATTTATCCCGAATCTGATTGGTAAACTGGTGACGGGTCGCATTATCCGCCGTCAGCTAGAAGCGGATTTTGCCCGCTTAAAAACCCTGCTCGAAAATCAATGACACAGAAATCCGTAGGAAAAGCACTCAGCGGCAGCCAGTTGGCACGCGCCGCCAGCACGATTGTCCTGGGGCTGATGGTGAGTGGGGTGCTGGGGCTGGTTCGTCAGATGGTAATTGCCTCAGCGTTTGGAGCGGGGCAGCAGTTGGATGCCTTTAACGCGGCGCTGCGCGTGCCGGAAACGCTGTTTGTGCTGGTAGCAGGTGGGGCATTAGGGTCAGCTTTTATCCCTGTATTTTCCGGCTTTCTGGCAAAAAATGATTATCCGGCGGCGTGGCGACTCGCCAGCACGGTATTAACCCTGATGATGCTGGCCGCCATTGGAGTCAGCCTGCTCATGTTCATTTTTGCCGATGAGGTGGTGGCGGCGGTTTTGATTCCAGATGCTTCCAGCAAGTCGCAGGAACTTACGACGGAACTGATGCGAGTTATGCTGGTGACAGTCGTCATTTTTGGCGCGTCCGGTCTGGTAATGGGCATTTTAAACGCTTATCAGCATTTTTTGACTCCCGCCCTCGCTCCCAGTATGTATAACCTCGGTCTGATTTTGGGGGCGCTGGTGTTTGCCCCCTCAATGGGGATTCACGGGCTGGCATGGGGGGCGGTGCTGGGCGCGATTTTTCATTTGGGGGTGCAGTTTCCTGTCCTGCGAAAACTGGACTATGTTCAGCTTCGCCCTTCCGCGAACTGGCACATTTCCGGCGTGAAGGAAGTGCTGCTGCTGATGGGGCCGCGTGTGCTTGGGCTGGGAATCGTGCAGATCAATTTTTGGGTCAATGCAGCGCTGACCAGCGGTATGATGGCGGGCAGCCTGACCGCGTTACAAACGGCCTTCACGCTCATGTTTACTATTCTGGGAATCATCGGGCAGAGTGTCGGCACGGCGGTATTTCCTACGCTGTCTCGCTTACATAGCGAAGGGGATGACTCTGCCTTTGCCCGTACTTTGACCGGTGCGCTGACCAGTGTCTTGTTTTTGAGTATTCCGGCGGGTTTGGGGCTGGCGGTGCTGTCCGAACCTATTGTGACCGTGATATTTGAGCGCGGCGAATGGACATCTAACGATAGCGCCGGAACTGCCTGGGCGCTGGCGCTGTTTGGCATTGGACTGGCGGGACATGCCGCACTGGAAATTCTGGCACGTGCTTTTTATGCCCTGCATGATACCTGGACACCCGTCAAAATCGGCGGCGCGACCATGATGATGAATATCCTTCTCAGCCTGATTTTTATTCAAATTCTGGGGTCAGAAACTGATTTCGCACGGGGAAAATTTGGCGGGCTGGCGCTTTCGATGTCCGTGGCTACCGCGCTGGAAAGTACAATCCTGTGGCTGCTAATTCAGCGCCGTTTACCTGCCCTAAAAAGACGGGGAATCGCTGGCCGTATGTCCAAAATTGCGGCGGCGGCACTCCTGATGACGGGTATGGTGGGGGGATGGATGAGGCTGGCGGAGAGCCTGCCCGCGCTGGTGCTGCTGGTCGTGGGAATAATATTAGGTGGGGCAGTTTTTTGGGGCGCGGCGCTGGCGCTAAAGGTCGAAGAAGCCCGCGCCGTCCCCCGGATGGTGCTGACCCGCTTTAAACGTTAAGGGCGGCCTGTGTCAGTCGGCGGCGCATGGGCAGATGCAGCAGAATCACGCTGGTCAGGATAAAACCACCTCCAACAAGCTGCATGGCATTGACATTTTCGCTCAGCAGCAGCGCCGCCAGAAAAACCGTCATGACAGGTTCAAGGGTGCTGAGGATG
>CAZKZS010000328.1:0-5802 GCA_964557285.1 uncultured Anaerolineae bacterium | reverse complement strand
ACCAGAAAGAAAATCTGGTCAAAGCCCTCAAAAATCAGGGATTTTATGTGGCAATGATTGGAGACGGGGTGAATGATGTCCTGTCGCTGAAACAGGCACACATTGGCATCTCCATGCAAAGCGGCAGCGCCGCCACCCGCAACGCGGCGGATATTGTGCTGCTGAACGACTCATTTGCTGCCCTGCCGGGGGTATTTGTCGAAGGGCAAAAAATCCTGAATGGGATGCAGGATACAATGCGCCTGCTGCTGAGTCGGACCTTTTTTGTGGTGCTGCTGGTTACAGCCGTCACCCTGGTCGGGAAAACGTTTCCATTTTTGCCGCGCCACGATGCCCTGATTTCGTTTATTAATGCGGGTCTGCCGCCGATTTTTCTAGCGGCATGGGCGCGACCGGGTACGCCTGAAAAAAATATGCTGAAAAAAGCCGCCCAGTTTGTGATTCCGGCGGCGGTAATGCTGGCAATCATCGGAGTCGGGGTTTATCTGTATGCGCTGGAAAACGCGCAAAATCTTGAAACTGCCCGCACCGCCCTTGTTACTGTAACTGTGTTCTGCGGCATGTTCCTGATTTTGTTCGTCAAACCGCCGATTCCATTTTTTGCTGTGACTGACCCCTTAAGTGCGGATAAACGTCCGGTAGGCATGGTGATTTTGCTGGTGGCAGCGTATTTTGCCCTGATGCTGGTGAATGGTCTAAACGACTTTTTTGAACTTGTCCCCCTTGAAGCGTATGAATATGCAGCGCTGGCGGCGCTTTCAGCCATCTGGATGTTGATTTTGCGCCTGCTGCTGAGCCTGAATCCTGTAGAGCGTGGAAAAGCCGTGTTAAAATCTCTACAATAGGCAGCCAGAGGGAAATATTCGCGTGACAGTACAACGAAAAATCGCGGCGTGGCTTGTCCACCTTTATACGGTATTTGGCGGTATCCTGGGCTTGTTTGCCCTGTTTGAAGCCGCCAGAGGCCATTTTGAAAATACCTTCCTGCTGCTGATTGCCAGTCATTGGGTCGATGGCACGGACGGCCTGCTGGCACGGGCGGTCAGGGTGTGGGAGGTGCTGCCCAAATTTAGCGGTGAAATGGTGGATAACCTGATTGATATTTTTACCTATATGTGGCTGCCCGTCTTTATCATCTGGAAAGTGGAAGCCCTGCCCAGTGATTGGTGGCTGATTCTGCCCGTCATAGGCGCGATGTACGCCTACGGACAGGAGGATATGAAAACTGAGGACAATTATTTTCTGGGCTTCCCGACCCTCTGGGATGGAATTGCCATTTACATTGTCTATCTCCGTCCGGTGGAATGGGTTGCCGCGCTGATGATTCTTATTCCAGCTATTTTTAGCTTCATCCCGATTCGGTTTTTGTACCCCAGCCGGAACACTTTTTTAAGCAAAACTTCATGGGCGCTGGCAATTACCTGGATTTTGCTGTGGATTTACATCCTGACCACTGAACCCGAAAACCGCACGCTGGTATTTATCAGCCTGTTTTTTCCCCTGTTTTATCTTTCTGGCAGTTTGTACGCCAACTACCGGATTCATCGAGAAGCCCGGGTATGATTGTTACCGCACCCGACGCGCAAAAATGGGATTCCTTCGTTCGCCAGCACCCACGCGGGCATTTGTTACAGCTTTCCGCATGGGGCGACCTGAAAGCGGATTACGGCTGGACACCGGTGCGGATTGCCCTGCTTGATGAGCGGGGAACAATAAGCGCGGGGGCGCAGATTTTATTCCGCAGATTTCCCCTGGGCAAACTGGCCTATCTGCCCTATGGTCCGGTAGTGGACTGGGAAAACCGCCCTCTGGTGGATAACCTCATGCGGGCAGTGCATCAGACCGCCAAACTGCATGGGGCAGCCTTCCTCAAAATGGAGCCGGGATTTGGCGTGAAACCGGAAATTTTACATACGCTTGGATTTCACCCCAGTTCCCAGACCGTACAACCACCGCGTTCGGTGATGATTGACCTGGCCGATGATGAAACTATGCTCAAGCGTATGAATCAGATGACCCGCCGCAACATCCGCAAAAGCGAAAAATTTGAGGTCAAAATCCGTGAGGGCAGCCGCGAAGATGTCAACAGCTTTAACGCCATTTTGAATGAAACAGGCGAACGGCAGGCATTTGGGGTGCATGTTCCCGCCTACTATGAAAAAGCCTACGATTTGTTTGTTCCACAGGGGGATGCGGTGCTATTGATGGGCAGTTACGGCGGGGAAGATTTGGCGGGGGTATTTGTGTTTAAACTGGGGAAACAGGCCTGGTATCTGTACGGGGCATCCAGCAGCCGCGAACGTCAGCGTATGGCCTCTTTTGCTGTACAGTGGGCGGGACTGCGCTGGGCGCGTGATAGGGGTTGTACCACTTATGATATGTACGGCATCCCCGATGCTGACGAGTCGGTTTTAGAGGCTGAATTTGAAAACCATGATGACGGTTTATGGGGAGTGTATCGTTTCAAACGGGGATGGGGCGGACGGGTAACTCGCACGGCTGGCACGTGGGATAAAACTTACAACCGTTTTGTTTATTCACTGTACACATTTGGCCTCAAATTATTAACCTATAAGACTTGACATTCCCCCATAAGCACCCTACACTGAGGGGCAGGTATCATGAGTACCTGGCATCACAATCAGGAGTTCTTTAACAATGACAGACCGTATTCAAGGCACGGTAAAATGGTTCAGTTCTGAAAAAGGCTACGGCTTTATTCAGCGTGAAAATGGCGAAGATGTTTTTGTTCACTATTCATCGATTAAGAGTGACACTTCCTTCCGCAATCTCGCTGAAGGAGATCGCGTGGAGTTTGAAATTACGCAGGGCCGTAAAGGATTGCAGGCCAGCAACGTGGTAGTAGTTAAAAAATAACAAGCATCATCAATAAAATTTATGCCAGCCTGTTGGGGCTGGCATTTTTATTTTTAAAACAAATGTTCCTCCACCAGACGCGCACCGCCGCCGACTTCACACGTTAAGGTTTCCACCCCCAGCGCCCGAATCCGCGCTTCCACCGCATCTCGATCTTCGGGCCGGGAATTGATGTAAACCGTCGCGCCAGTGTCCACCGACAGATAACATTCCAGCCCGTCCGCACGCATCGTGCGGACTTCCTGAAAAATTCGCAGCGTTTCGGGCTGCCAGTGGAGCAAATTATTGGGACCGGTCATGGTAACGGCGTGCAGACTGAAGGTGTCCTGTTCTGCCAACCGCCCTATCACAGAAAAATCACGGTTGTGAATGGCGGTAATCATGTCATCGGTCACACTTCTGACATAAGCCACACGGCAGGGCATAAAAGGAGAATCAACCACTTCCAGATGAGCATTTTCTGTGCTTTTAAAGGCAGGTATCAGCCCAACCACAATCCCCATTGGAAAATCTTTGCCAGAAGCCAGTTGATAGGCGATAGAGGTTTCATGGTCAATACCCGCTTCCCAGTAAGCAAACCCTCCGGCAACGGCACGGCTGGCTGAACCTGCTCCCAGCCGCGCGATGGCCGTTAACTGACGGGTTGGTAGTTCTAAATCAAATGCGCCACATGCCGCCACCGCCAGCGCCGCGAATCCTGAAGCGGACGCACCCAACCCGACATTGGAAGGGAAATTGTTTTTTGATTTGGCATAGATAAAGACATTCCGTCTGGCAATGCGGCGCACGGCGTTTAACACATCCACCGCCCGTTCATATTCGCGTTCATGCAGCACCCGCCCATCTACTTCTACCACATCACTATCGAGGTCGGTACGAAGTTCAACGGTTGTACGAGTTTCAAACGGCGCGGTACAGACGGAAATACTATCATGCAGGGGGATTCGCAGCCGCGAATCTTTAAAGCCATGATATTTAATCAGCCCCTGGATGGGATGTGCAACTGCGGTAGCTTTCGACATAACACCTAATCCTGATTTGAAACGAGAAGCGTTCCTATGCCGTTTTCGCCGGAAAGAATACGCTCCAGATGGTCATTCTTGAGAAGGTTAAAAATCCACGTTTGTGTATTCGGACGAATACCAGCAATTTCCTTAAGTTTGCCTAACATGCCGCCCGTGACATCGGTAGTTTCCGAACTGCCCACATGCGACAGCGCCTGAGAATCAAAGTGCGGTATTACCCGGCCAGCCGCATCCAGAACCCCGTCCACGTTCGTTCCAAAAGCAACCTTAGCCGCGTGCAGCGCGTTTGCCAAATAAACCGCTATCTGGTCGCCGGAAAGGATCCCGAATCCCTGGGAGTTATCCCATACACAGTCTCCGTAAAGCACGGGCAGCAGCCCCATACCCAGGGTGCGCTGCACCGTTTCGAGAAATAGGCCGCTTATACGCCGATTGTCCATCACACACATTGACACTGGATGGATGGGCAAAGCTGGCAAACCCGCCGCCACCAGCGCATCCACGACAGCTTGATTCAGGGTATGAAGCTGCTGCTGCAAACGCACCAGCGCCATTTTTTGCTCAGGGTACTGGTAGCCCAGATGCAGGCTGTATTCCTTTGCCAGAATATGCCCAAACGACCCCGCCCCATGAATTAAAATCATAGGCTGTGGGTAGCGGGCGATTGTTTCTGCTACACGGCGCAGAACATCCAGCCGAACCGTATTCGGCGCCGATTTATCCGTAATGGCCGCACCACCCAGTTTTAAAATGAGCATCCAGTATTTTCCATTCCCCTTTCAAATTCTATTACAGGTGTTCATGCGGTTTCAAGTTTGAGGGAGGACAGCCAGCCAACAACCAGGCCGTAAAGCAGCCCCAGCACCAGATTAATCATTAGAAAGAGACTTCCTAAATCCAGCAGCAGAGAAAGAATCAGCGCGGAAATTCCCGTCAGCACGACTCCCACCGCACCATTGCCGACTAAGGGTTTCGGCCAGTCCCATTCACGCGCCCCATTTTCCCGAATCAGGATATTAAATTGAGGCAGCAGCAGACCTGCCACCAGCAGGGGGATAAGATAAGCCCATTCCCATGTCATCAGTGCGGCCAGCCCTGCGACGATAATCGCCAGTCCCATTAGCACGGGATTCCAGCGATTGGTTTGCCAGAAATGAATATAATTGCGTTTCGGCTTTATGCCCGGTTCTCCGATAATGACGGGCATCGGTTGGGAGGCAGCCTGCCGTTCCAGTTCGTCTTTAGTGGGGAGTTTGGCTTCCGGCGGGGGTAAACGCTCCTCCAATTGAAAAGCCTGCACCGCCGCATGAGCGATTTTCCGCAGCGCTTCGTCCCGTTCACTAAAACTCATCGCACGCAGTTCATCAAACGCAAGGGCGTGCAGAGGATGATTTTTATCCTTAAATTTTAAGAGGGCTTCCACGCCCACTTTACGCTCTACCGCTATTTCACTTTCCAGCAGTTTCAGGACCTCCTCCGGTAGTTGAAGCGGCGGGGGTGGGGGTTCAAGTTGTAAATCTTCAATCAGGGTTTCCAGCCCATCCGCGTAGTTTTCTTCATTCGTAAAATCAAGCGGCAGGATTCCGGTAAGCTGCGGAGGCAGGGAGTCAAGCTGGGTGAGCCGCAGCGCCAGACGCGGCAGTTGATTTTCCCTAGCATATTCCAGCGCCGCTAGAAAATGCTCATGTGTCAGCGCTTCTGGCGATAAAATGGCAACAAGATGCGTGGCCTGTTTGAGATTTTGGTAAATTTCTCCATCAGAGGTGGTTTCATGCCAGGTTTCAATCCCTGCTTTTTGCAGGTCGCTGCTCAACCGCGAGGCAATCCCCTCATCTGCCGGGGCATGAGCCAGGTACACAAAAGCCATATAAAGTTGCTCCTCATTTGCCACTCTATGCTA
>CAZKZS010000327.1:0-5910 GCA_964557285.1 uncultured Anaerolineae bacterium | reverse complement strand
CTTGTTTTATCAGCGCGGTTATCCTTACGACCCGCGACTCGGTGAAGTGGTACAAGTTGACGAAAAATTTTACACCGATTCGCAGGTGGTTTTACTGGGTTGCCCGCAGGATGAGGGTACAATCCGCAACGATGGGCGGGTTGGTGCGGCCAAAGCGCCGGATGAAATCCGCAGCTATTTTTATCGTCTTGTAAAACCGGAGATCTTTCCCCGAATTTTTGACCTGGGCAACACCCGGATTCAGGCGACGCTGGAAGCGACCCATCAGCAGCACCGTGAAATTGTCCGGCAGGTGATTCGGGATGGAAAAACACTGGTGGTGCTGGGTGGCGGAAATGATATTTCTTACCCGGACTGTGCGGGTCTGGCGCTGGAAATCGCGGATATTCTGGCATTTAACGTGGATGCTCATTTTGATGTGCGGGCGGATAGTCCCCGCAGCAGTGGCACCCCTTACCGCCAGTTGATTGAAGAAGGGCTGATTATCCCGCAAAAATTTTATGAAATGGGCTGGCAGCCGTTTGCTAATTCCGCTACTTATTTGCGCTACCTGAACGAGCATAAAGTTCATCACTACAGTATCCATAAAATTCGAGAAATCGGCGTGCCGACGGTTTTTCAAACCATCCTTTCCAATATTACAGTGGACGCGATTTTCTGGGGGTTGGATATGGATGTGGTGCAGGCGGCAGACGCGCCGGGGGTCAGCGCCCCTAACCCCACCGGACTCACCGCCACCGAATTTTGCAAAATTGCCGAAATCGCCGGACAGGACAGCCGCAGCCGCCTGTTTGAAATCACCGAAGTCAATCCTACCTATGATATTGATGGGCGCACCTGCCATCTGGCGGCTGTTGCCCTATTTTATTTTTTACTTGGAAAGGCTTAATCTCATGAAACGTGAAGTTCATGCTCCGCGTGGCACACAATTGACCTGTAAAAACTGGCAAATTGAAGCTGCCTACCGCATGATTCAAAATAATCTTGATCCGGTGGTGGCTTTTGACCCGGAACATCTCATTGTGTACGGAGGGCGGGGGAAAGCTGCCCGCAGTTGGGAAGCCTTTGATGCCATTCTCGACTCACTGCGAAACCTTGAACCAGATGAAACCCTGCTCGTACAGTCGGGCAAACCGGTAGCGATATTTCGCACCCATACAGACGCGCCGCGTGTGCTGATTGCCAATTCCAATATTGTTCCCGCATGGGCGACTCAGGAAAATTTTGACCAGTGGGAAAAAGAGGGCCTCATCATGTACGGGCAGATGACCGCCGGAAGCTGGATTTATATTGGCACACAGGGCATCTTACAGGGGACGTATGAAACCTTTGGGGCGCTGGCACGGCAGCATGGCTGGGGCAGCTTAAAAGGAAAATTTGTCCTGACGGCAGGATTGGGTGAAATGGGCGGGGCACAGCCCTTAGCCGTAACCATGAATGAGGGCGTGGGGCTGTTTGTCGAAGTGGATCGCTGGCGGGCAGAACGGCGGTTGTCTCTGCGGCAAATTGACGCTATCACCGATAATTTAGAAGAAGCCATGACGTGGGTTGAGGACGCGCTGAAAAATCAGGAAGCAAAATCGGTCGGACTCATCGGCAATGCGGCGGAAATTTTGCCTGAACTGGTTATACGCGGCGTTGTGCCGGATGTAGTGACCGACCAGACTTCGGCGCATGATGTGATGTACGGTTATATTCCGGCAGGGCTGACTCTTGAGCAGGCGGCTGAACTCCGCGAACACGACCCTGAAACCTACAAACAGCGTGCTATGGACTCCATGGCAAAACACGTTCAGGCCATGCTGGATTGGAAAGCGAAGGGCAGTATCGTGTTTGACTACGGCAACAATTTACGCCAGCGTGCCTACGATTACGGGGTCAAAAATGCCTTTGATTACCCCGGATTTGTGCCAGCCTATATCCGTCCCCTGTTCTGCGAAGGCAAAGGGCCGTTTCGATGGGTTGCCCTTTCCGGTGAGCCGGAAGATATTTATGCCACTGACCGCGCCATGATGGAACTGTTTCCCGAAAATGACCATCTATGGCGCTGGCTGAAGATGGCACAGGAAAAAGTCGAATTTCAGGGGCTGCCCGCTCGCATCTGCTGGTTAGGGTATGGCG
Organism: uncultured Anaerolineae bacterium; assembly: GCA_964557285.1. GTDB lineage: Bacteria > Chloroflexota > Anaerolineae > Aggregatilineales > J027 > SB15. The sequence continues at coordinate 3,789 of CAZKZS010000327.1, read as the reverse complement.
AACGGGCGAAAGCCGGATTAAAGCTCAATGAGATGGTGGCAAAAGGGGAGGTCAAAGCGCCGATTGTCATCGGGCGCGACCATCTGGACAGTGGTTCAGTCGCCAGCCCCAACCGGGAAACCGAAGGCATGAAAGACGGCTCAGATGCGATTGCCGATTGGCCGCTTCTTAATGCACTGGTGAACGCGGTGGGCGGGGCGACCTGGGTGAGCATCCATCACGGCGGCGGGGTTGGCATTGGCTACAGCATCCACGCGGGGCAGGTGATTGTTGCGGACGGAACGCCTGAAGCGGCAAAACGCCTTGCGCGTGTTTTAACGACTGACCCCGGGATGGGCGTAGCGCGGCATGTGGATGCAGGCTACCCCGAAGCCGTCACCTTTGCCCGACAAAACGGCGTCAAAATTCCTATGATGGATGCCAAATGAACCCAACTCAAATGGCACTTGCCCAAAAAGTCGCCTTCCGATATGGCACGCTGCCGGAGGTGGAAGCGGTTGCGCTGGCCGGATCGCTGCGGTCCGGTTTTGGCGGCGACGATTCCGATATTGATATTTACGTGTACTGTAATGCCGATATTCTGCTGGATGACCGCCAGCGTATCACGCTGGAAAATGCACGGTACGCGGAACAGGTTGATTACTGGGGACCGGGGGACGAATGGATTGATGCCCGAACGGGTCTAACCGTAGACGTTATTTATTTTAAAACCGACTGGATGGAAGAACAGCTGAATCGGGTGCTTCAGCGTCATGAGGCTTCTATAGGCTATACCACCTGTTTCTGGTATACCGTCAAAATTTCAACCTGCCTGCTTGATGTGACTGGCTGGTTTGGCCGTATGCAAACCCTTGCCCGCCAGCCATATCCTGTCCCGTTGCAGGAAGCTATCATTTCCCTGAATTACCCCCTTTTACGCCAGATTATCCCTTCTTACTTTAACCAGATTAAACATGCCCTTGCCCGTCGGGATTGGGTGAGTGTGAATCATCGGCTGGCCGCGCTGTTTGCCAGTTACTTTGATATTTTGTTCGCGGTCAATCTGCTGCCCCATCCGGGGGAAAAACGCCTGCTGGATTTTGCCGAACGGGACTGTCAAAAATTACCCGCCCATTTTCGCGCTGAAGTGGAAAGTGTGTTGGCTGCCCGTGAGGATGTGCTGGAAAAACTCACCCTTTTGCTTAATTCGCTCGACGACCTTTTAAAATCTGAAGGTTTGGTATGAAGGCCGATTTGCTTATTCACAGCGCGGCGCAGCTTGTCACCTGTGCCAGCGATGGCAAGCCTAAACGCGGCGCAGCCATGCAGGAGGTGGGACTCATCGACAATGGGGCGGTGGTGGTGGCCGATGGAGAAATTATCGAAGTCGGAAATTCTGCCGAACTCAGCGCGAAGTATACCGCCAAAACCACGATAGACGCTTCTGGAAAAGTGGTTTGCCCCGGCTTTGTTGACCCCCACACACATGTGGTATATGCGGGCAACCGAATCAATGAGTTTGAACTTCGTATCAAGGGTGCGTCTTATATGGACATCATGGCGGCAGGCGGCGGAATCGTCAGCACCATGCAGGCGACCCGCGCCGCTTCTGTTGAGCAACTGGTTGCTGAAACCCGTCCCCGTCTGGATGCGATGCTCAAACTTGGCACAACCACCGTAGAGATTAAATCCGGTTACGGGCTGGATACTGACTCCGAACTTAAAATGCTGGAAGCCATTGCCATCCTGAATCAAACGCATCCCTGCGACCTGATTCCGACGTTCCTGGGCGCTCATGCTGTGCCGCCGGAATACAAAAATCGACCTGATGACTATGTAGAACTTGTGATTCAGGAAATGATTCCGCGTGCGGCGGAGAAAAATCCCGTGTTTATTGATGTATTCTGCGAAAAAAATGCTTTTAACGTGGAACAGTCCCGTCGCATTTTAGAAGCGGGTAAAAAATACGGCATGAAAGTGAAAGCCCATGTGGATGAATTTACCAGTCTGGGCGGGGTCAATATGGCGCTGGAATTGGGCGCAGTATCGGTTGATCATCTGGACGTGACGGGTGAAGAAGATATTCATCGGCTGGCAAAATCAGAAACGATAGCGGTCGTGATTCCAGCCGTGAATTTTAATCTGGGCAGCACCCACTTTGCCAATGCACGGGCAATCATCGACGCGGGGGCGGCGCTGGCACTGACTACCGATATGAATCCGGGGTCTGCTCCCTGTCCCTCTATGCCGATGGTCATGGCGATTGCCTGCCGCTATCAAAATCTGCTGCCTTCCGAAGCCCTCAATGCCAGCACCCTTAACGCCGCTTATGCCGTGGATAGGGGGGATAGGGTTGGTTCGCTGGAAACAGGCAAACAGGCCGATATACTCATCCTGAATGTGCCAGATTACCGTTATCTTGCCTACCAGTTTGGTGATAATCTGGTGGGGCAGGTGATTAAACGAGGGAAAATCCTTTGACGGTTGTTCTCACAGGAAAAAATCTTACCATCGAGCAGGTGATTGAGGTTGCTTACGGTTCGCCGGAAGTGGTTTTAAGTGAGGAGGCGGTGTTCCGTGTCAAGCGCTGTGCGGAGGCGGTGCAAAAACTGCTGGATGAAGGGGTTATCGCCTACGGAATCACGACGGGATTCGGGGCATTTAAAGACCGGGTGATTCCGCTAGATCAGGTGGAACGTTTGCAGCGTAACATCATCATGAGTCATGCGGTTGGGGTGGGGCCAATTCTGGATATTCCGACCACCCGCGCCATCATGCTCATTCGTGCCAATACCCTGGCAAGCGGCTACTCAGGCATCCGGTTGAAAACCTTGCAGCTTTTACTGGATATGCTTAATCGGGGGGTACATCCGGTCATTCCCGAAAAAGGATCGCTGGGGGCAAGCGGCGATTTAGCACCCCTGTCGCATATGAGTCTGGTATTGATAGGCGAAGGGGAAGCCAATTATCAGGGGGAAATTTTACCGGGGGCGGAAGCCTTACAACGGGCAGGTTTAAAACCCGTGATTCTGGCGGCCAAAGAAGGGCTGGCGCTGACCAACGGGACATCAGTCATGTGTGCGATTGGCACGCTGGAAACCCACCGCGCCGAAATGCTGAGCCAGACCGCCGATATTGCCGGATGTTTGAGTCTGGAAGCGCTCAACGGTACACCCCTGGCCTATGATGAACGGATTCATGCCCTGCGGCCTTTTCCCCGTCAGACCGACTGTGCTGCCTATCTGCGAAAACTCATTGAAGGCAGCGAGTTTACACGTGGCTACGACCCGACCAACGTCCAGGATGGCTATACCCTGCGCTGTATTCCCCAGGTTCACGGCGCGGCACGGGACGCAATTGCCTACGCACGCTGGGCGATGGAAATTGAACTCAACGCTGTAACCGATAACCCCCTGATTTTTATCCATGAGACTAGCGGTGAAATTGAGGTGATTTCTGGCGGCAATTTTCATGGCGAACCGCTAGCGATTGCGATGGATTATCTGGGCATTGCCATGAGCGAACTGGGAAATATTTCTGAACGGCGCATCATGCGGCTGATTGATGAAGCCTCCAATGTGTATACCCTGCCTGCTTTCCTCACCAAAAATGGCGGGCTGAACTCCGGTTTTATGATTGTGCAGTATACGGCGGCGGCGCTGGCAACCGAAAGCAAAGTCCTGTCTCACCCCGCCAGTGTAGATACCATTCCGACCTCTGCCAATGTGGAAGATCACGTCAGTATGGGGGTAACGGCCGCCCTGAAAATCCGCCGCATTTCGACCAATGTGGAGCGTATTTTAGCCATCG
>CAZKZS010000326.1:0-5919 GCA_964557285.1 uncultured Anaerolineae bacterium | reverse complement strand
GGAACGGGTCGTGAAAAAGTGGGTCAAACGCGGCCAATTTTCTCCTAATTCCCTTGCCTATCGGCTGGCGCGGCGTCTGGCAGGATTAAAAGAATGGGACAGCGCCAGGGTACTGCCTGAGGAACGGCATCAAAATGAAATCCTGACCCAACCCATTTTTGCGCCTTTCGACGAATTGTTTAATCAGACCCCAGACCCGCTTCGGCGCCAGAGTCCGCCCGACTCACATGATCCAGCCGACGAGCTAGCACGTCTGATGCAGGCCATCAACAACCTTGCCGATGATGTAACCGATGAGGACATCTTTTCGCAGGTGCGCGGTTGGATTTTAAAATGGCATCCTGATATTGAAACTCGTCTGGAAACCCTGCGGGAACAGTTACAGCAGAGCGACGATTCTTATGATGAAACGTATCTTAATGAACATCTGGATCGTTCAGTGGATGATCTGGCGCTGCGATTACAATTTTTGCTGACCGTAGCGCTTCTGGATCGGCATATCCACATTGTGATTCAGGAATGGCACAACAAACCTGAATCTCTGGAGGCCGAGCGGCCCTTCAGACGGATTCCACACGGTATGCAGCATATTTTACCTTTACCCCTGACCGGTCAGCAATATGGCTTTGTGATTGACAAATCAAAAGATGACCATGCTGCCAATCGTTTATCGCTATTTATGTATAAAAATATTGGCCGGAGTTATCTGCTCGATTTTCATCGCCTACGCGAAGATTTAGAGGATACCCCTGGGCCGCATATTCTGGCACTTTCCGGCACATCTTATTTGCCTGATTCAACCGCTTTTCATGTGACCCTACCCCCTGCCGGAATTCTTATGCCTTCTCCGCAGACGGAAGCCGCCCTCCGGCAAAGTCGGTTTATCTGGCAGTATTTTAAGGATGAAAAAGGGAAACCAATTTGGGTTTCCGGGAGGTCGGATAAAGAACAACAGCTGCGGGTTCTGATGGAAGCTATGTTGAAGCATGGGGGAGTTCCGGGCGGGTTTCTCGGCAGTATCCTCACCTGGCTGGAAGCACAGGGAAACGCTCAGCCTGACCTGTGGGGTGATCGGGCGCGTATCCTGATGCTCACCAATTCCTACAGACAGGCACGTTGTGCCGCCAGAACGCTGAGGGAAAAATGGCACTCAGAAGCCAATGGTATTTTCCATTTAAAACGCGGCAGGGACAATGAAGATTATGAAATGGAAGTGAGTGAGGAGTTACCTCGCATTGATATTGAATTGTTTGCCAGCACAGGCGGGCGGATTCTGGTCGCGCCGATGCAGTCTATTGGGCGCGGATTCAATATCCTGAACAATGCCTCTGAACCAAAGGCCGCCTTTGGCGCAGTTTTGTTTTTAACGCGTCCCATGAATCTGCCGGATGATGTGGAAGCCAATGCCCAGGAATTGAATCGTTACACGCTGGAATGGGCAGATAACCCGGCATTTCCGGTATGGGGAGAGGATACGCTGTACCGCCGTGCATTAAAAGCCCGCGAAAAGGCGGCTGAACTTCGCCGCATGATTGAAACCCGTCATGGATATGAGTCTTTCAGGGATGATGCGCTTTTGGGGGTCTTTCCACGCCGTGACCTGGCAGCAACAACTGCTGGACGGATTGTGCAGGCAGTGGGTCGTCTGATGCGCGGCGGTGTGCCATTCCTGGCCTATTTTGTGGATGCTGCCTGGTCGCCCCAATTAGCGAGAACAGATGATTTCAACTCAGTTGAACCTGAAGAAACCAGCCTGCTTACCGCCATGATCAACATCCTGAATGAGTATGTGTTCCGCGATGAAATTGGCTGGAATCTTTATAGCGGCCTCGGTGAAGCCCTCGTCACTACAGAAAACCGCGACAGCAACTAGGTTTTATTTCTAAGAAAGGATAACAACGGATATGGCACGCTCTCTCATTTCGCCGGAAGTGATTTTGCCGACGCGCATGACGCTGACGATTCCGCCAGACACGCCGCTACGATTCTCTGTGCTGGAATTTCCCTATGCACAGGCAGTCGAGACTTTTATGGAGCGCTTCAAACAAATCTATTATCACCAGAAAAATGAAGCCCTTCCCTACCCTTTGCACCTTCCCTACCGCCAATTAAATGATGCTCTGCTTGCACTGGCACCCGGCATTATTCAGGCATTTGAAAATGGCAATGGTGACTCACAGCGACGGATGGTGACGTTTACCCGCTTTGAGGACAGGATACCGGAAGATTTTCCTTCGTTAGGCCAGTTAAAAATCCTGATTCGCCACTGGCTGCATCAATGGAGTCAACTGCCGGAAATTCAATCCATTTTGCAATCCGAAGGTAAAAATGCGTGGCTGGATCTCCTGAAGGCCTTTGATACTGACCCCGAAACGGAGTGGCAGCATAACATTACACCTGCCAGCCTTGCCGCCGATTTATCCTATGCAAACGGGCTGGCTTATATAGCCCTGCCCGCCCTGCTGACTGCACTCCTACACAATAGAACGATGATTATTCAGAGCCAAAAGCATGAATATCCGATTACCTGGCGGCGGGTCTGCGGCGGGGGTAAAAATAACGTTTACCTGGTCAGCCAGCCTATTCCCTATAAGGATGATTATTTTGCGTACCGTCTCGATTTTTCGGTGCAGACACAGGCTGGTTATCTGGACGACAACCGCAAACCCGGGGTCTGGATTTTTGCCTATTTGAGTATTCAGCGTTATATCGCCGAAAAATATCGGAAAGGAGATAAGGGGCGTGTTATTTCCGTTCTAGTCGGCTGCAACCGTGACCGATTTGTAGGCGGCTGGTATCAGGATACCACGTTAATTCGATTGGGAATCAAACGCACAGAAAAAGGTATCCAATGGGAATCGGGAGTGGGGGAATTCCTGGATGGATATTCAATGCGGAAGCTGGTAGAGCCAGAGAAGATTTTTGCCGCACCCAAAACTTATGGAAATTACAAATCGTTAGATGAGTTTGAAGAGGATGAATATTATATTGTCTATGCTGAAGGGCGGAAATTTGGGGATGATCATGAGCGCGGGCATCAAATTAAAACCGGAACCAGCCTGCGCGAACGCAGCCAGATTATGGAACGGGTGCTGTCGGCTTTAGGGGACTGGCTGCACCTGTCTCCTCACCTTCAGAGGGATGTGCAAGACCCTCAAAATACGCTGGCGCTGCGTGACTACAAACATATGATCAGGCCGCGTAAAAATAACACCGTCGAATACGCTGCATGGCATACCGCGTTAACAACGGCACTGAAAAGCAATCAGCACATCCATTTGCATCTTGTGGTTCTGTATCGCAAACCGGAATTTTGCTCCTGGGCAGAGGCACAAATTGATCAAGCGCTTATGGGAGCAAATCGGGGGGAGAATCCTCTGGCAACTGTCACCTTTGTGCAACTGCCTGTGTCATTATATGCACCGCTTGACCCCGGCGATTTAGACCCCCAAATTCAGTTTTTGCCATCCAATCAAAAACCCGCAGGATTTGCCCGGGATTGGAAAAAACAAATGCAGGACAGTTACTTCAAAAAAAGGGACGAGTGGCGCACCTTTTTAAAGACACTTCCCTGGAAGCCGGATGCCCGCCGTCTGGTGCTGATTGATTCCACAGGCGAACCCAATATGCCCGATGATCAGAAAATCAAGGGGGCGGTACGGGATGCCTGCCATCGTGAAAACGTGCTTTCCCAGTTTGTCGTGGGGGATAAGCTCAAATCCGATAAGGGCGAAAAGGCTCACAGGTTAAATACTGCATCAGCCTCCAAACTGCAAAGCGCGGTTCTTGATTTGCTGGTACGGCAGCAGGGAATTTTGTATGCTCCACCAAATGAAATTTATGAACGTGCCGCCGGATTGGAGGCCGAACTTGCAAAAGCGCTGGATATAATCGCTTTTTGTCGGGTACAGCGAACTTCGCAGCCACGTTTGAATTATGTGCTGGCCGTGCGTCTGCGGGCTGATGGTGAAGTGAACGTGGCACTTCCGCATATGCCTTCCGACTGGCTGCCCTATGATGCAGCCGCCCATACCATCGGCATCCTGTTTTCAGGTCATCGGGCGAGTTTTGCCAGCAGCCGTACAGAATCACCCTTTCGCCTTAAACATGAAGACATCCTCAATTTTGTTCATACGGTGCTGACTCAATCCCATGAGCGCCCTACGATTGCGATTATTGAAGCAGAGGGGTGGCGGAATGGGCGTGGGCAGGACGAAGAAAAACACTGCTGGACCCAGTTAAGAAATCGGGATTTATTTCAATATCGTGATGTGCTGCGTTTTGACCCCCATCGGGTTTATCAGCGTTCTGCACCCGCGCTTGACCTTCTGCTTGCTGTGGTGCGCCTGCGAATGAATGATGAAACACCACAGTACATTACTGCCAGTGAATGGGCGGCAGAAGAGGATATGCGGGACATCCCCCACCTGACGGGCTATGTAGATACTGCTGTGACCGACCCTCTGCATTATATGTCAGTGGCCGGGCTGCCGGAAACACAAAAAAAACAGCGTGATAAAAATATCCGTGAGGCGTTTAAGGGTGATATAAAAGCCAGCAAATATGATGAAATTGCCTTTAAGCATCCCCAGTTGATTGAACTGGTGCCATTTTTTGTCCATCCTCAGTTTCAGGATAAATCTGAGCAGCGAAAGCTCTGCCGATGTGTCCAATTTTTGCGGGTTTCGCCAGCCTTTAGCATGAGTCATATTGCGCTGCCCTACCCAATGCACCTGGGGGAAAAGGTAATTGAAGACCAGCTTGTCATTCTCGGTATCGAAAATTAAACGAGGAAAAAATATGCTAAAACTCACAGGATTCCCACTCCCTGATATAGGGATACTGACGCTGACGGCACTGGCGGGGGAAATTGACCCCGCTAGAGTCACCGAAGCGCAACTGGATCAGATCGCAGATTATTTAGAGCGTTTTTATTCGGCTGGAATTGGCAAAAGCCTGGCGGCGGGCGTTGTTTTTCCCAATTCCGGGTTTGTGCAGTCCGAATTTGACAAACCACAATTTCAGCATAAACGGCGGGCGTGGGCGGATTTTGTACTGCGGGGACACCAACACCTTGATCTTGAACCCATTTTGCAGGCGTTAGACAAAAAAGAATATCGGGCAATGGTACTGCGGGGCGTAGAGGGAGCGCCGCGCTGTGCCTTTACCGGCGAGCCTGCCTATCTGCGGGTCAGCCGCGATATGCTTCCCATGCTCAACGGGCGCGGCGTGATGAATTTCAGCGCACGAGGCGAAGCCGGATTGCCTGTCAGCGACATCGTACTCCTGGCGATTCATGCGCTACCGTTTGGCTGTATTATCACACAGGGAGCGTTGCTGGCGGTTGAAAGTGACAATGCCGACCTGATGTTTGAGTTTGTGAAAACGCACCTTGAGAAAAATCGTCGTTTTATCAATCTTGCCCAGCAGAACGGATACGAAAAATTCCCCAACCTCAGTTTCTACAAAACCCATCTGATCGATGAACTGGTGCAAGCCTTCCGCACCCTGGAGCAGCGACAGGAGGATTTCCGTTTCCCTTCGTTAAACGCCTATCATTTTTCCAATAACGGCACTAGCGCCCGCGTGACCGTGCACAGCCTGCCATCCTCAACTGTTCAGTTTGTCTGGGAGGCAGGGAAGGATGAATACGGAGCTGCCTGGCGGGGAATCGTTGCAAGTGGGCAAATGCGAGACAAGCCCGAAAGTGAGGAGTTAAAGCAAAAAACACCCAAATTAACCTACCGCAACCTTGTCTATGAAGATTTATTCGACCTGCCGGAAAATGCTCATACATTTTTGCGGACATATTTTTTGCGCCGGACGCTGCGACAGCTCAAGCGTGACCCGCGTGCTACCTACAATCTGTTTACCGAGTCCGATTTACTGTCATGGGGGTTAACACAACTTTTCCTCAAA
>CAZKZS010000325.1:0-5931 GCA_964557285.1 uncultured Anaerolineae bacterium | reverse complement strand
TGAGCGATAACGGTTCAAATCTCGTGACGCTGACCGGAAATGCTCAGGGCAGCACGCAAGTGACAGTGACGGCCGATGATGGTACGGACACGTCGCAGATGACGTTTAACGTGACAGTGAATCAGCCGTTTGTGAATACGCCCCCCACAATTAACCCCGTTGGCGATCAGGTGTTGGACGTGGGTCAAACGCTGGATGTGACAGTCACAACCAGCGACCCGGACGGCGATACGGTGTCGATTTCAGCGTCTGCGGCTGATGGCAGCATCGTGAGTGTGAGCGATAACGGTTCAAATCTCGTGACGCTGACCGGAAATGCTCAGGGCAGCACTCAGGTCACGGTGACGGCCAGCGACGGCACGGATTCCTCCCAGATGACGTTTAACGTAACAGTCAACACGACTCAACAGCCGCCATTTGATGTCAGTGTTTACCCTGAAATTCCGACGATTAACCCGAATGACCTGATGGGTTACTATCAGGATGGCGTGAATAACAAGGGCAAACGGAATACGGTCTTTTCGGTGGCAGGTGATGATCCGGTCAACAGCGCGAACTTCCTTGAACCTCTGGCAACAGGGACGTATACGCTGGGGAATTATGCAGGTCTGGAAAATATCATCAATTTCTACAATGCTCAGGCGGCGCATGATTCGCTGGGTGATACGGCGACCAGTTTTAACGTTCAAAGCGCTGCTACAGGCGACGGGTGGACGATTGAAGACCTGTTTAACCCGAATCGCGCGCCGGCATATTGCAACGGGGCGACTCCGCTGGAATGTGAACTCAATACGGCGCTGCCCAGCGTGCTGATTGTCAGTTTCAGCGCCAGCAACGCGACGGCGACTCCGGTGGATGTGTTCCGCGCCAATTTACAAGCGGTGGTCGATATGGCGTATAACGCTGGCACGATTCCGGTGCTGGCGACCATTCCCGACGACGGGTCGGTTGATCCTGCTACACTGGCCGAATACAACGAGGCGATTGTGGAGGTGGCGACCAATTCCAAGGCCCCGCTGTGGAATTTGTACAATGCCCTGCAAAATACGAATGTGTACGGCGTGGGAGGCAGCGGCCCCACCGATTTCAGCGACGGGGCGCTGACGGAAGGGTATAACCGCCGCAACCTGAGTACGCTGCAAATGCTCGAAGCGGTGAAGGCCGCGTTGTTCCCGTAGAAGTAAGTTAAAAGGGGGTGCGGGAAAAAAAACCTCACCCCAACCCCTCTCCCGTTGGGAGAGGGGCTTACCTGGGCGGGAATCGTCCCCCGCCCCTACACACAGGTAGGATTTTTCCCGACCCCAAGCCCCACAGTTTGCACAAAGGCGGACCGTAGGGGGCGGGTATCGGGCGTACCGCCCTTGTCCCCGCCCCTACACACGAGTAGGATTTTTTCCCTCACCCGATGGCAGAGGGGCTTACCTGGGCGGGAATCGTCCCCGCCCCTACAGTTCGCTGTCAGGCTGGTATTTTTGGTTCACCTGCGTTTGATCGGTGTGGCTATCCAGCTTAAAATCCACCGGACGCATGGCTAAGGTTTTGGTATTGTCATACGGTCCCTCGTCCCAACTGGTTAAAAAACGCCAGTAAGCCGGCCCCTCTCGATGCGTGGTGATAGGGTCGCCCAGACGCGGCTTAATATCTGCCAGGTTGGTATTGAGTCCCTGCGCGGTGCGGGAATAATAATAACGACGAAACACTGCTGCCCCATTGGTGGCTTCAACGGCGGGGTCCCGTTCCATGCGCCGGACATATAAACCGGAATTGGCCCCACACAGCGCCACATCAAGATAGGCACAGTCAATCGCGTTCTGTTCGGTGGGGAAAATAAAAATGATGTAGCGGCCATTTTGCAGCAAATCGCTGCGGGTTTTAATTGGTGGGAGCAGGCGTCCCTGCTCAATGACAGGAAGCTGGCGTGCCAGGCTGGAATTTGGCACCAGCGCGACCTCCGTCGATTCGTCCTTGCGCCACTGACGTGCCTTCCGGTAGGTGTCCCCCTGAACATCGGTGACTTCATAAATTTTGTCGTCCGCGATAAACAGCACTCCCATTGGCAGGGAGGCGGTTTTGACAAGCGGCAGGGTGTTCAAATAGCTGCTCCAGTTCATCGTCCCCGAACCTTCTTCAAACAATATCCTTGTTCCCCTCAGTGTAGCATGATAAATTTCTAACCATGAAACGACTGCTGCTATTTGTTTTTTTGCTGGTTCTGGCAGCCTGTAATCAGGAAGGCCAGCCGACCAATACCGAACTCCGCATTGAACTGCTGGATGGGAATGTGCGCCGCACGTATATTTCCGAAGAACGGGTGTCGGTGGATGAATTTTTGCGTCAGGCCAATATCCAGATTGGCGACTTGGACCGGATTGAACCCTCACGGTTTACGCTGCTGGAAGATGGCATGACGATCACGATTGTACGTGGTTCGGAAGAAATCACCTGCTATGAGGAAGATTATCCCTTTGAAACCCGCCGTATCCCGACGGATTCCCTGAATCCAGGGGAGGAAGTCATCGGGCAGGCGGGGGAAAACGGGGTTCAGCGCATTTGTGAACGCTGCATTTTTGAAAATGGGGTGCAAACGACCTGTTCTATCACCTCCCAAACGCCGATTAAGGAGGCGGCTGAGCAGATTATTTATTACGGCACGGGCGGCGTGGATGTGCCAATTTTGTTTGAGGGCAAACTGGCCTATATTTCCAACGGGCAGGCGTGGTTTATTGAAGAAAATACCCGCAACCGCCGCGCTCTAACGACCGAAGGGCTGCTTGATGGGCGGGTGTTTGATTTGTCTCCCAATGGGCGGCAGTTGTTGTATACCCGCTTCACCGATGACAAAGAAGATTTGGAATTTACCAATGAACTGTGGGCGATTCTGGATACGGGGAATGCCGTGCCGGTGCGTTTGCTGCCGGATAATGTGCTAACCGCCCAATGGATGCCCAATGAAAGTTTTGCAGTCAGTTACTCTACCGCCAATCCGACTAACAGCTTCCCCGGTTATGAGGCGTATAACGATGTGTACATTATGCGAATCAACAGCCAAACGGGACAGTCGATTGATTTTCGGAATGTGGTGGCGGAAAACGCACTAGGGGCGTATTCCTTCTGGGGAACACGCTATCGCTGGTCGCCGGATGGAAACAAACTGGCATGGTCACGGGCGGACAGCGTGGGGCTAGTGAATCTGGAAGATGGGGAATATATCACGCTGCTGTCGTTCCCGGAATTTGCGCCTGCTTTAACCGCCAACTGGGTCTGGCAGCCGGATGTTTACTGGTCGTATGACAGCCGATGGCTGGCAACAACGGTACACGGTGCGCCATACAGCACAGAATCGGCAGAAAATTCAATTATTTTTGATATGGCAATCCTAGCGCCAGAGACCGGACTGCTGCTGGATAAATTTTTGCCCCGCACGGGCATCTGGGCAGCGCCGCGTTTTTCACCCATTCGGCAGGACGCGGCGGGATTCCCCGATTTTGAAGTTGCTTACCTGCAAGCCCGCGACCCCCTCAATAGTCTGGGCGGGGAATATGATTTGATGGTGGCGGATCGGGATGGCAGCAACCCGCGTAAAGTTTTCCCGCCGGAAGGCCGCCCCGGAATTCGCCCCTTCAACGAACAAAATACGGATTTTGTGTGGAGTCCTTCGGGAACACATCTGGCCGTCATTTACCAGGGCAATTTGTGGCTGGTTGAGGTGGCATCCGGTCTGACGCAGCAGATTACCATCGACGGACAGGCTTCTCATCCACGCTGGACCAATTAATTCATGCAAAAACGCTGGTTATTTTTCTGGATAAGCGGGCTGGCAGCCGTTCTTGCCTTTGGATTCTGGCGGGCTGCCGTTCAGGAAATGGACTTTAAAACACGCGGGTATGAACTGGCAACCCGCCAACAGGAGATGCCCCACCGACTGCCGTTAGCGGGAGTGAATGTTGAACTGACGCAGTACGAAAATCCATCGGACGAACTGCAAAAAATTGCGGATTTAGGATTCGTCTGGCTGCGACAGCCGTTTTTGTGGTCGGAAATTGAACCGGAATCGGGTGTTTACCAGTGGGAACAGTACGACAAGATTGTTGAGGCAGTGGTGGCTTTTGATGGGCAGCTACAACTGGTCGCGCTGCTGGATGGGACACCCTCCTGGGCGCGGCACAAAGATGCACCGGAACACCCTTTTGCCCCGCCTGCCAGTCCTGCCGCGTATGGGGAATTTGCCCGCGCTGTGGCGGAACGATACGGCGACCAAATCCATTTTTATCAAGTCTGGGATGAACCCAATATTGAGGAACACTGGGGCAATTTGAATCCGCGTCCGGCGTTGTACGTGGCGATGCTAGAAGCCGCTTACAAAAATATCCATGCGGCCGACTCCGAAGCGATGGTCATTGCGGCGGCTTTAGCGCCTAATGTGGAGGATGGCCCGGACAATATCAATGAGCCGGACTACCTGCGGGCGATTTATGAACTGGGCGGGCGGGATTATTTTGATGCGGCGGCGGGTAAACCCTACGGATTCAATCTGCCACCCGATGACCGGACCGTAAACAAAGAGACATTAAATTTCTCCCGTCTCATTTTGCTGCGGGAGGAAATGGTACGGCAGGGGGACGGAAATAAACCCCTCTGGGGCAGTAACTGGGGCTGGAACGCGCTGCCAGAAGGCTGGAAAGGCGAACCTTCCATCTGGGGACAGGTCACTTTTTCCCGTAGCAAAGACTATACGAATATGGCCTTCAAACGGGCGCTGCGGGAATGGCCGTGGGTAGGCGGCCTCATTCTACAACACTGGCAGCCGGACGTTCCACCCGATGACCCCATTCAGGGATTCGCCATCGCGCCGCGTGCCGACCAGTGGCAGGGAGTCGTGCCTGATGAAAATGTCATGCACGCGGGATTTTATCCTGCCGTGAATCCATATGCGGTTTACGCGGGCGACTGGGAATTTGGTGAACTCGGCGCGGACGCGGGCCCGGACGCGGAACAAAACACGATTACGATTGAATTTGAAGGTTCGGAATTTGCTGTATCGGTACGGCGCGGGGATTACCTTTCGTATCTGCTGGTTACGATTGATGGCGAACCCGCCAACGCCCTGCCCCGCAACAACAACGGGGAAGCGTTTATCGCGCTGACATCGCAAAAACGCGAACCCACAATTGATTTAATTCTGGCGGCAGAAGATTTATCGTCCGGCAGGCACACCGCCGTGATTACTCATCGGCCTGAGTTGGGGGATGACCAGTGGCCGATTGTGGGGTTCGCGGTAGGGACAGCCCCCGACAGCAGCGTTCTGAAGCAAAATCTTGCGCTGGGGGCGATGGGGGCGGCGCTGCTGGTGATGATTCTCATCGGAATCCGGCTGCCCTGGGGCAATATCCGGCTGCCTTCCGCCGCCAGTCTGCGGAACATCGGGGATATGGGGTTAGGGCTGGTGCTGTCTACGATTGTGATGGGCGGTACGCTGCTGACCTGGCACGATACGATTACTTCCGCCCTGCGGCGTGATTTGCCGACTCTGCTGGCAACCCTGGCGACCTCCTCCGTGCTGTATTTTTCGCCGTCTACGTGGATTACCCTAATCGCGCTGGTGATTCTGGGCGTGGTGATTTTCAGCCGTCCCTGGGTCGGGGTGCTGCAAGTCCTGTTCTGGGCAGCGTTTTACACCTCAACCACGGACGCGCTGTTCCGCACCCTGGCAACGGTGGAGTTGATGTTAGGGATTACGGCGGCGGCGACGCTGGCGCGGCTGGTGTATGAGAGGACAAGGGCGCCCGATACGCGCCCGCTTTTGGGCAGGTATCGCTCACTGCGTTCGCTTGTCCCTGCCCCTACGGTCCGCCCCTCAACCCGAAGCGGGAGAGGGGAGGGTACTTCTCTCCCCCTCACCCCCCCCCCCCCCCGCGCCGCGGGCGGGGGGGG
>CAZKZS010000324.1:0-5945 GCA_964557285.1 uncultured Anaerolineae bacterium | reverse complement strand
GACAAACTGCTGAATATGGAAGATGACCTGGACATCAACATCAACCAGATTCGGACGGTGACTGACCTGAAAGCCAGTTACATTAAAACGCTGCTGCATAATCGCGGCGTGAAACCCGTGTCGCAAAATTACAACAAAGGCCCCAATGCGGTCTGGTATCGCTGGGGGGATGTGCATCAGGTGTTCTGGCCGGAAGGCGACCACCCTTTGATAGCGGATATAGAAGCAGTGGAAGAAAATTATGGCGCAGGCAAACGCGAACTGTGGAGCGACTATATTGTTGAAATTCACAAAGAAGTCGCGGAAAAGCGCCGGCAGCAGCGCGAAGCGAAAGAACGTCGCAAAGAGGAACGTCGCCATCAGCGTGATGCCCTCCGCGCTCAGATGATTGATAATTTTCCAAGCTGGCTGCGGGATGATGAACTGGAACAGGTCGCCTATCTCCATGTAGGCCCGACCAATTCCGGCAAAACCCATGATGCGCTGCTTGAACTGGCGAATGCAGGCAGTGGCTGGTATCTTGCTCCACTTCGGCTGCTGGCACGCGAAAATTTTGAGCGCCTGAATCGGATGGGAGTGTACTGTTCCCTGCTGACGGGCGAAGAACGCATTGACGTTCCCGGTTCAACCTTTACGTCGGCCACCGTTGAAATGTTCAACCCCAATCAGAGTGGCAACTGTGTGGTAGTAGATGAAGCCCACATGATTGCTGATGACCAGCGAGGATGGGCATGGACTCAGGCGCTGGTCAAAGCAGAAGCGCCAACCATGCATGTGATTACTGCCCCGCATGGGTTGAACCTGCTGACCAAAATTTTCGACAATATGGGTGTCGAAACGCAGACCCTGTATCATCAGCGTTTGGTGCCGCTGGATGTTGCGCCGGAACACTGGCCTTTACGCAAACTGCCAGAACGCACTATCCTGATTGCCTTTACCCGCCGCGATGTGCTACGTTTGAAATATACGCTGCAAAATTTCGGGCGTACCGTGTCCGTTGTGTATGGGGCGCTGCCGCCGGAAGTTCGTCTCAAACAGGCTGAACGTTTTGCTAATGGCGACGTGGAAATTTGTGTCGCTACCGATGCTGTAGGCATGGGTTTGAATCTGCCCGCCGACAACGTGGTATTCACCACCCTACACAAATTTGATGGCAAACAGCGCCGCCGGATTACCGTCAGTGAATTGCAGCAGATTGGCGGGCGCGCCGGACGCTACGGCCTTTCTGAATCGGGGTTGGTCGGTGCAGTAGACAGGCCGACTCTGGAAACCATTCGCCGCCTGATTAACGAAAGAGTACCGGATTTAACTGTTGCGCGGCTTGCCCCCCGCACGGATGAAATTCAACTGCTGGAAGGCGACCTTGCACAGCGTTTGATGGCCTGGCAGCAGTTAAACGCCATACCAGACTCCCTGCGGCACATCCTGACTTCAACCGATATGGTGGATCGTCTGGAACTGGCAAAGCTGCTGAGCTACGATGACCTGATGAAACTGGGGGTAGAACGCGCTCTGCTGCTGGTCAGCGCTCCAGTCCGTACTGAAAGTCAGGAATACTGGGTTGAATGTGCCACCGCTATTTTGCGGGATGAGCATTTACCGCCCCCACCACCTTCGCCGCGTGTGATTAGCGAGGGGGACAGTTTACGGTATGCAGAAGAAGTGATTTCTTGCATTGATGTGTACCTGTGGCTGGCTTACCGCCAACCCTTCCAGCATCTTGTCGAAGACCCCGAACCGGTGATTAAACAGCGTGAATCCCTGACCTACGAGATGGATTTAGCGCTGATGAAAAAATTCAATCCTACTTCCCGCAACCGTCGTTTTGCCAGCGACGACCCCTGGTTCGATTACTTCTAACGACAAATCCGGTAGAGCTTATGCTCGCCAAAGCCTCTAAGCTCTGCCGTGAACTGCTCAATTTTGACTCCGTAATCCAGCAAAATCTCCTGCACGCCAGCGTCATCCACCAGGATGTGAGTCGTCACAATATCGCGGCCCTTAGATTGCCCTTCCAATCGGGCGGCGATATTCACCGTGCTGCCAAAATAATCAAGACGATCATTCAGATTCACCGCGATACATGCCCCCTGATGCAGCCCCATCTTTAAAATCAGCGGCGCATCCTGACGCTGTTCATTAAAAACCGTGATCTGGTCAAGGATTTCTAAACAGGCGTGTACGGCATCTGCGGGGTCACGAAATACCGCCATTACCGAGTCACCGATGGTTTTGACCACGCCGCCGCGCCGCCTGCCAATCACCTCTCGCAAAATTCCAAAATGGTCAATCACCCGCCCAAACGCCGAGGCATCCCCGATGCGCTGGTAAAGGGTCGTTGAACCCTGAATGTCTGTAAACAAAAACACCAGGCTTTGAATACTTACGGTATAACCGGGGCGCAGCGCCTCTGTGGAAAAGAGTTCGCGGAAAGCCTGCAAAGTGGTGACATCGGCCGCAGTAGCAATCTGGTCACTCCATCGACCATCTTCCAGCAAAAGCATCTGCTGGCGTGGAGTGGCATTGGTGAGGGTGACTTCCAGCGTTCCGTCGGCCACTCTATCCGTTGATATAGATAGGTTTTCCGGCGAAAACTGTACCACAAGCGGCGCGTGAGAAAATTGGGAAGCGGCTGTAAGCCAGGGCTGATTGGGCAAGGGAGTCAGAATCGCGGCAAGAACACGAATATTTTCCCCGCCCAGACGCGGCGCACGAAAACGATAATATCCCTGTTTTAGGGGAAGTTGAGTCGTGCGGCTTTCGTGCGGCTGTAAAAGCTGCTGCATCAAGACATGCGGAGTGGTGTGCGGCCCGCCAATACAAAAATCGTCGCGGCTGACTTCGGCAATTTGCTGGTTGAGGGCAAACGTCGCTTCAACCGACTGCTCAAAGTCAGAAGTGTAATCAATGTTGCAGGACGGGCAGTGAACGGTTTCCGGCAGCGCTGCCAGGGATACAGTTCTGGCTTTGGCGCCCCGACATTCCGGACAAAGAATATCCCAGCTTAAATCCAGCAGCCCAATGCTGGCGGCATGTAAAAACAGCTCTAATACCTCTAACCGTGAACAGCCCCATACATCGGCAAGCGCGTAAGGCCGGATTCGGGTCAGATGTTCAACCGGAGAATTTAACAAATGGACTTCCAATTTTTCTATCAACACTGGCTGATGTCCGCCACGCCGCAGTTCCCCAACCAATTCCTCTAAACGTTTTTTTCCAGACTCGGTAGGCGTAATAATGGGTGTTTCAAAAGGACGGGATTTGATCCCCTGCAAATAGCCGTCTATTTGCTCAAAGGCTTGCCCAAAAAGCCGTTTAGAGCGCAGCCCGACTCCAAAAGGCACCGCCAGTAATCCCAATAACCCCCGTGCTTCTGCCCAGACTTCATAGTGAATTTCCGTGCTGCCTTCGGAAGTTTCCTGTAAGTGGGTCAGCGTGCGAAGGCTTTTCATGGGAAAGGGTGGGTCATAGACGCGATGCACTCCAAACCGGAAGGGTTTTACCCATTCAAACATATATTCTTCCCAGCCAATGGGCATGACTCCGAACAGCCGCCCCGATGCAAATCGTCGAATACTGCCGTCGGGCTGAGGCTGTTCCTCAAATTTGATACGCGGCAGTCCTGTCATCTGATTAAAGTTATGCGTGTCGGACACAAACGGCCAGACCTCCTGTGGGGAAGCCTGCAAGTTCCAGCGCCAGTGGTAGTAAAAAACTTTGCCCATACACACCTTCTTTCCCTCACCTAATAATAACGTGTAAGAGGCTTGGACAGATGGTAATAAATTTCAAACACGGCGTAAAAAGTTGTATAATAAGAACATCTGTGCGTGCTGGCGATTCCCGAGTCGGGCTGGTAGACTATCATGAAAAAGGTGGACAGTGGCAAATCAGGCACTTTATCTCAGGTGGCGTCCGCAGACTTTTGAGGATGTCATTGGACAGGATCATATCACCCGCACTATTCGCAATGCCTTACAGCAGGAGCGTATTCGTCATGCCTACCTGTTCAGTGGGCCGCGTGGCACAGGTAAAACGACCACTGCCCGTCTGCTGGCGAAGGCAGTGAACTGCACCTGTGAGGATGTACAGCGCCGACCCTGCAACGAATGTCATCATTGCCAGATGGTTAATCAGGGGCGTTTTCTGGATTTAATAGAAATTGACGCTGCTTCCCATACCAGTGTGGATGATGTGCGGGACTTACGGGATAAAATTGCCTTTTCCCCTTCTGAAGGCCGCTACAAGGTGTACATCATTGATGAAGTGCATCGGTTTTCCGGTTCGGCATTTGACGCGCTGCTTAAAACCCTCGAAGAGCCGCCCGACCATGCGATTTTTATCCTTGCAACCACTGAGTTTGATAAAGTTCCCGCCACCATCAAAAGCCGCTGCCTGCTGTTTGAATTTCGGCGGGTGTCGCTGCGTCAGGTGATGGAACGGCTTCAGCAAATTTGTGATGATGAGCAAATTTCCATTGATCCGACGGCGCTGGAACTCCTTGCCCGCCAGGGAACAGGCAGTGTACGCGACAGCATCAGCCTGTTAGACCAGGTAGTAGCCGACCCCACGCAGCATATTTCGCTGGACCTGGCACAGCAGATGTTAGGGGCAGTGAACAGCCATGCGGTGCAGGAGATTGTTCAGGCAGTCATCGAACAAAACGCCGCGCAGGGACTCCATTTTCTAAATGAAGCGATTGACGGGGGCGCAGATGCCCGTCAGTTGGGGCAGCAGTTGGTTGACCATTTACGCCAGATGATGCTGGTTCAGGTTAGTGGTGTGGAAGTGATTGATGCATCAGATGAATATCGGCATGTGCTGGAACAGCAGGCGAGTCAAATTGGACGGCGTACCCTGTTAAAAGCGATTCGTACTTTTAATCAGGCAGTCACCGAACTGAGTGGAGGATGGCAGCCGCAGCTTCCGCTTGAACTGGCTATTGTGGAAAGTACACAGCCGGAACAGGAAATCGCTGCGACTGAACCCCGTCCGGTTGAACCCAAAAGCCGCCCTGCCGTGCCAGACAAACGCCCACTCGCACCGTCGATTTCTGAGACTCCTACCGCTGTATCCTTAAAGGATATTCAAACCCAGTGGAAAGAGGTAATTCGAGTAGCCAGAGGTCAGCGTACTACGCTGCCCGCCCTGCTGGAATGGTGCGACCCGTATAAGTTTGATGGCAGTTTGCTGGTGCTGGCGCTGCGAAACGAAGTGCTGCGTCCTAAGCTGGAAGACCCCAAAAATTTTCAACCTCTGCTCACTTCACTGGAAAATGTGTTTGGGCATAAAATGAATGTACGAATCGAAACCCATTCAGGCCACGCGAAAAAAGCACAGGATATTGAAGATGATTTAATTGCTTTTGGCATGGATGAATTGGGAGCAGAACCAAGAGAATTGGAATAAGGAGATAAGCATGGCAAAAAAGATTAAGGCAAAAGGCACATCCAGAAGTGGAAATCCAATGGCGGGCGCTGGGCAGGCGGGTATGATGGCACGTATCCAGAAAATGCAGGAAGAAATGGCACAGGCGCAGCAGTCCCTAGAAACGGAAACCGTTGAAGTTTCCGTTGGCGGCGGCGTAGTGGTCATTACCATGACGGGTCATCAGCGTGTCCAGTCCGTCAAAATTGATAAAGCGAGTCTGGATATGGAAGATGAGGACTGGCTGACCGATTTACAGGATTTACTGGCAGCAGCATTTAATCAGGCAGTCGAACAATCCCAGGCAATGGCGGCTGAGCGTATGGAGGGCATTACGGGCGGTCTGGATACGATGCTGCCCGGCGGCCTGAGTGGGCTATTCGGCTAAGCTATGAAATCCTTTTTGCTCTGGTGGCTGTTTAATACGATCAGCCTGTTTGTGGTGGCGGAGCTTTTGCCCGGTGTAGAAGTTCGTGAAGGGATTGGGACGCTTCTGCTGGTCGCCCTCATTATCGGGC
>CAZKZS010000323.1:0-5952 GCA_964557285.1 uncultured Anaerolineae bacterium | reverse complement strand
CATCATTAACGTGGCGGATTGGATTATTGATATGGGGCCAGAAGGTGGCGACGCAGGTGGCGAGATTCTCATTGCGGGAACGCCGGAGGAAGTAGCAGATTACGAACCCAGTTTCACCGGTCAGTATCTGCGTGCCTACTTGCGAGACACTGTAAAGGCATAATGACAGGGAGGAAGTAATTAAGTGGATAGAGTAATCGACTTGGCAGCGATTCTACAGCGTGAAATTACTTATTATCACGGCCCGGCCTATAAAGCCACAACTTACTCTATTCAAGACAAAGAGCAGCAAATTTATACGGTTGTGCTTGTGCCTGAAGCTGACTACCCAACCCGTGAAAAAGCGGGTGTGGTGTTAGCGCGGATTGTAGACGATAAAATTTGTATCGAAGTAGACAACACCGACCATCCTTTATATGAACGGTTACTAGAGGCTGGCATTTCTGTAGCTCAACTTGAGTGTAAATACCTCTAAAATACAGCCCGCAGCTTTATAGTTTTTGATTATAATGCTGCACCATGAATAGACTTTTCTCCCTCCAACAGCGAAGTGGCCTGCTGCTCATCCTCCTTATCGCGGCGCTGCTTTCCGGTTATCTGGTCATCGAACGGCGGCACATGAACGCCGACTCACTCTATTATCTGATTCCCGCCCGGAATTTTTTTGAAGGGCGCGGTCTGACCTATGCAGGTGAAACCCATACCCTTTTCCCTCCCGGATACGGCATTATTTCTTACCCGTTTTATCTGTTGATAGGTGACTTTGAATGGACGGGGGCGCTGGTTTCGTTTGGCGCGTATCTTGTCCTGATAGGACTCGTTTACGGAATATCCCAATTTCTTTATCACGATGACTCGGCGCTGCTGGCATCTTTTTGGGTCGCTATTGCTCCGGTCATTTTATGGCACTCCTATCAGGCACTTTCCGACCTGGTGTATGCTGTAATTTACATCAGCATCTATGCGCTTTTTTTGCATATCGTTATCCACCGGAACACATTTTTCCGCAGCCTGAGTTTGGGATTTTTATGCGGGATGCTCTACCTGACCCGTCCAGAAGGGCTGGCGGTGGGTGGGCTGGTATTTTTGGGCCTGATGGTCAGGGCATGGCAGCAAAAAGCAAATGTTCAATGGATGGGCATATTTTTACTTCCCTGGCTCGTGCTGGTTGGGGCTTATATTCTATTTTTACATGATGCTGAAGGACAGTGGACGATTTCCGGTAAGGTGCGCCAGAACATCATTCGGGATGAGTACGTGGAAGGCACAGTTTCCGACTATGAGGATTTATCGGTCAGCGAATTTATCCAGCAGCAGGGCTGGAAATATGTGCAGACCACTACATCGAATTTTATTCATGGAATCATTCAATTTTTTGGTATCAATCGCCATGTCTTTTTTGTATGGGGAATCGTGTGGGTAGGGTATCGGGGCGTATGCAAACGCTGGCTGCCTGTCCTACAATGGGATACCCGCAGCAGGCAAACTGCGCTGGTGACAGTGTTATTTTTTATCCCTATTTTTGCTTATCCGTTTTTTTATATTGATTACCGTTTTTTTATTCCCCACTCCATTCTCATGATGATTCCCGCCGCTTTTCTAGTCACCAAAATGCTGCAAGAAATAACAGCAGCCTGGCAGAAAAATTATTTTCACGGACTGAGGGTGGCGGTGATGCTGCTGAGTCTGCCCGTTCTGCTGTATACGATTTTCCCCTTTTTTCAGGATACCTCTCTGGAAGCGATTTATACGGAAGAACTGCTGCTGTGGAATTCAAAGTTGGCCGGAGAATGGCTGGCCGACCATACGGAAAATCCGAAAATCGCTTCCCCCGGAAAAGCCAACGTCATTGCTTTTTACGCAGCAGGCAGGCAGGAACAGGCATTTTATTTCATTCACAGTAACATGACTTTGCCGGAAATTGTGGAATTGATGCGCGAAAACCAGATAAGTTATCTGGTCATCGAACGGAATTATCAGGCGACCAACCCCGCGCTGTGGGAACTCTGGAAAAATCCAATTCTGACTTCCACATCCGGCCTGCGGTTAAAACATCGGGAAGCGCGTTTTCAAATCTACGAACTGGCTGGATAAATAAAAAAGGGCAGACGGTTGGCCTGCCCCTTTTGGAGTCTACGGGTAAATGCCGCGTGTCATCAAGGCTCTGACCACGCGAGTAATAGCAGCAACCTGGGCGGCTGTCCGCAGCGTAATTTTATTTTCTTCGGCAACCATCTGCACGCCATCATATGATTTGGTCATGATACGAGCCAGACGGCGGTTAATTTCATCCAAATCCCAGAAATAACTCTGCAAACCCTGTACCCACTCGAAGTAAGAGACAATGACGCCGCCAGCGTTTGCCAGAATATCCGGTACAACCAGAATCCCCCGGTCATTCAAAATATCATCGGCTTCGGGGGTGGTGGGACCGTTTGCGCCTTCAACAATGATGCTGGCTTTGACATAGGGAGCGACTTCAGGAGTAAGCTGGCTTTGCAGGGCGGAAGGAGCAAGTACATCACACGGGAGAGTCAGCAGTTCGCGGTTGGTCACATGATCCAGGCTGGAATCTTTATAATCTTTGAGCATACCACCGTGTTGGGCAAAATCAAACAGCTTTTTGATGTCCAACCCGTTGGGATGATACACCCCACCGCTAACATCGCTCACCCCGACCACTTTGTAACCCAGGTCAGTGGCAATCAGCGCGGCATGGGAACCGACATTCCCAAATCCCTGAATCACCACTTTGGTGTTTGGCGGGTCGTAGCGGTCAGTCCGTTTTAGGGCTTCTTCCATCGCAATAATCACACCGCGTCCGGTGGCTTCGGTGCGGCCTTCGCTGCCCCCCAGGTTCAGGGGTTTGCCCGTCACCACGGCGGGGACAGAATGACCGACGTTCATAGAATAAGTATCCATAATCCAGGCCATCGTCTGGGCATTGGTTCCCATGTCCGGCGCTGGAATGTCGCTGTGTTCGCTGAACACATTGACCATTTCCGACGTGTAGCGGCGAGTCAGGCGTTCATTTTCGGCCAGGCTGAGGGTTTTGGGGTCAACAACGACTCCCCCTTTCGCACCACCGAAGGGAAGTTGAACCAGAGCGCACTTCCAGGTCATCCACATCGCCAGCGCCCGCACCTCATCCAGCGTCACATCTGCTGCGTAGCGGATGCCACCTTTGGTGGGGCCGAGGGTGATATTGTGATGAACACGATACCCCGTAAACATTTCGATAGTGCCGTCATCACGCCTCACGGGGAAGTTTGCGGTGACTTCTCGCGCAGGGTATTTCAGGATTTCAAGGTAATCTGCGGGAGCATCTACATAGTAGGCAGCGCGATCAAACTGTTCTAAGGCGGTTTGATAGGCTGTATCTTGGTGGGTTGGCGCCTCATACGAGGGAACAGCCATGTGTTATTTCTCCTTGTCGGTTGTACAAATAGTATAAATCAGAACTCTGATTTTTGTGCATTTTAGACAAATATAGCTGAAAAGTGCCAACCTCAATAGGGGAGAATATAATTAATTCTTCAGCCTTTGCTCACTTTTTCATTCTGCTCTCATGAAAGGTTTTTTATTGATGGATCGTAAAACTAAAAAACTACTCAAACGTTTGCAACATAAAGACCCTAAAGTACGTTTTGAGGCGGTGCTGGAGCTGGGGAAAACGGGCAATACCGAATTGATTGACGCGCTGGATAAAGTTGCCACGCTGGATGAGCATCCGAAAGTGCGAGACTTAGCGCATAAGGCGGTGCGAACCCTGAATACCCTTCAGCAGCGCGAGGAGGCAAAAAAGAAAGCCGCACTAAAAGTACAGATGGCGCAGGAAAAATTCGACTGGCCGACTCTGGCCCAGGAACGCATGTTAAAGCAGCGTGACCTCACCCTGACGGATGAAGAGTGGAACTATGAAAAACGGCTTCAGAAGGTACGGGAAGAAAAAGAAAACGCCGAACGGGAGGCCAAAAAAGCCGCCCAACGCCGCCGCCGGAGATTCCGTATGGTGCTTTATCTGGCGCTCGCCATCGCTGCCGTAGGATTAGTTCTGGCCTTAAGTGAATATCTGGATGATACGCCAGAAGATACGGAAGAAGCCCTGACCGAACTGCAAATACTGGTGCAGGAACAGCAGGCTGCCCTATTGAAATATTGCGAGGTGCTGGCGTTTGATCCGGCAAGCGGCTGTCAGACTCCAACGGGGGCGGCAGCGCTGGAATGTAAAACCCTGAAAGAAGTTAATCTCCCAGCCTTACCTGCCTGGCTCAAACCCGATGAACCGACTTTACAGGGCAAAGACCTGCTGATTGACCGCATCAAATTTACGAATGATCGCTTACGGACGATTCAAACCGGTATTGAAACGCAGTGTTCCGGTAAAGAAACGCTTATCCCCGCAGAATGGCCTGAATACATGAACATGAGCAGCGCCATCGTTGCAGGTTTTAATCTGGCGAATCCGGCTGCTTCTGAAATTCAGCAGGCATTGAACACACTGAACCAGGAAGCCACGCCAGAAGCAACTCCCGGGGGTTAAATTAACAGGGACACGGCGCTGCCGTGTCCCTACAATAACCTCCACCCCACGCTTAGCCACTTAACTATGTCCCAGAATCGGATGGGGCTGGTAGGGTTCTTCCAGATATAACATTTCCTCATCCGACAGGTTAATGTCCAGCGCGGCAATCGCTTCTTCCAGATGCTGCATCTGTGTTGCCCCAATAATAGGGGCGGTAACAGCAGGCTGATTCAGCACCCACGCCAGCGCAATTTGAGCCGGTTTCACGTCGCGCCTGCCTGCCAGTTCGACTACACGTTCCACCACATCAAAATCAGCATCTTCGTAAT
Organism: uncultured Anaerolineae bacterium; assembly: GCA_964557285.1. Lineage (GTDB taxonomy): Bacteria > Chloroflexota > Anaerolineae > Aggregatilineales > J027 > SB15. The sequence continues at coordinate 1,098 of CAZKZS010000323.1, read as the reverse complement.
ACATCCGATGAGCGTAGTCATCGGATTGAGCGCGGGGGGTAGCAGGGGCTTCTCCGCGTTTACGGCTTCCCGTCAGAAATCCGCGTGCAAGCGGACTCCAGGGGATGCAACCGATTCCTTCGGCCAGACACAACGGATTCATTTCCCGTTCTTCTTCGCGGTAAACCAGATTGTAATGATTCTGCATGGATACAAATCGAGTCCAGCCGTGCAAATCGGCGGTATACAGGGCTTTGGCAAACTGCCACGCATACATACTTGACGCACCGATGTAGCGGGCTTTGCCTGCTTTAACGACATCATGCAGCGCTTCCATCGTTTCTTCAATCGGAGTGTTGTAATCCCACCGATGAATCTGATACAAATCTACGTATTCCATGTTTAAACGTTTGAGCGAGGCATCTATCCCGTCCAAGATGTGCTTGCGGGAAAGGCCGCCCTGATTCGGTTTGTTGCCCATGGCGTTGAAAACTTTGGTGGCTACGACCACCTCATCCCGGTTAGGCATAAATTCCCTGACAAATTTTCCGGTGAGTTCTTCGCTGACCCCAACCGAATAAATATCGGCGGTGTCGAAAAAATTAATCCCCGCTTCTACCGCCTTCCTGAAAAACGGGCGGCTGTCATCTTCGTTCAGCACCCAGGGACGCCATTGAGATGATCCATAGCTCATCATTCCCAGACAGATACGTGAAACTTGCAGTCCGGTTTTGCCCAAACGGACGTATTCCATCAATAGACCTTTCTGTAATTCTGACCAAGTTTAACGTTCTTGATTTTCTCAAACAACTCATCCCTTGCTATAATGCTAAGAGATAGGAAAAGCATGAATGACGTATCCACTTTACGAATACACGGCGAACGGCAGCGCCGTGATGAATTTTTCGCCTGGCAACGGTTTTCCTCCGGAAATGTACCTGCCTCTGGTGAACGCAATCGACCTGAATTACCGGAAGGTGTGTCTGCTGCCGCGTTCCTGGTGGCCTGATACCAATCCCGCCGACATGGAAAGCTGGCATCTCATGGTGGATGACTATGTAGCCGGAATTCGGGAACATCAGCTTGCGCCAGTGGTCGGGATTGGTCACAGCTTGGGCG
>CAZKZS010000322.1:0-5966 GCA_964557285.1 uncultured Anaerolineae bacterium | reverse complement strand
TCAATATTCTGGTGGAGGCGGGGATTCCAAAAGGCGTGGTGAATCTCATTAATGGGGAGCCTGAGGCCCAGGGACAGGCCATGCTTGACCATCCCGCCCTGCGAAAAATCAGTTTTACGGGCAGCACCCGCGTGGGTCGGATTCTCTTAGACGGGGCATCCCGCACCTTTACCCGGTTGGGGCTGGAATTAGGCGGCAACGCGCCCGTGCTGATTTTCCCCGATGTGGATGTGGAATCGCTGGCAAAAACCGCCGTCACCGCCCGTTTTCGGAACAATGGGCAGGTGTGTATCTCGCCGCAGCGTTTTTTAGTCCATACCCGCGTGGTGGAGGAATTTCTTGACCGTACAACGGACCTGATTTCCGCGCTTAAAGTGGGTAATGGGCTGGAAGAAAGTACGGATGTGGGGCCGCTGATTAATGCCCGCCAGCGTGACCGCGTAGAGCAGATGATGATACAGGCGGTGAGTGAAGGGGTCGAAGTGCTGGCCGGAGGCAGCCGCCCGTCCCATCTGGAACGGGGCTATTTTTATCAGCCGACTCTCATCGCTAACGTGACGATGGCACATGAGATTGCCCGACAGGAAATTTTTGGCCCTGTGCTGCCCGTGATTCCGTTTTCTGAGCCGGAAGAAGCACTGGAAATTGCCAACGCCACTGAGTACGGGTTGGCCGCGTACCTGTTTACAAATGATCTGAACACGGCCATCAAAATGTATGAGGGGCTTGAATTTGGTATGATAGGAGTCAATGACTGGGCGCCGCAGACCACCGAAGCCCCTTTTGGCGGCTGGAAACAAAGCGGTCAGGGGCATGAAGCTGGTCAGGAAGGGCTGGAAGAATATATGGAAACTAAAGTAGTTGCGTTTGGAGTGACGTAGCAATGACGGTTTTGAGGGGGGAAATTCCATATCGAAGTGTGGCAGGGCTTCATGCGCTGGGGGAAGGAGTCAGCTTTGAATGGCTGCATGAGGGGAAAATAGCGATTTTTATTGTTCCCACGCCGACTCAAGCCGTAGTGGATGTGTTTATGGATGCAATGACCCTCCTGATGGAGTCATGGCCGCCAGACGAGCCTTTGCTTATTTTATGCGATGGGTCAAAAGGGGAAGCGGCCATGTCCATGTACATGCGTACCCGCGTTGAAAAGTTGATTACTTCCCCTGAATTTCAACAGCTTCACGGACGGTTTGCGCTGATATTACGCAAAGGGATTCTGGTACAGATTGTCAAACTTTTTATCTATGCCATGCGCCCACGTATCAAAGGGCCACAGCCCAATCTCTTTTTTACCCGTCAGGCCGCGCTGGATTGGCTGGAAGGCGGCCTGATTCACAAAAAAGGATGACAACATGGCAACTCGAACTGTCACAATGGAGCGAAGATTGGTCGTGCCACTATTGAAAGACTAAAAATGATTCAGGCACGCCAGCTATGGGTCGGTGTTGGCTGGCATCCTCCCAAAGGTTAATCGCCCAGCCACATGCCCATAATAAAACTGTCGTAATACTGGCCGTTACGATGGTAGTCCCCGGGCATGTGGCCTTCTTTGAGAAACCCGCAGCGCTCGTACAGCCGAATCGCGCCTTCATTGGGAGCAGCTACAAATAAAAACACCCGCTTCAGCACGGGATTTTCTTTTGCCCACTGCAATAGATATTGAATCATCTGGCTGCCGACTCCCTTGCCGCGCCATGCTCTGGCGACCAGAATACTGAGTTCGGCACAGTGACGGTCTGCCTGATAACGCCCGCCGCGTAAATCGGCTAAACCCACCATTTGCCCCTCCACTTCCGCCACGATAAAAATCGAATTGGGGCTTTCGTGAAAGTCACGCAGAATGGCTTCTTCCTGCCGCACCGTAAAATTAAATTCATCGGCGGTCCGCAGCATATACACATCGGGTTCGGCCAGCAGGGTTTTCATAAAAACCAGGGTCGCTGGTGCATCCGAGGGTTTTGCCTCCCGCATGGTAACTGTCATGGATTCCCTCAGGGCAAAATTTCAAAATAAGCACAGTGTATAGGGCGAAAAGTCATAAAATCTCGACGGTCAAAGGTATAAATTTCGGTAATCGCCAGTCGTTCCGCAACCGCCATCAGTGCAACATCTACAAAATCAAATTGATGGTCATGATAGGATTCCATAATTTCTTGCATCCTTGTCATATCGGCGGCTGTTAGGGATTCTATCTGGAACGCTCCCTGCCGAATCAGCTTAAAAGTTTGAAGCGCATCTCTATAAGTCACACGTTCCTTGATCATATAAAATAGCTCTGGGAGAACGGGTGCTGGTACGATACGTAACGTTCTCAGTTCTCGCAAAGCGGCTTTAGCTCTATTGTGGTTAACATCTTTTGGAAAAACGGATGCCAGAAAAATATTGGTATCAATGAGAACTGCCATTATGACTTCGTTTCTGAATCATTCTCAATATCGCTTCCATCAAAGAGGCCAAAGAACGCTTCCATCGGATCAGCAGGCAGAATAATGTATGCTTTTTCCGATTTAAAACGGGGGATACCTTCGTGGTCAATGAGCCAGAAGTGTTTATCCAGTTCCTCATCGCTGAGCGCCAGCTTGTCTTTATCTCCAATTTTTGCCCAGTAACGGCGGGCGATACGATAAAGTTTAGGCCGTACCTGCCGAACGGCATGACGATATGCTTCCTTTTCCGTTTCTGGCACATCTTCCGGTATCTCGATGTCAGCGTCCGTTAAACTGGATGCTGGACGTGGTAAAGGGTAATGAAGTTCGATCAGACGTTTTAAAAGTTCTTCTGGAGGTGCGTTTTCCTGCTCAGAAACCTCCCGAATACGGGCTGCCAGTGGGTCATGAATGATTAAGCTGCTCATTTTTTACCTCTTAGCCTTCACGGGGCGAACGGCCTGTTACCGTCGTCATCATTTTATAGCCGATCCAGCGAAACGGCTCAAGGGGAATAGGTGCAAGGGCGGCCTGATAAAAAGGTAATTTTCGCCAGGCATGGTCATCCCCTGAATACATATCTGTTAGCACCCTGCCCGCCATATTCGCCAGCGTGACCCCATGACCACTGTAGCCAAGCGCATAAAACACATTCCGGTTTTCACCCAACACCCCCATCGAACAGTTGCGCTTGAGGGTAATTGCCAGCGTTCCCGTCCAGCGAAACGCAATCGGCAGGGCGCGGGCGGCAGGCAGGTAATTCACCATCGTGTCGCGCATGACGTTAAAAGCGCGTCCGGCAGCATGAGGGGTGCCGGGGTAGGCGGTGCGGTTGTTAAACAGATACGCATACGACAAATTGCTGCCCCCACCAAACACAATATGCCCTTCGCGGGTGCGGCTGGAATACGAAATGCGGTCCAAGTCATCCGAATAGCCCGCCGCTTTGTACCAGCCTATAGCCTCCATTTGTTCCGGCGACAGGGGCGCAGTGGCAAAAACATGGGAGTGCAGGGGAAAATACTGTTTGCGGAAATAGCCTAATTTGCCCGTATACCCGTTCAGCGCCAGCACCACCGCTTTGGCCTTAATTTCCGCGTGCGGCGTGGTCAAGGTGATGGTCGTGCCTTCTTGCACTTTCAGCACCGGAGTCTGTTCGTAAATTTCGATTCCCTGTTCGACCAGCACCGGACGCAGCGCGCGAATAAACTGCGCCCCGTTTAACTGGCCTTCGGTGGGGTCAAATTTTGCACCGTAGACATTTTGCAGATGAATCGTTTTTGCCAGCGCATCCGCATCTAAAAATTGAATCGGAATCCCCAACAGATTCAGGGCTTCCACTTCGCGGCAGGCTTTTTCGGCACGCTGTTCGTCGGTGTAGACTTCCATCGACCCATCGCGGCGGTAGCTGACGTTTAAATTGTGCCGCCGGATGATGTCCTCAATTGTATCAATGCCCGCGCGGGTCGCTTCATAGACTCGCTGCGTCATCTCCGGTCGTTTATCCTCTACCCCGTTGATCCAGTTCAGCATCATACCGCCGTTGCGTCCACTTGCCCCGTTCGCCAGCGATTTGGCTTCCAGCAGCACGACTCGTTTTTCCGGGTAGCGGCGGCTGAAGTGATAGGCAGTGGATACTCCCGTAAACCCGCCGCCAATGATGGCTAAATCACAGGTGATATTTTTAAGGAGGGGGTCGCCGGCGCGGTAATCCGGCGTGTAGGAAGCCCACAGGGACTGATTTTCATCAATTTCCATTTTTTCCAGCCGGACAGGGTAGTCTATCCATGAAACCGCCCGTGCTGCCCGCATCATGGTTTTTTCAAAAACGGCCAGCGCACGACTTCGCATAAAATTTAGTCCTGTTCGTTATCAGAATCTGATTCAGCGTCGTCGTCCTCTATTTCTTCAATGTCATCCAGAAGCAGGATGAACATGTCATCATCTATATAATCTCCATCATGAACGGGGTACTGCGGCGGCGGGCTGCCCACCGCCTGCACAATTTTGGGATAGTCACCTGCCGGCGCGTCAAAATTAATGTTATGCACCCGCACATTAAACCGCCATTCGTCGCCGTAATCAAACAGGTACATAAAGGTTTTGCCGATTTTCAAACCCAGGTCATCCAATTTTGTCTCCCGTACATCCCCCGGTTCGGCATATGTTTCATCCAGATGGGCGGCAATTTGCTGAAACAGCGGATTTTCCAGCGCTTGACGGGCTTTTTCCAGCGCGTCCGTGTCGTCGCCAAACATGAATTTAAGGTAGGCTTCCGGGTTTTGCGGGTCAAATTCCATATCGAGGTTTTCTTCTTCGATTTCCTCATCTTCAGGCGGTTCGTCCGTAAAAAAGCCGAGAGGGTCATAATCATCGGGCAGGCAGTATTCGGTTTTCCTGTCCCATGCCCTGCCACTCATAAAAAAGGAATATAAGTGGTCGTTATCAAATTCAAAGGCTTCTTGAATCATATGATGAAGCTGTTCCAGAGTCTGGTCGGCCAGCATTTCAATTTTGCGCCAGACCCGCCCCGTCCCGGGGAGCGACACATGAAAAGTATAGGTTTTCATTCCGGTAACTCTATTTCCTCCTCTTTAAGCCAGTTGATGACCCGTTCGGTCAGCCGTTCATCTTTGAAGGCATACCAGCGTTCTAATTCGTCCTCATCCGTCTGAAGCACCTCTTTAAAATGGCGAAACGCACCTTCGCCCTGAAGCGCGTCGGCCAGTTTTTCCCGCAGCAGGTCATTTTCCACAGTTTCAATGAACATTTTCATTTCATTGTAATCTTCATAGGTAGGCCGGACCGGAATTTGAAGATAATCTGCTGCTTCTCCCAATTCGATACGAACGGCGGCTTTCAGGATGTCTCGCTCCCATGAATCCATCTCGTCAATGGCTGCTTCGATGGCTTCCAGTTCATAGTTGTGTTCTTCCAGCAGGGCATCCACCTGCCAGCGAATATCCGGCGTAATCAGCTCGATGTTGCCTGTTTCGCGGTGAAGATAATAAACGGCGTCGTCGCTGCTGTTTAAAAAGGCTTCTTTCAGGTCATCCAGTTCCAACGGATAGTTCCTTTGTGCTTTCCTCATTGTGCCACAAATGCGCTATGATTTAAAAAAAAGCGACCATGAGTGATCTTTCTTCCCGACGTGAACGACGCGCTGCCCAACGGCGCGACCAGATTCTGGATGCTGCCGCCAAAATTTTTGCTGAAAAAGGCTTTCAGAAGGCCACTACCCGCGAAATTGCAGAAGCGGCGGATATTGCCGAAGGTACGATTTATAACTATTTCGAGAGTAAGGACGACCTGCTTATCGCCCTGCTGAATCGGGTAGCCGATGTACAGAATCGGGCGGCCACGCTGGAAAGTACCCTGGATAAACCTTTTGAAGAAGGTTTTATCTCCATGACGATTCAGCGTATGGGACAGTTTACTGCCGCCTATGAAGCCTTCCTTGCGCTCATGCCTGAAATTCTTGTTACCCCACATCTGCGCGAACGCTACTATCAGCAGATTCTTCAGCCCGTGATTACCGCC
>CAZKZS010000321.1:0-5968 GCA_964557285.1 uncultured Anaerolineae bacterium | reverse complement strand
GAGGGTTCAGCCATGCCGCTTAACCAGTCAGATTCGGGAGTTTCAGGTTCTTTGACTTCGCTGACCGCGCTGCTTAACCAGTCCGGCATTTCACCCGCTTCAGCAGGCGTTTCTTCGGCAGTCAGCCAATCCAACTCCATCTCTGGCTCAATTTCCTCAATGCCTCCCAGCCAATCCGAGTCATCGGAAGTCAACCAGTCTGTTGGAGCAGCTAATTCAGGTTCAGCCTCATCAGCCGTCATCCATTGGGTATCACTGCTCATCCAATCACCGGACGCGGCAGGCTCTTCTGATGAAGGTGTATTCATTTCCTGAGGTTGTTCGTTAAATTCGTCTGACATTAGCCACTCCAACTCACCTTCAAATTCAGTTTTTTGCTCGTCATACACAGGCTGGACATCAGCAGACGGCTGTATCCAATCAGGCAAAACTTCAGTTTCATCCTCAGCGTCAAATGGAAGTTCGGACGGGGGCTGTAACCATGTGGTCTGGATGCTCTGTCTGGTCATCTCTAAACCAAATTCATCTTCCGAAGGGGTGGGCAGCCAGGCAGGAGGCGTAATGACCGTATCCTCTTCAGGAAAGTCAGCAAAACTGGCTTCCAAATCTGAGGTGGCAGGCATGACAATTTCATCCGAAAAATCGGTTCCTTCCGGCGAATCACCAAAATCAATATCCTCAAATGAAGGAAGCTCAACCTCCTCTTTAGGCGGGGTAAGCGGGGCTGTGCCTATGCTTTTAAACCAGTCGGTTACATCTCCGGTGACTTCAGCCGATTCGAGGGGTGGTTCGGTAAAGTCAGCCCCCGGCGCAAACCAATCTGGTACAGGGCTTTCATCTTCCCACTCATCGGCTGAAACAAGTCCTTTTTCAGAAGTCAGCCCTTCCCCAAAATCGGACATCCAATCCAGCGTCATGGTCGATTGGGCGGCCAACGTGGTCGCCTGCCAATCCAGTTTTTGAATCAGGAAAGCATTGGGATGGACATTTTCCTGCCCACTGACCAGCGTCAGACTTTCATAGGGCGCAAGGGCTTCTACACGCTCAATAAAAGGTCGGGCGTCCTCTGGCCGTTTTTGCGACAGCCACAACCGCGCCATCAGTTTATTGGCGGGCAGCGAATTGGGTAAAACTTTTAGCACCTCCAGCGCGATTTCACCCGCTTCAAGATAACGCTGTGCTTCAAACAGCGCTTCTGCCAGCAGCATTTTTAAATCGTAGCGCTGTGGGGAACGCTCTACCCCTTCGCGGAGTTCGGTAATTGCCTGGTCATACAATTGGGCGCTCATGTACTGGTGCGCCAGCCCAACCCGGGTCATTTGAATCCGTTCCGGCGGGCGGTTATCCCGTTTTTGATAAAGAGTCTGTACACGCTGAATCAGGCGGGAGTCATTGGGAGTCATTTCTAACGTGCGTTCCAGATGCCAGATGGCGGCATCCAGATTGTTTTGCTGCTCAGCAACGTAACTCAGCCCCATATGAGCATCATAATCATAGGGGCTGGCGCTCAGGACACGGCGATAAATTTCGGCTGCTTCGGCAAAATTTCGGCGTGCCAGCAGGGTATTGCCCAGTAAACGGTACGTGGCAATATTTTTGGGAAAGACCTTCAAAATATATTTACAGTGGTCAATCACCTCATCATACTGGCCTGCCCGTTGCAGGTCTTCCAATTCCTTTAAGTAATCGCGCAGCGATACAGTTGGTGGCATATTTTAAGCCTCGATTGATGCCGAGCAGTCTACCTTAATTATGCTATAGCCACTGGCAAATCGCAACCGAGGCACAAATGTGGAATTTCTAACCTTCCAGACGGGCGATTTCTCGCTCAGCATCTAACAAATCACGGGTCAGGCTGGAGGTGGGGACTTTGAGATTCAAGTTTCTGAGTTTTTGATTAATGATTTCAATTTCCTGCCGGAAAACCGATTGCGCTTTCCGCCACCCCTGTTTTGCCTCTAGCTGCTGAATCACGACGCCCGTTCCCGTCAAGGCCGCGAGGCGTTTTTCCTCCGCCCGATAGAATTGGAAAGCAGCATTAAGTTTTTTCCGCGCCTGCTGAATATCCTGCTCAATTTCCTTCTGCAACCCAATCCACTCCGGCACAATATCATTGTCTTTCATAATCCGATAGGCCAAACGCCATTCTTCCGGCACGCTTTTTTCATCGTCAAAGTTAAAGGGTTTGCCCTGACCCCGCAGGTTGTCAAACTCTCCTTCCTGCATGGCCTTTTCGATTTGTTCGCCGGCGACATTCCACGACATGATAATTTACCCTTCCTCCTCGCCTATGGTGAATACGGATTGTACTGCCCCGGATGCATCGCTCAGGGTAGCAGTTTCCCCCGGCGACCACATGGGCGTATTTTGATTCCAGTATAAGAAACCCGGTGTATCATTCCCACTTCGGGTCAAAACCCGAAGGATGCTGCCCGGCACAAGACGCATTGACGGAAACGTATAAATGTTTCCCTCTCCATCTGTGAGCGTCCAGCCTTCCAGATTAATCTCTCCCCCCAGGTTTTGAATTTCAACCTGTTCTGCCGTAATGTCCCCAAGATTAAGGACATTTGTAATCTCAATCTGTGAATTTTCAACGGTAGGGGCAAGAGTCACGGTGGGCGCGACGAAGGTCAAGTTAAACGTTGGGCGCGGGGTCGGGGTCACGGTGGGTGTGACTTCGGGACGGCAGTTTTCACCCGGAATGAGAAGTTCATCCCCAATATTCAAAATGGTGCGATCATTGATGCCGTTCAGAACAAATAAATTACTTAAAGGTACGCCAAACTGTTCCGCGATTTTGCTGGCTGTATCGCCTGCCTGCACAAAATACCGTTCGCAGCCATCCGGCGGTAGGGTATTGGTTGCTAGAGGCACGGCGGTATTATTACTTTGCGTGGGTAGATTCGGCAGAAGATTCGGCGGAATGGTCGGTAAATCTTCGCTGACTGCTGCTCGCTGAGTCGGGCGCGGGGTTGCTCCCTGTTCGACGGGCGCATTAGTTACGGCCAGCGCTGCCTCTACACTGGCGGTAGCGTTCCGTTCGATAGCAGCCAGTGTACCTGCCTGAGCATCTACTGTCGCCTGTAATGCATCCTGGGGTAAAAGAAGCGGGTCAAGGGTGGCGGTCACAAAAACGACAATTGAGGGGCGGATAGGAGGTTCTTCTTTATCCTGTCTGGACGAAAACAACATGATCACCAGCAGCGCGACGGACAGCGATACTACCACATTAATGATCAGAAAAAGGCCAGCCGAACGCCGACGCCCCATAAGGTACTCCTTGCTTGCAGAACACTGTGCATCCTAACATACGCCCCACCTTTAGAGCAACACGCCAATTTGCCGATAAAATAAAATAGAGATACAGTGAGGATAAAAAATGCGGGAAACAGAAGCAATAGTTGAAAGGGTATGGCGGATTGCGCCAGACGTGCAGCGTCTGGAACTCCGTACCGATGAAGCGCTTCGACATCTGGAAGCCGGACAAAGTTTGCTGGCGGCTGGCTCCTCCTATCTGCGGGAACAATGGCTGCCCGTAGAAGTTGGTCAAAACACGCTGACGGTTGAACGTCCTATGACTTCAACCTATCTCCCCGGGCAAATGGTTTCCCTTTTAGGGCCAGTGGGAAACAAATTTCCCTGGAATCAGCAAAAACGTCTGCTGCTGATTGCCTATGATACTTATCCTACCCCTCTCCTGATGCTGGCGCATAAAGCGCTGCGGCAAAATGCGGCAGTAGCGTTTATCTTATTGGGCAAAGCCAGGGAATATCCGGTTGCCGGAATGCCTGCCGCCGTTGAGGTGATTCCCGGCCATGATACGGCGGTATGGCCTGATCGTGATGCTACGCTCCTGTGGGCAGACCAGATTTTTGCAGTTGTTAACGAAGCCTTTTCGCAGGAATATTTTTCTGAACTGTTCCAGATTACCAAAAACCTTAAAATGAACCTGCCAATGAATACGTTTTATGGAGTTATGACCCCGCTTCAACCCTGCGGCACGGGGGCATGTATGGCGTGTATGATCCGGGGGAAAACATCGAATAAACTGGTGTGTGTGGATGGTCCTGCTTTTGATTTAACGGAGATTTTTCTGGTGTAGCCCATGATAGAAATTAGCACACCGCGTAAAAATTCAATTACCGTGACTTCTCCGGTCTTGTTGGGGGCAGGCACAGTAGGATTTGATGGGTCGCCCTATCGGAAACTGCTCTCGCTGGATAAATTCGGGGCGCTGGTCACGCCTCCGGTGACGTTTGCGCCACGTCAACCTGCCATCGGCCCGCGTATTGTTCCCCTTCCCTCCGGCTTTTTGATGCATACAGGGCTGCCCAATCCTGGGGTCAGCCGGATTGTGCGCGAATACGAAAAAAAGTGGAAACGCAGTGTTTTGCCTATCATTGTCCATCTGGTAGCAGAAGCCCCGCATAAAGTCGAACAGGCGGTACAGATTATTGAGCGTTGTCAGGCGGCAGCCGGAATTGAACTGGGCATTCATGAACAAACCACCATGCGGGAACTCAGTTCCCTCTTAGAAGCCGCCCGTCAGCACTGCGACCTGCCTATTCTGGTACAACTTCCCCTGTATAACGCTGTTCCACTGGGCGAAGTGGCGCAGTATAACGGGGCAGATGGGCTGGTGGTAGCCGCCCCGCCGCGTGGTACGGCACGAGATACGCAATCGGGGCGGCTCATTGGCGGACGGTTATATGGCCCCTGGGTCAAAGCTCAGGTGCTGCGTGTGGTTGGGCGCGTGGTTCAATATGCCGAAGTGCCTGTTATTGCAAGCGGCGGAATACACAGCCCATCGGATGCCAGAGATTTTCTGACCGCAGGCGCAAGAGCCGTCCAGTTGGATTCTGTCGTTTGGGTGCAGCCGCGTATGGCGGAAAGTATTGCCTCCGATTTAAGCGGCGTAGAGGCAACTCGCACTTCCCGCGCCTATGCAGAAAATTGGCAGGATGAGGAAGCCTATCTTGAGCCCCCGCCGACACTCCCAGAAATGCCTGAGGATGTCACTGAGCAGGCAGATCTGGATGCGGAGTGGAAAGAGTGAGCCGGAGTTTAGAAATCCCTGAGCTATTCATGAGAATATAACTGAAACATTAGCAATCGCCTAGAAAAGCGTCTATTAGGTTTATTTTCCTGTACTATGCCTATTTGTAAACAAGTGAAAGGGAAGTAGACCATGAAACGACGCTTTTTGTTTTTACTGCTTGGAGTGCTGGTACTGTTATTAGCAGCCTGTAATGATGATGAGGATGCTGATGATAACGGCGGTGGAGAGAACAATACTTCGGGACTTACCACTGAAAATGCAGAAGCTACGGTTCGGGATATGCTGACAGGCAACTATTCCGGTGCGAATGAATTTCTGTGCGATGCGAATCAAATTCCTGACAATACTCCCTCTCAGGCGGATGTGACGGTGGATAATGTTGGCTGCACCCGTGATGGGGATGCTATGACGTGTACCTATACCGCTTCTTTTGGCGGCGTTACTGGCCCCGCTTCCACGGTTACTTTTAATGTTGAGGGCGATAAATTATGTGGCGTCGATCTGGGCAGTGTCTTTTCTGCGGAAAGTGGTCCTGTGCCGGGAGATACGACTGGCACCACCGGACAGCCAACTCCCAGCGCGGGCGGTGGTAATACCAACAGCACTACAGGCGGCACGACGACAGGTAGCGCTCCGGGTACGACTACTGGCAGCACCACAGGCGGTAATACTGGAACGGCTACAGGTGGCGGTAACACCGGTACAACCACTGGTACAACTCCTGGTAGCACTACCGGAACGAACACCACAGGCGGCACGACGACAGGCGGCTAATTTCATACCTGTCTCTATGAACCTTGATAGCTCGTCCCCACCCCAAACCCCTCCCCATGTGATGGTGTAGGGGCGGCCAGTAGGGGCAGGAACAAGCGAACGCAGTGAGCGATGCCTGCCCTTTCCGTAGGG
>CAZKZS010000320.1:1203-5997 GCA_964557285.1 uncultured Anaerolineae bacterium | reverse complement strand
CAGCGCGATAATTTGCGCGATTCCGCCGCCCAAATCATGCCCCACCAGCGTAAAAGGGGTAAGATTCAGGGTATGGGCAAATTCGACCACCATATCCGCCTGCGCTTCCAGATGAATCGGGGTGTGGGGGCGCACCACCGACCCGCCATAGCCCATTAAATCCAGCGCATACACCGTAAAATGTTCTGCCAGCAGAGGAATCATTTTGTGGAACAGGTAAGAGGACGTGGGAAACCCATGCAGCAGAATTAATGGGCTGCCCTGTCCTGCTTTCTGATAGGCAATCCGATGGTCGCCAATCCAGGTGAATACCATCAGGCCAGCGCCCGAATCTGATCAAGCAGGGCGACTTTGCCCTCTACCGGACGCGCTTCAAATGTCCGCACGGCACATTCCAGCCACCTGTCATCCTTCTGGAAAATCTCCTGGAAGATGTCCTGCACGGCTTCAAAATGCCCAAAATCGAAGGCCATATCGTAGGCAAACCAGAAACGCATCTGGGTTTCATGCGGGTCGAGTAACACACCTTCCTGATAACGCTTGAGCGCCTCGTCTACATCTCCTTTTTCGGCCAGTTGCAGCGCTTCTCCCATCAGACTGTATGAGCGCATCCGGTTGCAGATGCGTTCCAGTTCCGCCACCGGAGTCGGATGGTCATCCACCCGCACATCATACAGCAGTCCTTCCCAGGTATTTTTTTTGAGTTCCCCCGACGCGATTTTTAAAACCGCCGACTGTGACCCGCGAAAATCGCCGCCTTCGGCCTGTGCCGCGTGGAGGGCGGCAATCATTCGCACCACCAGCGGCCCGGAGGTACTTTCATAGGCGGCGGCCATGGCTGCCGGAACGGTATCCTTCAGCATCATGTTGGCCTGCACCGCGTAGCCGTCCCCTACGTGATGTCCGGCGTAGCGAATCGTATTTTTGCCCGTATGAGAAGCCGACTTCCCACTGGCATCGACCATGCCCACCTGCCGCACTTCCTGTTCCGGATCGCCCGCCAGCACCGCCGCCAGCGCTTCCGGCGCGGTATGTCCATTTCGCATCAGTTCCAATCCACTGGGGCCGTGAGACATCCGTGAAAGCGCTTGAGTTGCTACTGCCCCAACCCCCGCCATCACCCAGGGACAAATCGCACCCACACGCGGCAGCGCCGTTTGCACCGCTACCCCCAGTTCTCCTGTTTCTGCATCCCGCGCGACGATGGAATAGGTCATTTTTACCTCCTGATTAAAGTCCCAATTATGCCGCCGACATTTGAATCTTCAAAACCGATTCGTACCCATCCTAACCTGTTCTCCCGCTACACTGAGAATGTTCAGGAGGTCCTAGTCATGAGTTGGAAAATCAAACGTGCGGGTAAAATGCTGCCTGTCCGCCCGACGCTTTTGCACACCCCGCGCCCACGCCGCCATGTCATAGCCCGTTTTTCGGGGTACAATCTGCCCCATCAATGGAGGCCAACAAATGCGACCTTTAACAGTATTGTTTATTTCGAGCGAATTTAAAGGGGAAGAATTGATTCGCAGCGTCAAAGCCCAGGGGTGTTTTACCCTGCTGCTGGCCGAAGAAAAACTGCGAGAGAAACCCTGGCCGTATGAAAGTATAAACGAGATTTTTTTTACACCCGATTTAAAAAAGTACCCGGACGTTATTAACACCGTTGCTTATCTGAACCGGGGGCGGCACATTGACCAGATTATGCCTCTGGATGAATTTGAAGTTGAAATCACCGCTATTTTACGGGAACATTTGCGCCTGCCGGGAATGGGCGTGACCGCCACCCGCAAATTCCGCGATAAACTTGCCATGCGGCAGGCCGCCCACGAAGCGGGAATCCTGGTACCGCCTTTTATTGGCATCAAAAACTATGATGATTTGCGCGATTATATGACGCGTGTGCCTGCCCCCTGGATGCTCAAACCACGTATGGAAGCCGGCTCGATGGGCATCACCAAAACCCATTCCGATGAGGAAGTCTGGCGGGCGCTGGATCGGCTGGGTGATAGGCAGTCCTACTATTTGCTGGAACAATTTATCCCCGGCGATGTATACCACGCTGATTCAATTACGGTGGACGGCAAAGTTAAATTTGTCAGCGTGCAAAAATACGGTGCGCCGCCAATGGATGTGTATCAGGGCGGCGGGGTGTTTAACACCCGTATTTTGCCCCGCGAGTCGGCGGAAGTGCAGGCGCTTCAAGAGATCAACCAGCAGGTGATTAAAGCGTTGGGGATGCACAACGGCGTCACACACGGCGAATTTATTCATGCCAACAGGCAGTTTTACTTTCTGGAGATGGCGGCGCGGGTCGGCGGGGCGTTTATCGCCGACCTGATCGAACAGGCTACCGGAGTCCACTTGTGGCGCGAATGGGGACGGCTGGAAGTGGCGAAACTGAAAAACGAACCGTATAAACTGCCGAAAGTGAAAAAAGACTATGCAGGCTTGATTGTCACGCTGGCAAAAAATGAACGGCCTGACCTATCCGCATATGACGCGCCGGAAGTCGTCTGGAAAGCCGATAAACCGTATCATGCGGCGATGATTGTGGCTTCTAAGGACTATGCGCGGGTGGAATCGCTGCTCAATGAATACACTCAGCGTTTTGTGAGCGATTTTCTGGCGGTGGGCAAACCGTTGGATGCTTCCCGGACGGGGTACACGGCAACGGCGTAATTTTCACCCTCACCCCAAACCCCTCCCCCATCAAGGTGGAGGGGCTTTTACCCCCTCTCCCAGAGCGGGAGAGGGGGACAGGGGGTGAGGGAATTACCTATACAGGAACAAACACAGGTGCGCGAATTTACTTCCAACTATCCTCATTTTGAACGGGGCAAATTAAATCTGCTTTCTACCCCGGAGCGACTTGGTGCGCTGCCGGAGTATACCGGACGCGGGGTGGTGATGGCCTTTGTTGATTCCGGTTTTTCCATGCATCCAGATATTCGCAGCCGAATCGTGGTTCATGCCGATGCGTCCACCCTGCATATTATCGAAACGCCGACGGTAGGCGAACTCAGCCCGTTAAGCTGGCACGGGCAAATGACGACAGTCGTTGCTGCCGGAGATGGGCGCACTTCCAACGGGAAATTTCGTGGGGCGGCGTGTGAGAGTCAACTGGTGCTGGTCAAGGTTAGCACACCGGACGGGCAAATTAAGGAACGGGACATTTTACGCGGTCTGCGCTGGCTGCTGGATACCCACCGCCGTTTGAAGGTGCGAATTGTGAATCTGTCGGTGGGCGGCGATTTTGTCAGCAGCGACCCCAACCATCCCCTGTATCGGGTGGTGCAAAAATTGACCGACGCGGGGGTTACTGTTATCGCGGCGGCAGGCAACCGGGGACACCATGAACTTGTCCCGCCCGCCAGCGCCCCTCTCGCTATCACTGTTGGCGGTTACGATGACCATAATACGCTAGACTCGTCCGAATGGAAAATGTATCACAGCAGCTATGGGACTGCATATGATGGCACACCCAAGCCGGAAATTATCGCGCCTGCCGCGTGGATTGCGTCCCCAATTCTGCCGGAGTCAGATATGGCACGGGAAGCGGCCTGGTTAGCCCCCCTGCTGAATGGTCGTTCGGAGTCGGCGCTGGAAGATTTGCTGCACCACGCGGCTGACCTGTTCGGCTTAAGCCCTCGTCAGGCCACTCATCCAGAATCGGGGCGTGTGCATCACCTCCTGCAAGAACGCATCAACAAACACAAGCTGATTGACGCCCATCATCAGCATGTGGACGGGACATCGGTTTCCACAGCCATTGTCTCATCGGTGGTGGCGCAGATGCTGGAAGCCAACCCAAATTTGACGCCTGCCCAGATTCGGGATATTTTAATCCACACGGCTGTCCCCCTGCCCCACATTTCGCCCAAACGCCAGGGCGCAGGCAGACTTAATGCGGCAGAAGCCGTGCGGCAGGCAGCAGGAATACAACCATGACAGATAAAAATAGTTTACAGGAGCAGCACCCTGCCGACATCAGGCCGGGCAGTACACCGTTACTAAAGGATAATTTTTGATGAATCGAGAATATCATCGCTGGTACAGCCCGCATTTAAATCGGGATATGGAACTCCTCATTTTTGGACACGCCGGTGCGCGGGTGCTGGTATTCCCTACTTCACAGGGCAAATTTTACGAATGGGAAGACCGGAGCATGATCGCCACGCTGGGCGAGCCGTTGGAGCGCGGCTGGCTGCAACTGTACTGTGTGGACAGCATCGACGCGGAAAGCTGGTACTGCTCCTGGGCGCACCCCGGCGGGCGTGCCTACCGTCATCATCAATATTTTGAATATCTGCTGTACGAAGTTCTGCCGCTATCCGTCCAGAAAAATGAAAATCCCTTCCTGATAACCCTGGGAGCGAGTTTTGGCGCATTTCACGCTATGAGCTTCGGGCTGAAATACCCACAAAAAGTAGATCGAATCATCGGACTCAGCGGCATGTATGATATTCGGTCCTTCACGGGCGGCTACAGCGACGATTACGTTTATTTTAACAATCCTATGCAATTTATCCAGCATGAGCATGATGAACAGCGGCTTGCCGCGCTTCGCCATATTGATATTATCATGGCGGTGGGACGCGACGACCGTCTGCTGAACAGCAACCGCGAAATGTCCCGCGTGCTGTGGGAAAAAGGCATCGGCAATGCCCTGCGTGAATGGGATGGCTGGTCACATGACTGGCCGTACTGGAAAAAAATGATTTTGCTGTACATCAATGGGCATGATTAAGCAAATCGGTGTACAGTTATCAGGATACAGTTATTGAAATGGTTTTA
>CAZKZS010000320.1:0-1193 GCA_964557285.1 uncultured Anaerolineae bacterium | reverse complement strand
CCTGAAAACTAATATTCTTTCTGGAGAAAAAACTTATGGCTGCAAAAAAAAGCGACCCCATTCGTATTGGGCTTTTTGTAGGGCGGGAATGGTCATGGCCGCCAGCGTATCTGGAAGAAGTGAACCGCCGCAGCAGTGAAACGGGAGTGGTGGCGGAATATATGAAAATCGGCGGCACGCTGATTAACGAACCCGTCCCCTACCGCGTCATTGTTGACCGCATTTCTCACGAAATCCCTTACTACCGCCTGTATCTTAAAAATGCCGCCCTGCAGGGCGTGAAAGTGGTCAACGACCCGTTCATGTGGACCGCCGATGATAAATTTTTTGGGTCGGCGCTGGCGGAACGGGCAGGAATCGCCATGCCGCGCACGATTGCCCTGCCAAACAAGGAATATGTCCCCGGCATCGTTCACAACGAAAGCCTGCGAAACCTGGCCTACCCCATCGACTGGCACGGGCTGGTCGAAAAAGTGGGCGGGTTTCCGGTGGTGTTAAAAGATGCACATGGTGGCGGCTGGAAACAGGTGCATGTCTGCCGTTCAATGGAGGACCTGATCGGCAATTACAACCAAAGTGGTCTGCTTTCCATGATTATTCAGGAATTTATTCAGTGGGAAGGTTATGCACGCTGTATGGGTCTGGGTCAGGAACAGGTGCGCGTGATGCGTTACGACCCCAACGCCCGTTATTATCATTCTGAACATCATTTTTCGGAGGACATGTACCAGCGCCTGTATCACGATACGCTCACCATCTGCCGCACCTTTGGTTATGACATGAACACCTGTGAATTTGCCATACGGGACGGCATCCCCTACGCCATTGATTTTATGAATCCCGCGCCGGATATGGATGTCAACTCGCTCGGTCAGGGACATTTTGAGTGGATGGTCACAAATATGGCTGATATGACCATCAAACTCGCCCTGTCGAAAGCCAGCACCGCCGACCGTTATTCCTGGAAAAATTTCGTCCACAAGAAAAAATCAAAGGCGAAAACATCATGATTGAGGACGCTATTAAGTATTACCATGACCTGCTGACGCCGGAACTGGCCGAACGTGCGGATTCCGAACTGCGCCTTAAACTCAAAGAGCGCGGACTGTATTTTGGGGAACGCCCTATCTGTGTGGTGCTGCGGCCTTATTTTTATGAGGAAAAAGCCTGGGGCTATCTTAAAACGCAGCTTG
>CAZKZS010000319.1:0-6010 GCA_964557285.1 uncultured Anaerolineae bacterium | reverse complement strand
GGCGGGGATGATGAACTGGTAGTAGAGGATGGCCTGCTGCGGTTTGTGAAAGAAGGCAGCGGTTTTCAGGTCATTGTGCCGGAAGCGCCGGAACTGAGTGATTTTATCGACGATGCCTATTTTAGTATGCGTGTCACCGTGCCGTTTGGCACAGAATATTCGTTTGAATTTATTTTCCGGGGGGTGTACACGGTGCGTATTACAGAGCGTGGTGATGTGGCCGTTTCTCTGGAAAATAATCCCAGCCTGATTTTTGGCTCTACACCGGATGACACAGCGCTGCTTTCTGAAGGGGTCACGCTGGGGGTGCATCTGGCAGGCGAAAAAATCACCCTCTACGTGAATGGCGAGAACGTGCTGGAAGTGGAAGATGACAGCGCCGCCGAAGGGCTGCTGCCCCGTTTCCGAATCGGCAACCGTGCGGAAGAACTAACAGTCTTAATCGACGATTTTGTGTACTGGGATTTAAGCGAGTAAATTACCCCACCCAACCCCCTCCGCACACGCGAAAGGATAAGGGGCTTTTATTCCCCTCTCCCCGCGTAGCAATGGGAGAGGGGGTAGGGGGTGAGGGAAAAGGGCAGGTGACGGGTCACAGGCGACCCTTAACACCTGCCCCTAACCGCCCGATTTTAAAAATTAGAGTGGTGTGCATATGAAATCAAAAATTTTCCTGTTGCTGGTTTTTTTGCTGGTGTATTCCCAGGCGTTCGCGCAGAACCCCATAACTGTGGAAAACATCGACAATCTGACGCTGCGGCAGGTGCTGGGATACGGCCGTTTGACATCGACTACCGTGATTCCAGGGGAAAACCGGCTGCTGGTGGGCAGTTCGGCGGGGCTGTGGCTTTTTGACTCAGACTCGCCGCATTTGTTCGGCAATGTTGATTTTCCGGTCACTGAAATCGCTGCGACACAAACAACCCTTGCAACGGGAAATGCCAATGGCGAAATCCGGCTGTGGAATGTGGCCGATGAAACTCTGAAAGCGACCCTACAGGTCTGCTGCGACGTGCTTGACCTGTCCTTTGACCGGACGGGTACGATTCTGGCATCGGCTCATGCGGGCGACGACGGAGTGATTTTATGGGACGCCTCCACCGGAGAACAAATCGCTGTTTTAGATGGTTTTGACCTGCCCGAAGCCGTTGATTTTAGCCCCGCGCGGGATGTGCTGGCGATTGCCGACGATAACCGCGTCTACATCTGGGATGTGCAGCGCGAACGCATCCGGGGGCAGTGGCCGACTCGTGCAGTCGTGGATATGGCTTTCAGCGCCGATGACATCACCCTGGTCACAGGACATTCAGATGGGGCGGTGCGCGTGTGGGACAACCGAACAGGGGAAGCGGTGCGGGCTTTTTCCGGCGATACGGATGGCATTTCCCATGTGCGTTTTAGTGAAGATGGCACACAGATAGCCATTGTCGGAAAAACGCAGCTTGACCTCCGTGATTTTGAAAGCGGGAGGCTGCTTTCCACGCAGGAAGGGGAATTTCTGGATGCGGCATGGGTAGGAGAGGAACTGATTTTTATTAATGAAAATGCTGTTGCGGAGGAGGCGGGTATAGGATTCACCCGTGATTATTTTGCTTTTAGCTCTGATTCGCAGCTTCTGTTTGCCCCCATGTACGCCAATCCAACCTGTCAGGGCGAAGGGCTGCAAATCTGGGACACTGACTCCGGTGCGGCGGTGAACTGCCTTCCTGATGCCAACACACTCACCGCCTCCTGGCGACCCAATACGCACACGATTTTGTGGAAGGATTCCTTATCCCCCTGCCTGCATGATGTTGATACCAGCGCAGAAACCTGTCTCCTGAACGACCTCGTTTATGATTGGAACAGCCTGAGCTTTAGCGCGGAGGGGAGTCTGCTGACGTTTGCAGCAGGCGGGGAAATTCGCCTGATGGAAGTGGATACCCAGACCGTACAACAAACGCTCGTCAAAACCAGTGATTTTTCAACGGCAGGCACAGCCTTCAGCCCTACCGGAAAATTTTTAGCAACGGCGACAGGGGGAACAGGATTGGTTCACAGTGTACTATTGGTCTGGGATACGGCGGACACGTTTCCAATGGTCAATATTGACCTGGGGGAAGCCAGTGAACAGGCGCGATTTTATTTTGATGAGGAATTAAAATTGTTGGTTGTGGTAACACAGGCGCAGGAAAATCGTCTCTGGCTGGTGGATCTGGTCGAACGCCGCCTGCAACAGGATTTTTCGGTAGCGGGTGCAGCTTATCATGCCGAGTCAAATCTGCTGGTCTGGACGGATGAATCTGGTTTACACTTCTGGACACTTACCACAGAGGAGTCCAATGTCGTGCCGCTTGAGGATGAACTGACCCAACTGGCCTTCCACCCGCAAGGGACTATTTTAGCGGCTGCTCCCCGTTACAGGGTGGATGAGCCGTTTCAATGTGCGGGACTGCAACTCTGGGATGTGGCAGAGCAGCAGCCCATCAGGATTTTTGAAAAGACCGCCTGCGTGGAGGCGGTACAATTCAGCCCGGACGGGACTCTGCTGGCCGTGCTGGATGCGTCCGGCGCGGTGAAATTGTGGGAGATTCCGGAATAGGTTGCTACTGACGCGGCATCCAGAAACGGGGATGGAAGGGGTCAGTAAAGCGCTTCCATTCTGTTTGCGGAGTCCAGCGTTTGCCGTTGGGCATGATGGTGTTCGTGTCAAGTTCGGCTTCGCTCAAATCAGCATCTATCAAATTGGCAAAGGACAGATTCGCCCCGCGCAGATTCGCGCCAATGAGACTCACGCCCTGAAGGTCGGTTTCTTGCAGCAGCGCGTTTTGTAAATTGGCGCGTGCCAGCCGCGCTCCCTGCATTTGCGCCGCGTGTAAATCGGTTTCAACCAATTCCGAAGCGTGCAAATCCGCCCCGCGTAAATTGGCTTCTTCCAGATTAGCCCGGTTGAGATTTGTCCAGCGCATTTTGGCGTTCTGCAAATTGGTGGAACGCAGCGCCGCCCCGTACATCACCGCACGGGTCAAATCGACGGAAGGCATATTCGCCCAGTTTAACTGCGCCCCTTCCAGATTCACCTGCCGCATGTACGCCCCTTCCGCGTCGGCCTGTGCCAGTACCGCCCCCTGGAGATTGGTGGTTTGTAAGTATGTGCCGCGTAAATCCGCATGAGATAAATTGGCACTGTGCAGGTCAACCCCATCCAGATTTTTGCCCGCCCATTTTGCCTTTTGTAAATCCTGTCCGGCAAGCTGGTGGCTTTCAATCAATCGCCGCAGCGCATCGTCGTTGCCTTCAATCGCCTGTTCGAGCAGCGTGGTAAAACGCTGGCGGGCTTCATCAATTCGCAGGCGGCGGCCAACCGTCAGTTCAAAGCCGATGAACGTGAATAGCGTACCGACCATCTCTACCGCAAATTCGCGCAGCCAGACACGGAGATTGGTTTCGCCTTCGTTGCCTGATGCTGCATACAGGCTGCTGAACGCCGCCAGGACAATCAACACGAGAAAAAAGGCACGTTTGGGGGTTTCTTTAAAATACTCTCCCATTGGGAATTTCTACTATAAATCGCGGGGAGAACTATATCATTAAACCGCAGTTTCGAGAACTGTTTTCTTACAGTAATGACGGAGGAGGGGAATTATTTTTTGCGGGCTTTGATTTTTAACATTCTCATACCTTGATTGTTAGTCCCGTAGGGGCAGGAACAAGCGAACGCAGTGAGCGATGCCTGCCCTTTGTCGGGCGGGTATCGGTGCTGGCGCACCTTGTCCCCGCCCCTACATTCCGCTTCCCGTCCGCCCCTCTCTCGCCTCTGGGAGAGGGATGCCGAAGGCAGGGTGAGGGAACACGCGGTTTGACACTCCCCGGTTCGGCCTGTTCGCATGTAGAGAGTGTGCCATTGCGATTCATTTCCAGCTGTGGAGTGACCGTTTTTAAATGGTTTTGGTGAAAAGTACGCGGCTGTGTCCCCGACCATCATAATTTATTTTCACTGGAATCCCATCTTCTTCTGTATCACCATGCAGAGTAAAACCCAGGCGGGTATGGAAAGCAATTGAGCCTTTGTTCACTGGAGAGGTGATACAGGATACCTGAATACATCCACGCTGGCGCACCGTTTCAAAAAAATGGTGATACAGCCGTTCACCCAATCCCTGCTGCCGCCAGTCAGGATGGACCCCGACAAAATGAATATAGGCTTCTCCGGCGCGGGACTGGGAAATAAATCCTATCAAAAAGCCGATAATCTGGCCGTCATGTTCCAGCACAAAACTGGTATCCTGGAAATGGATAAAAAACAGGCGCGGCAGCATATCGGCCATGGGACGCCCGCCCCACCAGTCATTAATCACCGTGATGATGGGTTCATAGTCCGATTCCTGAATGTTCCGCATTTAGTTTTCTCCGACCAGTTTTGGCTGATTAAGGGACGGATTCCGCATGACCAGCAGCCACACGCCCAACGGGAGCAAACTGCCTATGGCGATATAGAACAGGAGATCGCGCGGAGCAACATGCAGCGAATCCAGCGCAACGCCCATTCCATAAATTGAGAGCGAGAGCATCAATGTAAAAATGCTGAAATCCAGCCCAAAGACGCGCCCCAGGTAACTGTCCGGTACACTTTTTTGAATCAGGACGTTGCTGTAGGTCCAGTTGATAGAGCCGCCCGCGCCGCGCAGCAGCCCGCCTATGGTCACGACGGCCAGCGTTGGCCCGATTCCCATCACCAGCCAGCCGATAGGAATCAGCGTAAAGCCCCATGAAATCGCTTTCGGGAGAGGGCTGCCCCGTCCAAACCGTTCCCACAGCAGGGGGCCAAGAATCGCACCCAGGCCGTGCGCGGCAAACAGCAGCCCTAATGTGACTGCTCCCTCTTTGCCCACCCGGAAAACGCGCTCCGCATACACCACAATGGCAATATCCACACTGCCAATCTGACCCATGCCCTTAATCAGGGTAAACAGACCAACTTCCGGTCGCTGCCAGACGTATCGCAGCCCTTCCTGAAATTCTAACCAGCCGCCCGACGAGTCGCTTCTCACAGCCTGCGCTGGGTTGATAATGCGGAAGGTATAAAAGGCGGCGGCGGCAAACGTAAAAGAGTCAATCAACAGCGAAATCTCGACGCCAAAAATACCTGTCATCACGCCGCCGATGGCCGCGCCAAGAGTCAGCATGGCCGACCATGTAACGCTGCCCAACGTATTGGCGGTAATCAGGTCGTCCGCGTCCACCAGATTCGGCAGGATGGCAGCATAGGCGGGTTCAAAAAAGGCAGAAACCGTAAATTGAGCAATCGTTAAGACGTACAGCAGCCAGACGCGGCTTTCATCCGTCACCAGCAGAAAACCCAGCACAATCACCATCCGCAGCAGATTGGTCATCACCAGAATCTGCTTGCGACTGAAGCGGTCCGCTGCCACCCCGCCCAACGGCCCAAACAAAAACGGCGGAATCGCGCGGGCGATAAACAGCGCTCCTACCGCCAGACCGGAATCAGTATAGCGATTGACCAGAATCACGGTGGCGATGGTGTTAAACCAGTCTCCGGTCAGGCTAATGACCTGAGACAGCCATAGATAACGAAACTGAGGATGAGATTGCAGCAGACGAAGGTAATTTTGCATGGAACAAATGTAACACTTTCGACGTATTGCAAAGGTTCACTGAATATATAACATTTTACGGAAATAGGCAGTAAAATATAAGGATGAAACTCAGTGAAGATGCGCGTGGAACCGAGGTATTCAAGCATGACGGCGACCAGGGCGATGCAGTTGGTGGAGCAGCATGTTATCAGTAAGGCCGATCCGCGCTGGGAAGCGATTGATACAGCCTGTTTCCTGTCCAAGAATTTGTACAATGCTGCGACTTATCTCCTGCGTCAGGCGTACATTGTCCACCAAGGTTATATTCCCTATCCTGAGCTTGCCAGGCAGATGAAAACCAACCCCGACTACTGCGCTCTGCCGCGCAAGGTGTCGCAGTGGGTTCTCAAACAGGTTGACCACGACTGGCAGGC
>CAZKZS010000318.1:3389-6017 GCA_964557285.1 uncultured Anaerolineae bacterium | reverse complement strand
GTAATCAATCATCGAGCCAGCCATACGGATTCCGCGCAAATCTTCGGCGGCTTCAACCCCTTCATGGCAGGTCGCACAGGTGTTCACGCGAACTTCCAGCGTGTGCGGGCTGTGGCAGTCCGCGCAGGAATCAATGCCTTCAACATGGCGGAACTTTTTCTGATAGCCCAGACCTGCAAATTCATACCCGCCATGTACATCCGAACCGTAAAGGGTGGATGCGGCAGCGTAGTAATGAATGTTGATGAAGGTCAGGTCAGCGCTCACCGTGTTGGCTTCTTCAGTTAAGCCCACTTCTTCAATGGCCGCATCGACTCGGGGGCCGGAAGCGCGTCCCTGATGGCACACCATACACCGCGCATCTTCACCCAGATTGGTGATTTCAACACCAGAGGGGAAGGTCACGGCACTCAGGCTGGAAGCTGTCCGGTTGTGACAGGCATCACAGTTGACCACAGAACCAATCGGCGCGGGTGCATCCACTTTCCCAAATTCCGAGCCATCTTCCCCCAGATAATCCAGATACCCGGGTGTAGAATGGCAGGTCGCACAGGTTTCGGGAATTTCCCCTTCTGCATCCCAGTGGATAAATGCTTCGGCTTCAACATCTGCATGAGGAGAATTCACCCAGGCATCGTAGAAGCCCTGTAAGAAGGTCGGTGGCTCACCGAGGGGATCGTCGGACGGCGGCTCTTGCGCCCCCACCCACAACGCAAGGCTGGCAAGAACAACCAGCAGCCCTGCTACCAGCAAATAGCGGTAGACTTTCATAAGAATCCTTCCTAACTAAAAATAATCTAATCGCATCGGAAGATTTTCCCATGCGCCTCAAAAAAATACTTTTTCAGCAGCATATATCTCTAAAGTTAAAATATTTTCCCTCCCTATCCTCATGATAAATGTCACACATTTCTCTTACGAATGTGAGTCAAATGCCTTATCTACTCCTGTACTAAGCTCTTGGAGAGCCAGATTAAAATAGTAAGGAGATTATGCCGAACAAATAGACACAATGCCACTTAACAAAAAGCCTTGACTCTCAAGTGACTTGAGACTGTATGCTGAAAGTGTAAAGGAAAAAAGATGTTCAAAATCGGGGATTTTTCCAAAGTATGCCGGGTGCCGGTGTCTGCTTTAAGATATTACGCCGACATTGGCCTGCTTGAACCCACGGAGGTGGATACCTTTACGGGCTACCGCTACTACTCACTCGACCATCTACCGCGCCTGAACCGGATTCTGGCGCTGAAAGACATGGGGCTTTCGCTGATGCAGATTAAACACCTGCTGGATGAACGGGTATCAGTAGAAGAAATGCGCGGGATGCTGCGGCTCAAACAGGCCGAACTTGAGCAAATTGTGGAGGAAGAACAGGCGCGGCTGGCGCGTGTGGCCGCCCGCCTTCAACAAATAGAACAGGAGGACACTATCATGACCGAAGTTGTTCTGAAGTCGATTGAAGCCCAGGAGGTGCTGGCGGTACGGGAAACCATCACCCATCCGGCAGGCATCGGCACGCTCATTGGCGAGTGTTTTCAGGCCATGACAAGCCGGGGAATCCCCATTATTGGCCCCGTCATGGCAATTTATCACGACCCCGACTTTAACCCGCAGCAGATTGATATTGAAGTTGCGTTTCCGGTCACTCCTGCTGCACCGGAGTCCCTGCCTCTGGAAGGGGGGCGGCAGATGTTTCGTCATACGCTGGCGGCTGTACCTTCGGCTGCGTGTGCTATTCATCAGGGCAGCTACGAAACCATTGACCACACATACACCGCGATTGGGCAGTGGATTGAAACCAGCCACTACACCATTGTTGGACAACCGCGTGATGTGTACCTGCGCCCGCCGCAAATGGGCGAACCCATGACCGAAATTCAGTTTCCCGTAGAAAAGGCATAATCTCATGTACGAACTTCCCCCTGAAATCAGCCATCTTTACAAGGCAAAAGCGCAAAAATGCGAGATGGTAGATGTGCCGCCTTTCAACTACCTGATGATTGATGGACAGGGCGACCCCGCCACCGTGCCGGAATATATGCAGGCGATGGAAGCCCTATATAGTGTGTCGTACACGCTCAAATTTATGATGAAAAAAGAAACCGGACTCGATTTTAAAGTCATGGCGCTGGAAGGGCTGTGGTGGGCGGACAACATGGCCGAATTTAGTATGGATCGTCGGGAGCTTTGGCGCTGGACTTCGATGATTATGCAGCCGCCGCCCGTCACTGCCGAATGGGTCAGCCGTGCAGTAGACGAAGTGAAACGTAAAAAGAATCCAGCGGCATTACCTTTGCTCCGCTTTGAAACCTACGCGGAAGGGTTAGCCGCGCAGATTTTACACATAGGCCCCTATGACGCCGAACCGCCCACCATTCAAAAGCTGCACGCCTCCATTCACGAGATGGGCTATGATTTCAGGGGGAAACATCACGAAATTTACCTGGGCGACCCGCGCCGCACCGCACCGGAAAAACTCAAAACCATCATTCGCCAGCCTGTGCAGAAATAGGCAGGATAAATTTTATGGAGGGACACGGCGTGACCCGCCCTCTCTGGACAGGTATCACTCATGTTGTTCACTTGTCCCTGCCCGCGTAAGCCCCTCTCCGAAAATCGGAGAGGGGT
>CAZKZS010000318.1:0-3379 GCA_964557285.1 uncultured Anaerolineae bacterium | reverse complement strand
CGTGCCGTGTCCCGCCCTATATCTGTATTTAAAAGTCAAAGTGCTATAATTCCCCGAACTTTATTGAGTAAACCCCATGAATATGACTCTGATTCATACCCTGTTTGAGTATCACTATGCCCTGTACCGCCGCGTGTGGGACAGTATCCAGCACCTGACTGACGCGCAGTTTGTAGAGGACATCCCTTATTCCATCGGTTCGATTCGTAACCATATGGTACATCTCATGAATGTTGACCAGCGCTGGCTGTGCCGTGTGATGGGGATGCCCCTGCCCGACCAGCGTTTTAACCCGCAGGATTTTCAGACCCGCGAGATAACCCGCCAGCAGTGGGACAACATTGAACGCTTTGTGCTGGAGTCGGTTCGCTCACTCAGGGACTCCGACTTAGACCGGCTGCTGGAAATTCAAATTTCCACCCGCCCGAACATGAATGTTAAACCCGTCTGGCAGGTGCTGGTGCATGTGGTCAATCATGGCACAGACCACCGTTCCCAGATTTTGCCGATTTTGCACCGGATGGGCGCTCCTACCTTTGAACAGGATTTGATTCTTCACCTGTGGGAAGATTAAATTTGCTCAGGTAAACGCTCACATCATTCCGGGTAATCACCGATAACGGCGCGGGCAGCGAATCCAGTTGAAACCAGCCAATTCCAGTGCATTTTTCCGGTTCTTGAATCTGAGGGTCGCCGCCTACCAGCCGGCACAGAAAGGTCGGTGATACCCAGTGTTGGCCTTCCTCCGGCAAAATATGGTCATTGACAGTCAGCAGTTCCATCACTTCAATGTCCGCGCCGTATTCTTCCCGAAATTCCCGTCGGATGGCATCTGCCAATTTTTCTCCAAACTCGACCCGCCCACCCGGAAATTCCCAGCAGCCGCGTTCATTGCCTGCTTTGGGGCCGCGCTGTGCCAGAAATACTTCGCTCCGGTCATTAAACACCATCGCGCCCACTCCCACACCAATATAATCACGTCCCGGTTTCATGGAATATTTTCCCTGTACTGTGTCATTGTCAGTTATAATCTCCGCAGCACAAAATGTCATGGGTAGAATCTCGCATGGACGATGTACGTGTACAGTCATGGAACGAGTTAAACGATGCACTGTTTGAGGACAGCTGGCGCGAATCCCTCAAGCGGTATCGGTCAAATTACGTGTTTCGCGGGATTTCCAGCTTTTCACAATCCCCTCTGATTACCAGCCTGATGCGAATCGGCAAAGGCTATCAGGAACGGGAAGCGGTGCTGCTACGAAATTTTATTAAATACGCTCACCATACTTCCCAGAGTTCCCTGTGGAGTTGGCTATCCCTGGCACAGCATCACGGCCTGCCGACCCGCCTACTCGATTGTACCTATTCCCCCTATGTCGCCCTGCATTTTGCCACTGCCGACATCCAGACCTTTCATGAGGATGGGGTCATCTGGTGTATTAACTTTAAGGAAATTAACCGCTTCCTGCCGCAAAAACTCAAAAAAATTCTGAATGCAGAGCGAGCCATGGCGTTTACAGTGGATATGCTGAGTCAGGGGGTCGCCAATTTAAGGGAATTGATGGAACTTGAGCAAGAGCATGGCAGCGCATTTGTCCTATTTTTAGAACCCCCTTCCTTAGATGAACGCATTATTAACCAGTTTGCCCTGTTTTCGCTGATGTCCAACCCGACTGCCCGCCTTGACCACTGGTTGCAGGAAAACCCCGACCTGTACCGCCGGATTATCATTCCGGCAGGGCTAAAATGGGAAGTGCGCGACAAGTTAGACCAGGCTAATATTACGGAACGGGTGTTGTTCCCCGGTCTGGATGGCCTCTGCCTGTGGCTCAAACGTTACTATGCGGCGGTAGATATCCCATGAATTCCGTGGAATACTTTGATTATGGAATTACGCGGACATGGCTGCACGGCAAACGGCTGGCGATTATTAAAACAGAAGGCAACATGTCCCGTCCTGCAATTGATATATGGGCGGATTTAACCATTCAAACGATGCAGCACTGGGAAGCTGGGTTTCCCATGTTGATCATGCACGACCTTTCCAGCAAAAATCAGGGGCTTACGCCGTATGGCATGAAACGCAACAACGATATTCGGCGCAGAATTCCCCGCAACGGCCCGGTGTATATTGCCGTCGTTTTTAAAAACACGGCGCTGGTCAAACTTGCATTTTCGCTGATTCGCAAAGGTTCAGAATTTCCCACCAATGTAGGGGTTCAGATCGTAAATACGCCTGAGGCAGGGGTAAGATGGCTGGAAAAATATCTGCCGGAAAACAAAACTCACCTGAGTCTGGCAGAGCCTTGACGCCCTCCCCTTCCGTTTGCACAATAGCCGCGCAGAAAGGAACGTGGCTTGCATACGGTTGATTTGATGAACACCTGCCGCATGGGGCAGTATTATGACCGGACAGAAAAGGCAGTTATCCGTCCTTATTTACCGGATAAACCTGCCCACATCCTTGATCTAGGCGGCGGGACGGGGCGCTGGTCAGGTTGGGTTAAGGACATGGGGCATCAGGTTTTGCTGCTTGACCGTGACATGGGTGTGTTAAAAATTGCCCGCCAGCGCCTGCCACAAATTCCCCGTGTTCAGTCGAATGTAGAATATATTCCCGCGCCGGACAGCAGTTTTGATGTCGTGTTTGCGGTGCAAATGATAGGCATGATTCAGGATCGTCCCCATTTTTTCCGTGAAATTCACCGCGTCCTTAAACCGGATGGCCTGCTGTTTGTAACATGGGATAATAAAAACAGTATCAAAGGGCTGCTCTATAAAACCTATGCCCATCTCAAAGGGATTTCGGAAAAAGAACAGGAATTTTTTTACCAGTTCGGCCATCAGGACTACATGGACGCCCTCCAGGACGCCGGATTTTTTATTCGGGAGGCACGCGGCTACGCCTGGACGCTCCTGCCGCGCAGCCATGATACCGTGCTAGTCGATGCATTTGTCGCGCTGGAAAAAGGGCTGCGCCTGTATCAACGCTTGTCCATCAGCCCGAACGTGATGGCTGTTGCCCAAAAACGATGAAACTTTTGATTGATGTTAATCATCCGGCCCATGTGCATGTGTTCCGTAATGCCGCGTTATGCTGGCAGGAACGCGGAGATGCTGTGTATTTTACGGCGGCGGATAAGGATGTCACGCTGCGTTTGCTGCAAGCCTATCATCTGCCGTATGAAGTGGTCAGCGTTCGCAGACCGGGTAAATTGAATCTGGCGCTGGAACTGCTCAACCGTACCCGCAACCTGATTCAGGTGGGGCGGCGCTTCAAACCGGATGTGATTCTGAGTGTGGGGTCGCCCACGGCCGCCTTTGCCAGCCAATTTTTGCGTGTGCCGCACATTACGTTTGATGACACCGAAGATTCAGT
>CAZKZS010000317.1:0-6020 GCA_964557285.1 uncultured Anaerolineae bacterium | reverse complement strand
CGCCAGCGTTTTTCAGCCCTATCAGGTCACTTTTGACCTGCAGCCGCCTTAAAACGCGAATTAGCCCTATTGTAGCGGGGCAGTTTTGAGGTGTCAACTTAAAAAATTGCAGCCATTTTCGCAACTCGTTTTCTGCATCAAAATGGGGGGGAGTTGCGACAGGCTAATGTCATATGAGAAATAAAGTGCTGAGTCAGGGCAGGCATATCAGATAAGCGCTGCATCACGGCTGTTTTATACCGGAAAAGTGCCTCTGACGACAGTGTTTGAAGCGGCAGACGGGCGCCAAAATCGTGATGTTGCTGCCACCAATCGTCCGCGCTGGCATAGGTCAAATCGGCTTCATCGGTCATCTGAACGGGAGTTGCGAAACCGGCGGCCTCAACCAGCTTTTTAACCTCCTCTGGCTCGTTGAGCAGCCCCGGCGCCCGCCACAAACGTGGTGGGGTAAAATCCGGCGGCAGAAAGGCACGAATCTGCTGGGCGACCCATTTCCAGCGTTCATCGACTTTGCCCCACGTCAGCACGGCCAGCCGTCCGTCCGGTTTTAAGACGCGGTGCATTTCCGCCAGCGCCCGCGCCGGATGTTCAAAGAAAAACAGGGCATAACCACACATCACCACGTCGAAGGTGGCGTCGGCAAATGCCAGATGTTCGGCATCCATAACGGTCATCGGGACGGATTTCCCGCAGGCGGCCGCCATTTTTTCAGAAATATCCAGCCCGACCACCCTTCCGGCACGTTCCGCCGCCGGAAACAGCAGCGCTCCCCGTCCCGCCGCCACATCCAGCACGGCCATGTCGCGGGTGAGGTTCAGGCGGTCAATCATCTGACGGGAAAACAGGGTAAACATTGCCAGTTCGTCATAGAATCCGGCCACGTCATCAAACAGGCGGGCGACTTCGCGTTTGTAATCAGCCATGGGTTGCTTCCTTATTGAGTGTTTCCCCTCACCCTTTTATGGGTTGACTGTAGGGGCAGGGACAAGCGAACGTAGTGAGCGATGCCTGCCCTTTCTCGGGTGTAAGGGGGTTGATTTGCACGATTTTAACGCGGCGGGCGGGTAGACTGAAAGCAGAAAGGAGGGTATATCATGCCCTTAACCGAAGCAGAGTATATCGCGTATCTGAAGGCCAGGGCGAAACGCAAAACCTTACAGGAGGCCGATTTTATCCGGCCGGACGAAACTCCTCCTCCCGCGCCGGAGGAGGAACAGCCACCGTTCCGCATCGGGTTTGTGCCGCAGAGTCCCGCCTGCACCGCCGACGACCTGAAAAAATTTGAGTCGCTGGAAAACGGCGGGGTATGGGACTCACAACAGTCCTAACGCGCGGGCTTTGGCAGCGGCCTGGGTGCGGCTGCGAACGTCCAGTTTGTCGTAAATGTTATTCACATGGCGTTTAACCGTTCCGACGGTAATAAACAGCCGCGCCGCAATCTCGCTATTGGAACAGCCCGCCGTTAGCAGATGCAGCACCTCCAGTTCACGGTCACTGAGCAGGGTTTCGGGCGGACTCTTTTCCTCTATATAGAGGCGGGTATAACCCGGCAGGGGCAGCGGTTTTTTGCCTTGCAGCAGGGATACACTCAGCAGCCAGCGATTCAGCGCATGTTCCGACAGGAATTTTTCCAGCCGACTGAGCCATTTTTGTGCCTCAGATGCCTGTCCTTCCGCCAGCATCAGACGGCATAGGCTGATTTGCGCTTCTATATGCAGATAGTTCGGTTCGATGTGTTTTACAAAGCTGATACGTTCGGCTACATGCTGCGCGGCGGCAAGCTGCCCTAATTGCAAGTATAAATTCACCCCGTAGGCATATACCCAGCTGGTTTCTCCAATCACATCCTGTTCGGCCAGCAGCAGCGCATCCTGTAAAAATTTAAGTGCAGCGTCCGTTTCCCCACAGGCGGCCATTACAGGTACAAGACTACCCAGGCAAAACACCCGAATCGTGTTCAGGCCAAGCTGGTCGGCCAGCGCCGCCGCCTTTTCCAGATGCGCCCGCGCCTGCGGCAGGTTATTGGCTTCATAATCCAGTATTCCCAGACGGGCATATAACACCGCCCCGATGGGGGAAATCTGCCCCGCCGAATCGGTATAACGGGCGATGGCCTGCTCACAAACCGTCCGTGCTTCGTGCCACCTCCCATTTAAATCCAGCGCCGCCACCAGAAACGACTCGATGACAATATTAAACATGAGGTTATGCTGCGGAATCTGGGTAATCTGGCGCAGGGAGCGTATCGTTTGTTCGATATTGCCGAGTCGTTCCTGGGCTTCCGCCAGAATCCACAGCGCGATAATACGCCAGTGGGCTTCCGGCTGCATTTCCAGCGCCTGTGCCGCGCAGGTGGTCGCGGTGTCATAGTCGTGCTGCCCCAATGCGAGATTGCCGGAAAGAATCAGCAGCGCCGTCCGGTCTGATACGGGGGTTTCGGCACGGTCAAAACAGGCTGCGGCAGCAGCTTTGTACTCAATCGCCTGTTCAAGGCTGCCCTGCATAAACAGCACCCATGCCTGTGCCATCGCCAGCCGTCCGTTTTCCCGAATCAAGGCGTCTGGTATCGCTTTGACCCATTCCTGAACGGTTCTAATTTCGCCTTTGAGCAGCAGGTCGGTCACATCGGCGGTAATCAGCCTTTGCGCCTGCGAAAAATCTTCGGCCAGCAGGGTATGATGAATCGCTTCTTTGATGTACCCGTGTGCCTCATACCAGACGGCTGCTTTTAAATGCTGCTTTTTCTGGATTTCGGAGGGCAGCCCCGCCTGTAAAAATTCACGGAACAATGGGTGATAGCGATACCATTTGCGGTGATGGTCAAGCGGAATCAGAAACAAATTCACCATATCCAGATGTTCCAGCACGGCCTGACTATTCTGGTTTCCGGTCAGCGATTCACACAGGGGCGCGGTCAGTCGTTCCAGCACGGCGGTTTTTTGCAAAAATTCCTGAATCTCCGGTGGCTGATGCTGAAGCACTTCCGCCACCAGATAATCGACGATGTAGCGGTCACTGCCTGCGATGGATGCCGGAATCTCATTTTGACGCATCGCCAGCGCCGCCAGTTGCAGCCCCGCGACCCATCCTTCGGTACGCGCTTCCAGCACCGCAATCTCCCGCGCCGCCAGCTTCAGCCGCATAGTCTGGTTCAGGAAGGCGGCGGTTTCTTCTCCTGTGAAGCGCAGTTCCTTCTGCCGAATTTCCGTGATCAGGTCAAGCGCCCGCAGCCGTGCCAGGGGCAGGGGCGGGTCTTCGCGGGTGCAGATGACCAGATGCAGCGCGTGTTGTTCCAGCAAAAGCTGTACCAGACTGTGAACTTCCGGTGTGGTGATGAGGTGATAATCATCCAGTACCAGAATCACAGGGCGGGGCAGGCGCAGCAGGTCGTTGGTGAGTTGTACAATGCCATTTCTGAGGAACGACGGGGTGTACAACGTTTGCTCTGTCATGGAAACTGGAACAATTCGTTGCAGCGCGGCCACCAGATAATTCAGGAAATGAATGGGGTCGTTATCACTTTCATCCAGTGACAGCCACGCGAAAGCACGTTCGGCCAGCCATTCGCCCACCAGCATCGACTTGCCATATCCGGCGGGCGCGGAAACCAGCGTCAGCACCCGTCCCTGTGTTAATCCCTGTTCGAGGGGGTCAATCAAACGCGGGCGGGGGATACGCTGTGGGCGCAGCCGGGGGGCATTGAGTTTGCTTTCCAGTAACAAAATTTTTCTCCGGCAATTTCAACCGTCTTATCTATTGTACAGGGATGAGGAGGGACACGGCACTGCCATGTCCCTACCGTCCTCTACGGAAAGGATTTTTCGTAGGGGCAGGAACAAGCGAACCTCGTGAGCGATGCCTGCCCAGTTTTAGCCAGTAGGGGCGCGGCCTTAAGCGCAGCGTGACCCGCCCACCCTCTACAGAAAGGATTTTTCGTAGGGGCAGGAACAAGCGACCAACGGGAGCGATGCCTGCCCAATCTTAGCCAGGGCAGGTGACGGTTGCCTTGCAACCACCTCTACGGGTTATTTAAAATCTGTAAGATATGACAAATCCCCTTTCTCCCCGCGAAATCTGCGTTATACTAAAGGCATGTTATCTTTCACCTGTTGTTGTACGGATGTGAAGCCAACCGCCTTCGGGTAGTGGGATAACTGCTGCTTTGTTCATCCAACGAGCCACTACGCGAACGTGGCTCGTTTTATTTTTAAACGGAGAACCGCATGAAAATCGCAAACAATGTCACTGAACTGATTGGCAATACCCCGCTTGTCCGCCTGAATCGCCTGACGGAAGGACTGTCCGCACAGGTGGTCGCCAAGCTGGAATATTTTAACCCCGCCCACAGCGTCAAAGACCGAATCGGCGTGGCGATGATTGAAGCGGCGGAACAGGCAGGCATCATCACCCCCGAAACCGTGATTGTCGAGCCGACCAGTGGCAATACAGGCATCGCGCTGGCGATGGTGTGCGCTCAACGTGGCTATCAACTGATTCTGATTATGCCGGATACGATGAGCAAGGAACGGCGGAAACTGCTGCGGGCGTATGGAGCGCAGTTGATTCTTACCCCCGGCAGCGAAGGCATGGCCGGAGCAATCGCTAAAGCCAACGAACTGGCCGCGCAAAATCCGAACGTCTGGATTCCGCAGCAGTTTGAAAATGCCGCGAATCCGGCCATTCACCGCGCCACCACTGCCGAAGAAATCTGGCAGGATACCGATGGGCAGGTGGATATTGTGGTATCGGGCATCGGCACGGGCGGCACGATTACCGGAGTCGGGGAAGTGTTAAAAGCCCGCAAGCCGTCCGTCCAAATGATTGCGGTTGAGCCAGCCGCTTCGCCGGTGCTGTCCGGTGGGCAAAAAGGCCCGCACCCGATTCAGGGCATCGGGGCAGGATTTGTACCGCCCGTTTTAAACACGGAAATTTACGACGAAATCATCACGGTGCAGGGAGAAGATGCCTTTACCGTCGCCCGTCGTCTGGCGGCTGAAGAAGGGCTGCTGGTGGGGATTTCTTCCGGTGCGGCGGTGTGGGCGGCGCTGCAAGCGGCAGCACGTCCCGAAAATGCCAATAAACTGCTGGTCGTGATTATCCCATCCTTTGGCGAACGGTATCTTTCTACCGCGCTGTATGCCCATCTGGAGGACTAACCATGCTGCGAACCATCCGTGACGATATTCGTTCTGTGCTGGAACGTGATCCGGCGGCCTATCACTGGCTGCAAGTGATTTTGTTTTATCCGGGACTTCATGCGGTCTGGCTGCACCGTCTGGCACATGGATTCTGGCGGCGGCAGTTCCGGCTGACTGCCCATGCAATCGCGGCCTTTGCACGGTTTTTGACGGGGATTGAGATTCATCCGGCGGCCAAAATCGGGGCGCGTCTGTTTATCGATCATGGGATGGGCGTGGTGATTGGCGAAACCGCCGAAATTGGGGAAGATGTGACCATTTATCACGGGGTAACGCTGGGTGGGGTGAGCCTGTCGCATGGCAAACGCCACCCGACCATTCAATCCGATGTGGTGATTGGGGCGGGCGCGAAAATCCTGGGGGACATCATCATCGGACACGGGACGCGCATTGGGGCGAACGCGGTGGTGGTCAAGGATGTGCCGCCGCAGATGGTGGTCGTCGGGATTCCCGGTAAACCTGTTACCCGCCGCGAACAGCACCCGGATACGCCCGATTTGCAGCATGGCAACCTGCCGGATGTGATTTCGGAAAAAATCGAAGCCATCCTGACCCGTCTGGAAAAGGTCGAAACCCGCAAAACCCATCTTCAGGAAGCGGTCATGCTGGAATATCATATTTAAAAAGCAACTTCCATAGGGGAACAGGAAGCACCCGTTCCCCTTGTAGGTTAACTTTTCCGCTTGACTTCAGGGTAATCGCGGGAGGGATTGTCGAGCAAAGGCGCTTCTTCGCCGTTCAGATACTTCCCGAAAAAAGCCAGCAGGTAGTCGTTGGTAATCTGAGTCATCCGGTCAGCAGAAATAGAGCCGGTCAGCCCTA
>CAZKZS010000316.1:0-6032 GCA_964557285.1 uncultured Anaerolineae bacterium | reverse complement strand
GCCTGCAAAATCACCGAAATCACCGAGTCGGTATCCAGGTTCGAGGTAATCTGGCTGGAAACCTGCGTTAAAGCGCGAAGCTGTTCGGCACGCTGTTCGAGGTCGGATTGCAGTTTTGCCCGTTCCGATACGTCCTCAATTAGCAGCACCACACCGGTGACGGCGTTGCCCTGGCGCAGAGGATAGGTATAAAAGTTGCCTGTGACCGCCTCTTTTAATTTGCTGGTAAAAAGAATATCGAACTGGTGATACGGCACACCATCTTTCATCGCGCTGTCGATGGAGTGGCGTAAGAAGTCACCAAATTCGGGTTCATAAGCATACAGGCTTTGTCCGACAGCTTTCTCCTGCCAGCCGTAACGCTGCTGCATAAAGGCATTGACCGATGTGATGTGATGGCGGGTATCCAGCACGATAATGCCCTGCTGAATGGACTGTACAACCGCTTCACTGTAGGCTTTTTCTGCCCGTAAATCATCCAGCAGTTGCGAGTGTTCAATCGCTACCGCCGACAGGTTTGCCATGCGGCGGACAAGATCAATATTTTCTGAGAAGCCGAAGGCGTTTTCCAGTTCACTGCCCAACCGCAGCACCCCCAGCGTCCGCCCGCCCGTAATCATTGGCACCATGAGCGTGATTCGTTCGCCCTGTTCGTACCAGCGTCGTAAATCAGGATAAGTCAGCGCCTGGGTATCGCCGCGCAGATGATACAGCAGCGCCCGGTTATCTTTGTAGGCAACGGACATAGCCGTTTTACCGAGCGAAAGCGGTTTATCATCTAATAAATGCACCCGCCCATCCGATGTGAGTTCCACCCGTTGAAGCCGGAATTCAGCACCATCTTCAGTAGGCAGGGCAACGTGCATACGGGTAAATGCAATCATCTGCTGCAAGCCATCGGCCAGACTGCGAATGACCGTTTCCATATCCAGCGACGAGGCAACGGCTTCCATCATCACGGAGAGACGCTGTTCGTTTTCACGCTGATGCACGGTTTCCAGATACAGGCGGGTGTTTTCAATTGCTGCTGCTGCCTGCACCGCAAACAATTCAATCGCCTGCAAACTGGCTTCCGTAGGCCGTCTGTTATCTGTTGGATTTTCCAGCCCGATGATGCCCAGCACCCGATTCTGCCCCTGCCCATACAACGGCATGTACAAAATATCCTGAGGATGCCATTCGTCCGGCCCCACCTGTTCAGGAATGGGTTTTTCGCCGCGCAGCACATATAACTGTACCCAGGGCTGGTCATAGCGTAGATAATACGCTGACCCCACCCGCAGGGCTTGAAAATCCGAGTCGGCCAGACGTTCGCGCCAGACTTCCCCCGGCAGCACCGATGCCCGCATTCTGGCCTGTTCTTCTTCGCTGTAGCCCGCATGAACCAGCAGCGTGTTATTCAGATTTTCATCCCGCAGGGTAATGCGTACTTTTTGCCAGCCGGATGCCTGAATCCCCCGTACTACTGCTTCCAGCCGGGAGGGTAAATCGCTGAAACGCTGAATTTGGCGTGCCACCTCATGCAGTTGCGCCAGCCGATCACGTTCCGCGCGTGTGCCTGCTGTCTCTTCCTGAATGGTTTCCAGCAGTAGATAATTTTCCACGTTAAACGCCGCTTCTGCCGCAAAAAATTCCAGCGTTTCAATCGTTGCTGGGGTAGGCCGCCGCCCATGAATCGGGTCATCCAGGCTAAACCAGCCGAGCAGTTGTTCATCTGCCCCATAAAACGGAACAAGGAATAAATCCTCTGGATTCCAGGCATATGAGCCTTCCTGAGGCTGCTCAAAAACATGCTGCCCCAGTTCGTCTCTTAAGCCCTCAAACAGCCATTCCTCTTTGTACTCTGCCGGCAGAAAATAGGCGCTGCCCATTTTCCAGCGTTCCCGCAGTAATTTTTGAATTTTATCCAGGGTTGGGACAACCTGGCGGGCTTCCTGGAACGCTTCCGACGACAACCCATATTGAGCTAAACGGCGGAAATTATCGGTATTTTTCTCCCGCACATTAATCAGAACGACCCGGAAACCGACAGTTTGTGCCAGCGTCCGCGCCAGATCATTCAGCACCCCTTCCAGGGTTGCCCCTTCACGAATCATTTCGCCCAGGGTGTAAATTTTGCTCAACTGGTCGGCACGCCCGCGTAAGATTTCGTTCATGCGAATCTGGTCACGGTAGCGGCGGGCATTGGCGACGGCCAGCGCCGACTGTTTAGCAACCCGCGCCACAAATTCACGCAGCGTTCCCCCAAAAGCATCCGGTGTTTTGCCCGCCGCATGAATTAGTCCGGCGTATTCCCCTTCAATGATGATGGGTTCAACCAGCGCTGCCCGTGCATTTTCGGGCATAGCTTTAAGGTCAGACCCCAGATAGTCGCTGATGAGGAGGGTTCGTTTTTCCTTCCAACTTTGCTCCTCAATTGGGGCGAAAGTGCGTGCTGGAAAAACGTCATTTCCCCCTACACGCTGTTCCACCAGGGGGCGATTGACATCGTACCACTCTGACGGGGGCGCCAGCAGCAAAACGCTGACAACATCGGCAGAAGTTCCCTGCAACACTTCGCTGCGGACAATTTCCAGAATCCGATCCAGATCAAGGCTTTCGGATAGATTGATGCTGACCCGATCCAGCGCGTTCAGTTCATCGACCCGCTTCCGCAGGTCTTTGTCCGTCGCCTGATACAATCGGGTGCGCTCTACCGCCGAAGCAATCTGCGCGGCAACTGCGTGCAGCAGGGACTCATCGTTATCGCTGAAGACCCCTTCATGTTTATTGCCGACCGATAGTTCCCCGATGATTCGATTCTGAAACACAACCGGAATGGTCAGCACACTGGTTAAACGCAGTTCTTCGGCCATGCCCCGATACACAGACAGCATCCGTTTATCACGGTTGACATTATCCGAACGGAAGGGGCGGCGCGACAGCACCACACTTTCCGCAAAACCGGGGCTAAAAATATCCAGACGGTACGCCTGGCTCAAACTTCTGCCGTAAATATAAGCAGGTTCATAGACCAGCCCGCCTTTTTCCCCATCCAGCAGCCCCAGCGCGGCCATTTCACAGTTAATAAGCGCCGTTGTTTCCGCCAGCATCTGCTGAATAATGTCATCGAACTGCACCGCCCCCGACACAATTTCCGCGATTTTTCGCAGCCCATCGGCTTCGACGGCACGGCGGCGGGTTTCTGAGTATAGACTGGCGTTGTTAATCAGGACTGCTGCCTGTCCTGCAAACAGGGTCAGCAGGCGGGCTTCCTCCTCATCAAAATCATGCCCATCCGAGTCGTTGGCAACCATGACCAGGCCCAGACGCTCGCGTCCCACCTGAAGCACAGCCACCGCCATTTTTTTGACTTCAAGATCGGCCGCCAGTTTGCCCAGTTCAGACCGCACAATCTGAGGGTCGTTGAGCAGATTATTGTGATACCAGTAATTTCTATTGTCCCATACCTCAGCGACCAGACCTTCTACTGCCAGCACGTAATCCGGCGAATCGCCTTCGTAGCCATAAAAACCGGACTGGCTGATTAATACACTTCTACTGGCATCATAGAGAAACAGGCCGCATTTTTGTGCCTGAGTCAGGCTGGCAATGCGGGCTGAAATCTGGTGGTACAATTCAGCGGGTTCATGCAGCAGTTCAACCGCCTGGGCAATCTGCTGTAAGCCCGCCAGTTCTTCGACGCGGCGCTGTTCTTCCCCATACAGGCGGGCATTTTCTACCACAATCGCCACCTGAGAAGAAAATGCGCTCAGCAGCCGCATATCATCATCACTGAAGCCGCGTCCACTGCGCGGATTCGCCACCAACACCGCCCCAATGCGCTGGCTGCCGACCAACATCGGCACAATGGCAATGGAGTGCATTCGTCCGGTATTGACCAGGGTTGTGATGCCAAGCTGCTCAATCATCGTATCCTGATAAGCGTCGTTGGTGTACCACCAGTCATGCTCCTGCCAGAGGGTGTAACCCCGTGACCCAGGGGTGACATCCAATTTGCAGTAAGGCGCCATCGGGTCAACGATGCCGTACAGGGGGCGCTGCCCAACCAGAAATCTGCCATCCTCATTTAAGAGCATCACCCCGCACATTTCAACACCCACCATATTCGCAATGCTGGTGTTCAGGTGTTGAAACAATTTGGGCGATTCGGTTAAGACCGTCATCGCCTGCGCGATTTGCTGCAAGCCGCTGAGTTCAGCTACACGGGAACTTTGTTCGCGGTACAGCCGAGAGCTTTCAATGGCAACCGCCACTTGTCCGGCCAGGGTCTGTAATAGGGTCAGGTCTTCAAAATCGAAGGCATGAGCCATGCGGCTGGCAAGCTCCAGCGTGCCTAAAAAGCGTTCCCCGATTTGCAGGGGTACACCTATATAACTACGAAACGGATAGTCTTCAATTTTGGGGCGGGTTTCTTCCCGAATTTCAGCATCGCTCACAATCACCGGCTGGCGGTAGCGGGCTATCCAGCCCGTGTAGCCTTCATCCAGCCGATACATGCCGCCTGCTTTTTCCAGTGCTGCCGCATACCCCACTTCGCCCAGGCGAACCAGAGGCCGCAGCAAAAACTGGTCAGGATACCAGTAATTCACTTCAGCATTGTCGTAAGGAAGCAGCGCCGCCATCCGATGCAAAATCGCGCTCAGGGTATCTTCAAGGTCACGCGATTCGGCCAGAATAAGGCTCATTTCGCCGATGATATTGACCGCTTCTATCGGGTCATATTTACTCGCAGGGGCGTCCTGCTTTTCTTTCATGACCACGACCATCCGACGGCCTGTATCCGTCGGAATGGCGTGGGAAGTGGCTTCTACCTGGGCTTTACCTACCCGGAAACTTGCCAGCCCCTCCGCAGCAAAAATATCCCGAAAGGTATCCGGCGGCTGGACTTTCCGCGCCAGCAGGCTGAGATTAGGCGTTTCACCGTTCATCCCAAACAGCCGCCGCGCGTGGTCATTCATATAAACAAGATGTCCCCGTTCTTCGGAGACAATCACCGCGCTTGTATCATCCACTAAATGTACTGGCACAAAGGGTTTTTTCGGGGGGTCAACCACAAACTGACGGGTAGACCGAAGTTCCCTGACCAGAAAAAACAGATAGGCAAGAACCAGCAGCCCCAATCCTAATAAAACAACAATGGATACCATCGCCCGCTATCCTCACCAGGATGTTTCAATTTTCCCGACCTCACTTCTGCCGCCGCGCCGCCGGACTTCTGCCGCCAGTTCGGTAATTTCCCGAATATCAGAATATCGCTGGTTGAGGTTAGAGACTGAACCCGTTGCCAGCATCATGAGGGGCTTTTCTTCGCCAGTGTGAATAATCTTTCCACGTTCCCGGTCAATAAAAGAATAGTGCTGCTGCACTTCCTGATTAAATTTGGCGACCAGCGCTTCTTCCATTTCTTTCGGTTTGGCAGAGTACGTGACCAGGATAAAGTTGTCGTTACCGGGGTGTCCCAGAAAATCATTGGGAGTGCCATAATTATCTACAATTTCGCCCATCAGCAGCGCCGTAAAACGCAGGACTTCCGTCCAGGCCACAAACCCGTACACCTCACGGAACGGGTCACTGTTCATAATCTTGGCATCAATATACGTCCAGTTTGAATTTTCCATGACAAGCTGGCGCAGTTTATCTTCAATAAGCTGGCTGGTGGGCAGGTTGGTACTGGGGTCGGTAGACTGTTCACGTTCAGCCCGTTCAATCTGATTTTTAACCCGTAGCTTGAGTTCCTCTATATCAAACGGTTTGGTGATGTAATCGTCCGCGCCCAGTTCTAATCCGGCGATTCTGTCGGAACGTTCGTCTTTCTGCGTCAGGAAGATGATAGGAATATGGCTGGTGCGAGTCGTCGTTCGCAGTTCCCGGC
Organism: uncultured Anaerolineae bacterium; assembly: GCA_964557285.1. Taxonomy (GTDB): domain Bacteria; phylum Chloroflexota; class Anaerolineae; order Aggregatilineales; family J027; genus SB15. The sequence goes on along the minus strand of CAZKZS010000316.1, from coordinate 157 downwards.
ACACATCAAAGCCGTTCATATCCGGCAGCATAATATCCAGCACAATTAACTGCGGAAGCTGCTTGCGTGTCATCAACAGCGCATCTCCCCCACGCGGCGCGACCTGCACATCATATCCCTGCCCCGTAAAATAAATCCGCAGCATATTGGAGATGTC
>CAZKZS010000315.1:0-6044 GCA_964557285.1 uncultured Anaerolineae bacterium | reverse complement strand
TTAAGGGTATAAAGATGCCCCTCACCCCTTTCCCCTCTCCCACGCTGCGCGGGGGGAGGGGGATACAATAGGGACGAGCATCACTTCGTTTGTTCCTGTCCCTACCCAATCGCTATACTGCGTATTTGGCTTCTGCGCGGATGGTTTCCCAATCGTTATGCAGACAGTCGCGCAGTTTTTCGCACACCAGATCGATCTGCGCTTCGGTCATGATGGTTGAAAATGGCACGGCCAGCGAAACATCTCCGGCCATTTCGGTGTGGGGTAAATCTCCCCGCTTCCAGCCAAAATTATCGCGGTAAAAGGACTGAAGGTGAATCGGCATAAAATAGGGCCGCGATGGGATTCCCCTGTCCTGAAGCGCCACCATCAGACGATCACGGTTGATGCCCTGCCCGCAGCGCACCACATAAATAAACCAGCTCATGCGCGTGGTCGTATCCATCACGGTAATGGGTTGCAGTTCGGGAATTTCGGCTATGCGTTCGTTGTACCATTCCGCCACCTGAGCGCGTCTGTCCAGAATAGAATCAATGCGTTTTAACTGCGACAGTCCCAGCGCGGCACTCATTTCATCCAGACGGTAGTTGTAGCCGAGTCGGGAATGGTTGAGCCAGGCATCAAATACATCCCGCCCCTGATTCCGCAAACTGCGGAATACCGCATCCCAATCGCTGCGGTCCGTCACCAACATGCCACCTTCGCCTGTGGTGATTTGTTTGTTGGGGTAAAAAGCAAAAACGGCAGCGTCCGCGAATGTACCAACGGGTTTGCCTTTGTAATGTGCGCCTAGCGCTTCACAGGCATCTTCAATCACCGTCAAATTGTGTTTGCGGGCGATTTCCAGAATCGGGTCCATGTCGGCGGGCTGCCCAAACGCATGAACCACCAGAATCGCCTTTGTGCGGTCTGTAATAGCGGCTTCAATAGCATTGGGGTCGATGTTATTGCTTACAGGGTCAATATCGACAAAAACAGGTTTAGCACGTTCATACAACATACAGTTGGCTGATGCCACAAAACTAAAGGAGGTCGTAATAACTTCATCTCCATCTTTTAATCCGGCAGCGATGACCGCCATATGCAGGCCACTGGTGCCGGAGTTCACGCCCACCGCGTAACTCGTTCCCACATAACGGGCAAGCGCTTCCTCAAACTGGACAATGCGGGGGCCAATACTGAGCGAATGGGTATGCAGCACCTCATTCACCGCCTGAATATCCTCCGGTGTGATTTCAGGGGACGACATGGGAACCAGAACTGACATATTCATTTCCTCGTTTTAGAAGTGATAAATTCGGAAGAAGTGTTCGTATGTTCTCATCTTAAAACATTTGCCGCTTCTGGTCTATGCAGCCAATTCCAACTCGCGTAACATTAATGAAATACTCATGCAAAATGATTCAATTAAGACGGAAAATAACGCCTGTAGGGGATAAGAAAATCCTATGACCACAGATCAAACGGTAGAAAAAGTAGAAGCTCCGGCCTTAAAGCCGATGTCTCTCGGCGCGAATATTTCCTGGGTATTCATCGGGAATGTCCTGTATTCGGCTTTCCAGTGGGGCATGATTGTCGTGCTGGCACAGATGGGAACGCCGGAAATGGTCGGCCAGTTCACGCTCGGATTCGCCGTGACCGCCCCGATTATCCTGTTTGCCAGTCTGCGGCTGCGGCTGGTACAGGCGTCGGATACCCATCAGGATTATCTATTCCGCGATTATATTGCCCTGCGCTGGATCATGACGGGAGTCGGGCTGATTGTCATTGCTGCCGTGACTGTTGTAGTAGGCTACCGTCTGGAAACAGCGCTCGTCATTTTGATGGTTGGCATCGCCAAAAGCGCGGAAGGGATCAGCGATACGTTTTATGGGCTGTTCCAGCAGCGCGAACGCATGAATCTGGTCGCTTTTTCGACCATCCGGCGCGGATTTTTGGGCTTTGTGGCGCTTGGGCTGGTGATGGCGCTGACCGGAGATATTGTGCTGGCGTCTGCCGCGTTTGCCCTGTCCTGGATTATCAGCTTAGCGCCCTACGACCTGAAAGCAGGCCGATTTATCCTGCAAAATACTGCTTCACGGGTGAAAGACAGCATTGTGCCGCGCTGGAATCAGGATACTTTAAGGCAGCTTACTGTGATGACCTTCCCCCTGGGAATCGCCGCCTTTTTAACTTCCCTGACTCCCAACATCCCGCGTTATCTGATTGAGCGTTCGATGGGTGAGTTTGAACTGGGGATTTTTTCGTCCATGGCCTACTTTATAACCATCGGCAACCTGCTGGTGATGGCGATTGGACAGGCTTCTACCCCCAAAATGGCCTCCTATTATAAAAAGGGCAATCGGCAGGCATTTTATAAACTGCTGCTTTCCCAAATGGGATTAATTTCCGCGATGGGGGCGGCTGCTCCGGTGGCCGCGCTGATTATGGGTGAACCCATTTTGCGCTTTTTTTACGGCGCGGAATATGCCAAATACACCGATTTATTTGTCTGGCTGATGATTGCCGCCGGAATTACCTACGTGGGGTCGCTGCTGGGATATGTATTTACGGCCATCGGCTACTTTAAACTGGAGTTGTTTATGGTAGTGCTGACGGCCATTGGCACATTTTTAGCGTCTGTGATTTTTATCCCGAAATGGGAACTTCAGGGCGCAACTTACGCCCTGATGATCGCGGGAGCGCTGCGGCTGGTGATCAGCCTGCTCATTTTAGTGGTGAACGAACGCAAGCAGGTGGCTACTGCTGGATAAATTGGTTCAACTGGAAGCGCCCCCAGACGGGAATATGGTCTGAGGGGCCGAGTCTGCCCCGTGTTTCAATATCCATGACTTCAATGGCAATGTCGTGCCAGAGGTAATCCACCCGCACCAGGGGAATTTTAAAATCGTAGCCTGCGCCCATCAGACCCGAACTCGTCAGGCCAAACCCCCAGCCCTTTTCGGCGAAGCTGTCGAACAGCACATCATCCAGTTCCCCGTACTGACGCGAACGCGGCGTAAAATTACAGTCGCACAGCACCAGCGTCGGATTCACCTCGTCGTTCAGTTCCGCCAGCAGCATCTCAAAATTTTCACGCAGGCGGCTGTCGTCGTAGCGGCTGCCCAGTTCAAACGGCGGACGCACCGGATGGAACAAATATACCGATACGGGCTGCCCATTCATATCCACGACCAGCCGCATATACCGTCTGCGCTGGTAATTTTGCGGCGTTAGAGGATAGGGGATTCGGTCTGGCGGGCTGATAATCGGATAACGGCTGAGAAAGCCAAATTGTTTATATTCCCCATCGTAGCTCGCCGGATACTGATACTGATAAGGATATTCATCGGCAAGTCCGGCTTCGACCAGGCTGCGGAGTGAACTGCTGTATTCAAACAGCGCAACCATGTCCGCATCCAAATCCTCAATCATTTTCATTTTTTCCCGTGCGTCGCCATATTCATCGCCAGTGTTGTAAGTAGCGGCGGTAAAAACATACCCGTCCTGATCATCGGAATTGGGAAATTCGGGCAGTAAATCAGGTAGAAACCAGAAGATAAACACCAGCGCACCGGGCAGCAGCAGAATCAGGGATGGGTACGCCAGCCGGAGAACCGCGCCGGTAATCAGCAGCAGTACCCCCGCCAGCAGCAGCCAGTGAGCGATATTATTGGCCTGTGCCAGCACTGGATAACAATCCAGACAATAAAAGTGCAGCGCCAGATACGAATTGATGCAAAAGGCAGGGATTAAAAAGAGAAGCGATACAATTTTACGCCTGACAGACATACTCACCTTATAAAGTTCATTGGATGGATACGCAAAGGGAGGTGCTAAGACCTGCATTCTAATGGGCGGGCATCGTTCGCTTATGCGAACTTGTTCCCGCCCCTACCGATTCGCTGATTTACCCGCCCCTCCCCCGTTTCTGGGTTGAGGGGCAAACTGTAGGGGCAGGAACAAGCGAACCTCGTGAGCGATGCCTGCCCTCATGGGGGTCAATCATCCCCTGAAAAGTCACGAGCGAAACCACGTATAACCGCCCGCCGCCGCCGTTGTTGCCAGCAAAAACCCGATAATGGCGACCGGAATCATACCCTTACTGCGTTCCGGCTCTGCGGTTTCTTCAGCAACTGGATAGGGGGCAAGTTGAGCAATTTCAGTAGGGGTTGCCTGCGGCGTAACGGGTAAACTGCCGACCGTCGTCGGTGCAACTATCGTCGGCGTCACCGCAAAAGGCGAAATAAATGTCGGCGTTGCGCTGGGCAAAATTTCTGTGGCGGCGGGTGTTGCCGTGACCACCACTGGCGGCGGAGGAGTTTCCGTAACGGAAGCAGTGGCTTCCTGGGTGGCTGTTGGCTGCGGCGGATTGATGTCAAAGGGCAGTTCCCGATAAATAATCACGGGTGGGGTATCCCCATCAATCCGTACCAGCGCAGCCGACCCCGGCTGCTCAACCAGTGGATTCGCCAGATACAGGGCTTTTCCAGCTTCCAGCAGCCCCTCCTCAGAATTGGCATACAAAAACATCACTACCCTATCTTCATTCCAGGGAGAGGTAATCTGATGCACAAAACCGACTTCATTTTTATCCAGCGATTGGTAGACCCCACTGCCAATCTCATAAAACTGATTGTCGGTGAGTTCATCAATCAAAGGCTGCCGTTCTACCGTCCCTACCACAATGAGATGCGCGTTGTTACGTTTCTCCCTGGAAAGTTCATCATTTGTGACCAGACTCAGGTCGAATCGGTCACGCGAAAACGCCCCGACGGTGGTCGCCGCGCCAAAAGCAACCTGAAGTTCTTCCGGCGTGGGGTTGTTCGGTACAACAATTACAATCGGCGTGGGGTCAACTGCCCCCGGCAACACAAACGGATAGGGGAAAAGCTGCAAATCCGGTAAATCGCCCAATGCATTTGTCGTGGTGAAATAGGAGTCAGCGTAAATTTTCGTCCACGAACTGACCTGCTGCTCACAACCACTGCTGGTCGAAATATCCGTCGCAAGCTGAATGTCAAACCGCCAGGAACGCGGGCGTCGGCCATCCGGTGTTTGGTTTAGCTGGTTAGCCGGAAGCGGAAACTCGACCCACAAATCGCGCGCGCCTGCCGTTTCAATCGTCCCCATAAAAATGTTATTGACATAGACATCAAAGTAAGCGCCCGTATCCACCAGATTTTTGCTAAAAGCCATGTGGAGGGCAACTTTCCCCTCGTTTAAAATTAATCCAGGGGGACGTGGGACGTTAAAAATCATGCTGTTCATGTCCATGCCGTCGAAGTTACGGTCTGAAAACCCTAACGCGGCAAAGGTAGTCACAGGTTCGCTCCAGGGCAGATGCAGCGTTAGGACGGGGGACTGCGCCAGTGAATCCACAATTTCAAACGACCCATTCATCAGGGCAACCGTGTTGCCATCCGAAAAGGCTTGTCCGGCCAGCGCCAGCCCGTCCGGGCCGCTTGCCGAAATGAGCAGCACATGGTTGGCCGGATTCCAGGGGGAGTTAAAAAGCTGTACCACCCCATGCGTCCGGGGAATGACAACACCCGACTCATCAAAATATTGAAATGCACGGAGGGGCGCAGGTAAAACCTCCACCAGTTCATCAATCAGGTCATTGTCAACGGCTGTTCCCACCACCACCAGATTCGACTGCTGTTTGATGGCTTCCGTCACCTGACTCGCTGAATAAACCGATACCGGATAATGTTCCGCACCCGCGTTTAACCCCAGCCTGCCGATGACATTGGCCGCCGCCGTTAGCGCTACCGAATCCGGCTCGTCAGGAAGCACCACCGCCACTGGAGTCGGGTCAGTCAGCGAATTTTGAACAAAAACCGCGTCCCCTACCGAAACCAGATCGGGCGGGGTTGTATCCAGATTGGGGCGGAGGGTAATCCGCGAATCGCCATGAATCAGCAGCCATTGGCTGTGATTATTCACCGGCCCACAGTCCAACCCATCCATCGGCAGGTTGGCTTCAAAAGCCAGTTCCAGAATATCCACATCAGGAATAATAATGGAACGAGAAATCACCAGCGTAGTGGTATGGATGCCAC
>CAZKZS010000314.1:0-6066 GCA_964557285.1 uncultured Anaerolineae bacterium | reverse complement strand
CTGCCCGTGCCGCAGCCGCAATCAACACCAGAGCCGCAAAAATTCGGTTAGGGCTGCCAGCGAAAGGTATACTGCACAAAGGGGCTGGTGAGGTCCAAGTCTTGCAGGGTCGCCAGCCTGACACGCTGCCCTAGCAAGTTATAAATCACCAATTCCTGCCCTTCCTGAAAAACGGCCTGCTTCCGGCGGGGTGAAAACCCTATTGGGGCAAGTTCAAAGCCCGCGTAATTTTCACTGATTTTGACCAGTTCCGATAAATCTATGGGGGAGATATACAGGGTAAACAGGCTGTTTTCGGGCAGTCGTTCCCATGCCTCTGGCGCAAGTGTGCCGATCATGGCAACATGCGTGCCACCTGCCAGTACGACGCAGCGTGTATGTGTCCACGAGCCGCCAAGCGCCTGTTTTAAGGCCAGCCATTCCGTGCCATCCCATCGGTAACACTGCATGGAGTCGGCCTGAAGGACATTTAAAAACAGTGTTCTATCCTCTGCAATCCCATAATCTTCGACCCGCCAGCCCGCCGGAATATCCTCCTGGGTTACTATGCGGCCTGTATTCGGATTGACCTGGGTAAACGTCTGCCCATCAAAAGAGAGCAGGCGGTTTCCGTCCGCAAACAGCCGCACCTCAAACGGGTCTAGGTCGGTTTGCAGCGGTTGCAGGGTCTGATAGCGGTCATCTGTCCACAGGTATTGAGAATCGTTGGCCGTCCAGCCCGTCACAAAATACGGCGGCAGCACGGGAATCGAAGAATCTGGATTTTTAGCAATATACAGGGCGCGGTCAGCCGTGTTGATGATTTTGAGGGCATTGTCGGCGGTGCTGTAGGCCAGTTTATAGGAATCGCGTGACCAGTCCAGAAGTGGCGTTTGCGAAAAGGTTTCTTCCGCCAGAAAAACAATATTGTCGTTGGCTGCGTTGACCAGAAATAACCCGTCCCGCGTTTCCTGACTCACAGTAGCGACGGCCACAATGTTAAAGGTGGGATTCCACGCGGCGGCTACGGGGGTCTGCTGGCCTTCATTTAAAAACGGGGTTCGCAAATTGGACCCGTTCGCGTTCCCCAGCCACAACTCATCATTGATGCCGCGCCGCGCCGGAGCAAGATAGGCCAGTGTTTGACCGTCCGGTGACCAGCCAAACCAGGGCGCGGTGATGCTTTTATCTTCTACCAGCAGTTCGGATAGGCTGCCACTGGCGGCGTCCGCCAGAAAAAGACGGCTGGCATTTTGAGTCGCACCCGGTTCAACGATGCGAATCAGCAAATGGCCGCTAAGTGACTGTGCCGCACGCAAATTTTGCGGAATGACACCATAAAGGGCTAGGATTAAAGTGAGCAGGATGAATAGCTTTTTCGTCAACATTGTGTGCATTTGCCGCCTTGCATATCATAATAGTAGAACATGCGGAGAAGAAAACATGAAAATTGCTCGTTATTTGAGCCTCATTTTAATCCTCATTCTTGCGACCTTTATTCCCACTGCTGCCGCAGCACAATCCGGTTGCAGCACTTTCCATACGGTTCAGCGCGGCGAAAACCTGTACAGTATCGGGCTGCGGTACAACCTGACCTGGGATCAGCTTGTAGCCGCGAACAGTCTCGCTAATCCTAATTATATTCAGGCGGGAACGGTGCTGTGTATTCCGTTTGGCACAGGCGGCCCCACTACCGGAACTCCCTCTACCGGACAGGTGACAGGTTCAACCTGCCGTGCGTTCCATACGGTGCGCCGGGGTGAGGATTTGCGGGCGATTGGGCGGATTTATAACCTGACGTGGAATCAACTGGCCGCCGCCAACAACTTAGCCGACCCGAATTATATTCAGGCGGGATGGGTGCTGTGTGTTCCCAGAACCAGCGCGACAGGCGGCCCCACTACTGGAACGCCTCCCACCGGACAGGTGATTACAGGACAAAACTGCCGGGTGCTGCATACGGTTCAACGGGGGGAAAATCTGTTCAGAATCGGCTTGATTTATGGGTTAACATGGGATCAACTGCTGGCTGCGAATCGGATTAGTAACCCGAATTATGTTCCGGCTGGTACAGTGGTGTGTATTCCAAACAATCCCCCCGCCCCGAATCCGCAGTATGGCACAGGTGGGCCGATTACGACTCCCCCTACTGGAACGGTGATTATCGGGTCGCCCTTTTACCGCACCGTTGCGGCCAGTTTTAACGCTCAGACCAGTCAGCTTACGGTCAGCAGTTCGGGGTTTCCGGCAAATTCTCGTTTTGATGTGTATGTGGCGGCATCACCTACCGATTTTAGCGGCGGAATCCGGTTTAGCAGCAATACGGACGCCAACGGCAACCTATCAGCCACGTTTGTGCCGACCAATTTAGGGGCGGCTTCCGTCCAATATGTCACCGTCGTTGGTTCAGAAGGCTACTGGGGACGCGCTGCGTTTACCCGATAGCCGTTTTTAGGGATAAGTGAAATGGTTGGAAAAATCCAAATCCAGCCATTCGCGCAGTGACCAGGCTTTTTTATCTTTTTCAGAAAGAATCGGGTCATCCGCAGGCCATTGTATCCCTATTTCGGGGTCATTCCACAAAATACCGCCCTCTCCGCGCGGATTGTAGAGGGCGGTACATTTGTATTGTAATTCTGCCACCTCAGATAGCACACAAAATCCGCGTGCAAAACCGGGGGGCGCAAAGACCTGCCGTTTGTTTTCGGCGGAAACCTCCAGCCCAAACCACTGCCCCAGCGTCGGCGACCCCTTCCGAATATCTACCGCTACCAGAAAAACCGAACCAATGGTTACACGCATCAGTTTTGCTAGAGGTGCATCCCATTGAAAATGCAGCCCACGAATCACCCCCCGGACTGAGCGCGAATGGTTATCCTGCACAAACTGATAGGGGATACCGAATCCGGTAAAGGCATCCTGGCGGTAGGTTTCCATGAAAAATCCGCGATCATCGGGAAATACCCTGGGAACAATGACTTTAATGGCCCCATCCAGATGTTCGCTTTCCAGTTCAAAAGGCACGTTGATTTGCTCCCTAATACCCGTATAAACTGCGTTCGCGCAGACGCAAGAAAATTTCAATCACTATTAAGCTCAGCGCCAGAAAAAAGGCGATGGTCAGGTTTAACACGCGGGGAATTTGCAGCCAGACACAGGTAGCGGCGTACAGCCCCACCCATAAACCCTGCCGCACGGACACCCAATCCGGCGGTTCGGGGTATCTGCCACGAAAGCGTTCATTTAAAAATTTCGCCAGTGGAATCACCGTTCCTGCGACTGCCACATACAGCAGCACAAAAAACATCCACCGCGCACCCGCACGCGGGACAACGGCACGAATGAGGAAAAATAGGCCAAGCCAGCCAACACAGGCCAGGAAAAAACCCGCCAGCGCTGTTCCCTGTTGAGGTCGTCGTGTCATATCAGGTATATTTTAACACCATATCGGCAAAATCATCGGGGGCTTCGAGCAGCGTTCCCTGATAGTAGGCTTTCGCGCCGTAATCTTCCAGCACCCCGTTTCGGATGGCTTCTTCGCTGCGGGTTGACCAGACAATCAGGGGAATGTCGCCAAAGGTTTCCTGAAAACGTTTGATTTCCGCAAAACCGGGGGCAGGATTGCCAATTTCAGGGAACGGGACACAGATGATGATGTCTGGTCTGGCATACCCTTTCTGCTGATAGTCCTCAATTGATTTGGCCGTGTGAACGGTATGCCCACTTTCTTCGACCAGCACCTCAAAAAATTTTTGATACACCTGTTTAGAAAATCCGGTCAGCCGCCGGAGTTCTTCGTTCAGGACAGAAAAATGACTTTGAATGACCGCGATTGTTGCCATTGCCCAAACTTTCTGACTTCTCATTTTCCATTGCAGGGTTTTCAATATAATTAAAATCAGCGAATAGGCAAGAGGAGAGTTCCTGTGTGACTGTAACTTTTAGCGAAAATAGCGGATTAGTGGTGAGGACACAAAGTGGCTTCTACTGGGTAAAAACGGCTTTTGATACGGTGATGTGCCAGGTGGCGGGGCGGTTGAAAGATACCGATGAACTGACCAGCGACCTGGTGGCTCTGGGCGATTACGTGGTGATTGAACGGCATGAGGAGGATGATAAAGGCACAATTGTAGAGGTTCTGGAACGCCAAACTATCCTCTCCCGTGTTGACCCCTCCTCCGCCGTTGGCACTTCCGCCGAAAAAGAACAAATTATGATTGCGAACTGCGACCAGACCGTGTTTGTGATGGCCGCCGCACAGCCGCAACCGCAGCCCCGTATGTTAGACCGTCTGCTGGTGGCCGCCGAAAAAGGGCGTATCCCGTCTATTGCCATCTGCGTCAATAAAATTGACCTGGTTGAGGATGCCCAGTCCCTGTTTCAGGTATATGAATCCATCGGGTACACGGTGGTGTATGTGAGTGCAAAAACACACATCGGCATTGACGCCCTGCGTGACCTGTTAAAAGACAAAATATCGGTCTTTACTGGCCCGTCAGGGGTTGGCAAAAGCAGCCTGCTGAACGTTATCCAGCCAGGATTGAAGCTGGAAACCTCTCATATCAGCCAGGCTACCCAGAAAGGCCGCCACACGACGCGCTTTAGCCAGTTGATTCCGTTGGAAATAGGGGGGTATGTGGCTGATACGCCGGGGATTCGTTCGCTTGCCCCCTGGGATATTGAACCTCACGAACTTGATTCCTACTTCCGTGAAATTCGTCCCTTTGTGGAAAACTGCCGCTTTGCCGACTGTACGCATCACCATGAACCGGGCTGCGCGGTGCGAGAAGCGGTAGACCGGGGTGACATCAGTCCGCAGCGCTACGACAGCTATTTACGGATACGAGAAGAACTCGAAGAACAATATGTCTACTGAGGATGTGTATATTTCTCTGGGGTCAAATATTGAACCGGAGAAAAATTTACGTCGGGCGGTTCAACTGCTGCGGGAGGGGTGTTTGGTGCTGGCGGTTTCCTCTATCTACCGCACCCCGCCGCAGGGTTTTACCGACCAGCCCGATTTTTTAAATATGGCCGTCAAAATCCAAACGGCGCTGACGCCGGAAGCCTTCAAAATGCAGGTGCTGGCAGGCATTGAAAAGCAGTTAAACCGGCGGCGTGACCCCGATAACAAAAATGCGCCCCGCACGATTGACCTTGATATTTCCCTGTGGGGAAAATTGACGTTTCACTATGGGTCAAAACCCTGGTGTGTGCCAGATGAGGATATTTTGCGGTTTGCCCATGTCGCGCTGCCACTCGCTGAAATCGCGCCGGATTTTGTTCACCCGCTTTTGGGGTTATCCCTGGCGGCTATTGCTGCACGGTTTGAGGCTTCCCACATTGTAAAAATTTCCCTTACGGAATAACAGACATCAGGTGAATTTTGCCTGTCTCATCCCCCACCGCGATTTTTGAAAGGTCAAGCACTTCAATCGTTAACGGTACGTCCGGCATGGGGTGAACGGCCAGACATTTTCCGGTTTCCAGTTCCCACAGGCGCAGGGTTTTATCAAAAGACGCGGAAATCACGTATTGATTGTTAAAACATACCGCACAGCGCACCGCTTCATGATGGTCACGGTAAAGTTGCAGGGTCTGACCTGTGTTTAAATCCCACAAACGAATATCGGTATCCGACCCCGCAGACAGGGCGCGGCGGCTATCTACATAGGCGACCCCCGCAATCCAGTGGGTATGCCCTTCAAAAATCCGTTCAGTTTCCCAGGTGTGAATATTCCACAGCCGCAGCGTGTAATCCCCTGAACCGGAAAGCACATGGGAGTTATCGGTGCGAATGATTCCGTTAACCCATTCTGTGTGTCCGGTAATGACCCGTTCTTCCTGTCCCGACTTCAGATTCCACAGCCGCATGGTTTCATCTTCTGAGCCGGACAGCACATAAGGAAAATCCAGAGGCAAAATCACCCGCACCGCCGAGGTATGCCCTTCAAAAATCCGTTCGGTTTCGCCAGTTGTAAGATTCCAGAGGCGCAGGGTTTTATCAAAGGAAGCGGAAAGCAGATGGTCGCTGCCGAGACGGGCAGCCTGCCGGACGACGCCTGTGTGTCCGGTCAAAACACGCAC